>JANYCJ010000012.1 GCA_025360345.1 Alphaproteobacteria bacterium | reverse complement strand
CTGACATGCCGCCGTAATCAGTGCCGGGGTGCGTTGTCGGAAAACTGGGCTTCATCTTTTTTCATGTTTTCGAGGCGTGCGCTCAGCTCTGCGATGACGCCATCTACGCCTTTTGCATTGGCGAGCTGGGAAAACTCTGCGCGGTGCGTGGTGATGAGGCTCACATTTTCAATGGCGATGTCGCGGACGCGGTAGTGGTTGTCGTTGATATTCACCAGGTAATTTACGCGCATGTCTTCCATGTCTGCCAGCATCATCTGGGTGTGGACGGTGAAATCATCGGCGCTGTCTTCGTTGACGTTGTTGATTTTTATATCGCGGATACGCTTGTCGGGATTTTCAGCGAAATTCGCCACGTAGGTTTCGGTGAGGAATTTACGGTATAGCGCCATGTATTTCTTGCGCTGCTCGTCGGTGGCGCGAGCCCAGCTATTGCCGAGCACGAATTTTGCGATCCAGTCTATGTCCACGGAATTGCTGAAGGCTTCACGCAGCACAGTTTTACGCTCGTCGAAGTCTTTCTTGTTGTCCTGCACGATGGCAAGAACCATCTGGGCGAAGTGGCGTGCGTAATCCTCCTTGGCCTTGAGGCTTTCAGATTTTTCCGCTGCCTCTGGAGAGCTTGCTTCCGCTGCTGAGGAGGGGGAAGGGATGGTCAGCGCCAGCACGCAGCCCAGCAAGGCCGCTTTGAAGGCGTTATTACGAGTCAGCATGTAATTCATTCTTTCAATCGCGTTGGTGTTGCGGTGTTATAGTATATGGGTAACCATAACAAATTTTACTAGCTAAGCGTTAATAAATATCCTGTAACTTATTTAGTTATAAACTGACTCCGATGCTGGGTTTTCTGTTTAAGGTAAGAGAATTTTAGTGTATATTGAGTAGCTTGCGGGCTATGCGCGGCTGCTCATGTAAGGGTTTTTTAATGCTCGTTCCTCTCTATTTTTGTATCTCCCTGCTTTCGGCGTTCCTGTTGTTCCTTGTGCAGCCGATGGCTGCTAAGGCAGTGCTGCCGGTGCTGGGCGGTGCTCCTTTTGTGTGGAATGGCTGTATGCTTTTTTTCCAGACATTGTTGTTGGGGGGATATTTATATTCGCATACGGCGATTAAGCATTTGCAGCCCAGGCAACAGGTGAAGATGCACCTGGGGGTGCTGCTGGTGGCATTGTTGCTGTTTCCATCTTCTTTTTCCGGCTCCGGTTTAGTGGATGCGGCTGCCCACCCGCTATTATGGCTAATGGGCACGCTTATGGTGAGCATTGCGGTGCCGTTTTTTGCCCTTTCCGCTACCGCGCCGATGATACAGGGGTGGTTTTCCATGGCTGGACACAGGAGGTCGGCTAATCCCTATTTTTTATATGCGGCGAGCAATCTGGGCAGTTTTGGCTCTTTGCTGGCATATCTGATCTGGGTAGAGCCTAATTTCAACCGTGCCGAGCAGTTGTCGCTGCTGCATGGCGGATTTGCCATGCTTGCGGCGTTGTTTGCCGTAGCAGGGGTGAGGCTTTACAGGAACCACAATGTGAGGGCGCAGGCCGTGGATGCGGGAAAAGGGGAGAAGATTCCCGCCCGCCGCATTCTGTACTGGCTCACGCTTTCGTTCGTGCCGTCCAGCCTGCTTTACGGGGTGACGCAGTATATCAGCACGGATGTGGCTTCCATGCCGCTGCTATGGGTGTTCCCGCTGGCGCTGTACCTGCTGACGTTTGTGCTGGTATTTGCCGACAGGCCTATCGGGCTTTATACCTGCCGCTGGCTACACATCCCGGTTGCGACCACGATTATTTTTATCATTGTGGCGTGGCAGGAATATGACATGTGGCTGATGCTGATGCATATGGCGGCATTTTTTGTGGTTACGATGGCGTGCCACGGCTATTTAAGCCAGTC
The DNA here is from genome assembly GCA_025360345.1 of Alphaproteobacteria bacterium. Lineage (GTDB taxonomy): Bacteria > Pseudomonadota > Alphaproteobacteria > Rickettsiales > SXRF01 > JANYBV01. The sequence continues at coordinate 14,895 of JANYCJ010000012.1, read as the reverse complement.
GCGCCCGGCGGCTTCGCAGCTTACCAGCTTTTACCTGTGGGTGTCTTTCGGCGGTGTTCTGGGCGGGGTGTTCAATACGTTCGTGGCGCCGAATATTTTTCATGAAATTACGGAATACCCGCTGATGATATTCCTCAGCGTGCTGGTGTGTATGCCGCTGGGACTGCTGAAACATAACATGCTGCGGTGGAAGGCCTACATGCCCGCGGTTGCGGCGATTGCGGTTTCGGTGGGGTTTTACCTGCTGATTGTGCGCGCGGACTGGCTGGCGGTACTATTGCACCAGGAGAAGGGCGATATCCATGCGGGGATATGGGTGGTGATTTATGAGCTGTGGCGCATGGTGGTGGTGGTGATGCTGTGCTTTGGCGCGCAACGCCTGAAGCTGGTAAATACGGCGCTGTTCATTGCCCTGATCCTGGGTGCGGAGCTGATGCTAGTCCCCTATAACACGAATGTTTACCTGTTTAACGAGCGCAATATCTTTGGTGTAAACCGGGTGTTTTACCGTTCTTATAACAATGCCAATTATTTCCGCCATGGCACGACCGACCATGGGAAACAGTCGCTGGACGAGGCGTTCCGGCTGAACCCGGTTTCGTATTACCCGCCGCTGGAAATGCTGTTTACCGCACTCGATATTGACCCGCGCACGCATATGAAGCCGATCGGGCTGATGGGGCTGGGTGTGGGCACTATTGCCTGTTATGGCCAAAAGGGGCAGGTGATGGATATTTTTGAAATTGACCCGCTGGTGCTCAAGATTGCCACGACGGAATCGCTTTTCACCTATATGCGTGATTGCCCGCCTACGAAAAATGTAGAGATCGGGGATGCGCGTATCGGAATCTCTAAAAAGCCGGATGGGTATTATAGCCTGATTATCGCGGATGCATTTACCTCTGACGCGGTGCCGGTGCACTTAATGACACAAGAAGCTATCTCCATGTATCTGGACAAGGTGACTGACGGCGGTGCGGTGGCCATTCATATCACCAACCGGCATTTGAAGCTGGCGCCGGTGGTGAGCACCATTGCGAGGGAGCTGGGCGCCTATGCGTATTACTACGAGTATGACCCCAAGGGCGACCCGCTTGGCGATTATGCGGAGTGGACGGTAGTGACGCGCAATGCCAACATCCTTCAGCGGCTGCGGCAAATCGATAGCGGCTGGGTCCGGCTCAAAACTTACGACCCGGATTATTTATGGCGGGATGATTTTTCCAATATCCTGCATGTGATACGGCTTAAGACTAATTTCTGGGGCTTGTTTTAAAAGTCCTGCCGCAGCCTTGAACTATGCTGCTGTGGACTCATCCTTAAACAGGAATTAAACGCCGACGCCCTGAGTTTTCGCGTCTACGGGCTGATTCACGCGTTCTGCGAAATTTCCTGTGGCGCTGGAGGCGGCGATATCCGCAGGAGCGATGGATTTACGCTGGGCAGCATATTTTTCAGCCATGGGCGCCTCCGCAGAAGTGGCTGCAGCCTGCTCTATAAGATGCTTGCGGCGTTCGTCGGGTTCGGTGCCCAGATTGTCCAGGGCGATGTGGTGATACCGGTAGAGATCGGCCATCAGCTTGTTATAAATTTCGCCAAACTGGACGTTCTGGTCTTTGAGGTGTTCAGTGAGGTAGGCAGCGGTATCTGCCATGAGCTGGGGTAGCTTTTCAGGCGGGGTTTTTGCCAGCGTGTCGGTGGCATGGGCGTAGACTTCGTCCATGTTCAGTTCTTTTACGCCATAGGGCGCGTTCAGGCGCATGGCGAAGGCACCTGCGAAGAGAAGGCCGCCGACGCCGCCGAGATAATCCTGATACACCTTATTGCCCAGCTTGATTTTGCGCGTGGGGTTGGTCATGCGGTCATGGGCGAGGAAGGTCGCACCGGCCATTTCAGACAGGGTGCTGGCCTTGAACAGATAGTTCTCGCGGATATTTTCTATGGTGCTTTTAGGCTCCGGGTTATAGGGGTCGGGGGTTTTAGCGAAGAACGCAACCGTTTTACCCGCCAGCCAGAAGCTGCCGGCGATGAAGGTTTTTTTGTCGGGGTTTGCGACATGTGAAAGCGCCTTAACGAGCGATTTGTCCTTGGACAGGATTTTTGCCGCACTTTGCCAGCGGGTGACGGGAGCCACCAGAGAAATGCCGCCGAGGTAACGCAGGCCCACTTCGCCCAGCGTCACGGAATTGCGCTGCATAAACTCGGAAGCCTTCTGGCCGGCGGATTTGGGGCCTTCGGGGTCGTGGCGCAGGGCTGCGCGGTTTTCATCTACGCGGAAAAGCTCCTGCACGGTGGTGACTTTTTCGCCCAGCTCATCGTTTAGCTGGTTCTTGATCTGGCTGAGGCGGTGCTTGTCGTCGCTCTTCTGGGCGCCGAAGGTCATGTTGACAATATTTGCAGCCATGTTCAGGCCGGCGAAGCCGATAATGCTGTAGTCGCGCTTGCCGGTTTTGTTCCAGCCGGAAAGGAACTGCAGCGGCTGGCCGATCATGCTCATGACGCCGCGCCATTTCCACAGATTGATCTTTTTCTCAGGCAGCTGAAGTTTCAGGTCGTCGCCGTGGGCTTTGATCGTTTCGAGCATCTGCTCTTTGGGCTTGTCACCATGGGTGACCAGCACGGTCTGGCCTTTTGCGGTGCTTTCGGCAATAATTTTCTGGCCCACCTCTGCGCTGGTGACCCATTTCTTGAACGCTTCCTGATCCTGCCCGGGCTTGGTGTGGAAGAAGACAAAATTGCCTTCCGACACGGGGGTGAATTCCACGGAGTTGAGCGTTGACTGGTTGTTAAGGTTATTATAGACGGCCATTTTCTTATGCGCCTCTTCTTATCAAAGGTTCGGTGACTGCAGCGCGCAGGGAATCCACATAGCTGGAGGGCCTTTCGTTGTCGGCATAGGCACAGAGCTTTGCGCAGGCGGCAGCATCCTGGGGTTCGCGGAAGGCGTTGAGCCTGATGACGTGGCTTTCGGGGCCGGACGGCATTTTTTCCACGGTTATTTTATGGTAGCTGTAGAGATCGTTCATCAGGCGGGTATAGACTTCGCCGTAATCAAGGTTTTTGTCCTTGAAATGGCTGGTAATGGCCGCTGCGGTGCTGGCGAGAAGCTGGGAGAGTTTCTCTTTCGGCATTTTTGCCAGCGCGTCGGTGGTGTGGGCGTAGACTTCGTCCATGTCGATCTGCTTTTCGCCGAATTTGGCCCAGTTGCGCACTACGTAACGGGCGGTGAAAAGGGCTGAGCCTAGTCCGCCGACATAATCGCGGTATTCCTTGCCGCGGAACACGATGCGGCGGTTAGGATTGGTGAGCGCATCATAGGTCAGGGTGCCGAAAGCGCCTGCTTCCATCCAGCCGCCTGCGCGAAAGGCGATTTTTTCACGGAAGTTTTCAAGCGCGGATTTGGGTTTGGTATCGTATGGGTCTTCTGTTTGCGCCATTAGGGAGGTGGTTTTGCCTGCGACGCTGGTGAGGCCTGCCAAATGGGCAAGGGTTGATTCATTGCGAGCCATTTCGTAAGCCTGCGGGAGTGACTTGGACTTCAATGCCGCCCATTTCACGCGGTTTGCGGGGAATGCAAGCGCAAGGGCACCAGTATAGCGGCAGGCAATTTCACCAACATAAATGGAGTTGTGCCGAAGGAATTTGTCTATCTTCTGGCCAAAGCTGAGTTGTTCGGTTTCTTCGCGCAGGGTTTTGCGGGTGTCGGACACGGCGGGAAGGGTTTCACCCGGCGTGCGGTACTCATCCAGGGTGGCGTTCACCTCGGTCTTTACATAGTTGAGGCGGTTATTATCCTCGGATTTCTGGGCACCGTAAACCCAGGTGATAGCGTGGCCCACCAGGTTGGAGGTGGCGAAAAAGAACAAGCCCCAGTCGATACGCTTGTTTTTGCGCATGAGGCTGGACGAAAGCTGAAGCACCTGACCGGGTACTGCGAGCAGGGAAATCACGCGCCATGTGTCAATGGGGCGGGCATGGCGCACCAGTTGCGGCGTATTGCCGCTTGCGTTCAGGACGTCGAGGAGTTCTTCCCGGGATTTATTGCCACGGGTGATGAGCATAGGTTTACCGTCCATCACTGCTTCGCCGATGAGCTCCTGACCCATGGACGGGGAGGTGAGGAATTGCTTGATGGCGCTGCGGGCCAGTTCGTTCCTTACGGTGAAAAAGGCGAAATTGCCTTCGGGCACCGGGCCGAATTCCACGGTGGTCAATAAAGAACTGGCATTTTTGATCGCGTAAATTGCCATAATTTCCTGCGAAGGAAGGTGATATCGTTTTTGTGCGTACTGCTTTTCTCATGCAGCATCGCGCGGCTGAACCCGCTTTTTTACATTCCTTACACTACCACAGGGCGATATGGCTTCTCAAGCGGGCAACCCCCGTAAACAGCAAGTTTCATGAAACTGTCACAATGATAAAACGGGAGTTTTTTCTTCAATATATTATTGAAATTCAATTGCTAATTGCGATGAGGTTTTTGGGTTTTTTTGAGGGTCATTTTCTGCTTCAAAGCGGTATTGGCGTTAACTAATTAAAGCCTTTGTTAATCTTTCTGCTGCACACTTTATGCAGGGGGATATGAAATGCTGCCACCGCTAGATGTTAAATCTGCCGCGCCGGCGCCACGTATCGGGCAGGAGTTGCACCATCTTATTGAACTGATGCGCAAGGTGGCGTTCCTGAACCTGTATTTCGGCATGATTAATGTTTGCTTTTTCCTGACGGGCTTTAAGCCTTTGTCTTCTGTGCTGATTACCGGGCTGGTTTCGATTTCGGTTTATTGGCTCATATGCATGAAAATACGCTACATCACCGGATCTAAAAGCTGGATCGAGGTAAGCGTGACGGTGGCGTGCGGGCTGTACCTGCCGCTATTTACCCTGATGCTTACTTTCCTCAACCTTGCGGGGCTACTGGGCAATTAGGCAGGGTTCGTGGCGTTTTTCGCTTCGTCGATCTGCTGCACTTTCAGTAACACGTCACGCGCTACGGGGGCTGCCGCTGAAGCGCCGCCGCCGCCATGTTCAATGGCCACGCAAACGGCGAATTTGGGCTTATCCACGGGGGCAAAGCCGATGAACAGCGCATGGTGGCGCGATTCCCAGGGCAGGGTTTCCTGTTTCTGGCCGCGCACGAGGATTTTTCTTACCTGAGAAGTGCCGGTTTTGCCGCCCATCATGAAGCGGGGCTCGGCGATGCGCTTTCCGTAGGCTGTTCCGTTCTGGCTGTTGCAGACAGCGCTCATGGCATCACGCGCGACGCTTAACAGGTCGGTTTTCATTTCCAGTGGCACAAATTCCGGTTTTTCGGTGCCGGGCTGCACGAAGAGGCGGGGCTCTACGGCGTATCCGCCATTGACCATGCGCGAGGTCATCACTGCGAGTTGCAGTGGGGTGGAAAGGACATAACCCTGTCCGATAGCGCAGTTGATGGTGTCGCCGCCTGTCCAGCGCTGCTTGTAGCGCTGCATTTTCCATTCCGGGTCGGGGACGATGCCGGTTTTTTCGCCTGTTATGCCGATGTCATGCGTTTGGCCGAGGCCGAAGATGCGGGCCATCTTGGCGTAGTTATCAATGCCCATACGCTCCCCGGCGGTGTAGAAAAACGTGTCGCAGGACTGGGCGATGGCTTCGTGGAAATTCACCGTGCCGTGGCCGCCTTCTTTCCAGCAGTTGAAACGGTGGTCGCCCAGAAAAAAATGGCCGGGGCAATAGACGCTGGTGGAAGGCGTGATGGTGCCAGCATTCAAGCCTGCGAGGCCCACCATGAGCTTGAAGGTGGAGCCAGGCGGATACTGACCGCTAATGGGTTTATTGAGCAAGGGCCCTTTTTTGTCGGTGCTGAGCTGCTTCCAGTATTCGGAGGTGATTGTTTTGCTGAAGGCGCCGGGGTCGAAGCCGGGCATGGAGACCATGCAAAGAATGTTGCCGGTATCCACTTCCATGCAGACGATGCTGGCGCTTTCCTCCTTCACAAGGCCTGCGGCATATTCCTGCAATTCACTATCAATAGTAAGGGGGACTGTCTCACCCGCGACGCTGGGCTGTTTGCCGATTTCGCGAACGGGCACGCCGTGGACATTGACTTCCAGCTGGCGGATGCCCGCCTTGCCGCGGAGGCGGTCTTCCATCATTTTTTCTACACCGTTTTTGCCGATCTTAAATTCCGGCAGGCGCAAAAGCGGGTCTTCGGTCATGTCTTTTTCATCCACCGCGCCGACATAGCCCAGCAGGTGGGCGGCATGGTCGGCGAAGGGGTAGTAGCGGATCTGGCCGACGTCAATATACATGCCGGGGAGCTCAAGCATGTGCAGCTCGATGAGGGAAACTTCTTCCCAGGTCAGGTGCTCTTTGACCATTTCGGGCATGGAGGCGGAGGACACGCGAGTATTAGTGAGCTGCTTCATTTTCTTTTCCGACAGCGGCACGAGTGTATGCAGCTTTTCCAGCGTGGTGCGGAAGGTTTGCTGGCTGATGGTGCTGTAATCAATGAACAGGCGGTAGTTCTTCTGGTTTATGGCCATGGGGACGCCGAAGCGGTCCTGAATGATGCCGCGTTCGGGGGCGATGAGCTGGAGCTTGATGCGGTTGTTTTCCGACAGCGTGGCATATTCGCTGGAGCGCATGAACTGCAGGTAAAACAGGCGGCCGGCGAGGGTAGAGAATGCCGCAACCTGAAGCCCGCCGAAAATCAGCGCGCGGCGGGTGAGGATGCGTTGTTTTTCATTCTCTTTAGGCATGGCTCGGCTCGGTTAGGGATGCTCGCTTATGCATATCTGGTGTGTGGGTGAAAAACAATAGGCAGCGGTGGCGATTGTTATGCATTATAGTGGCGGTATGATGAGCAAAGAAACAGAGAAGCGATGGTTGCAGACTGCGGTGGCAGCGGCCTGCATTGTACCGTTAAGCGCCGGGCTGGGCGGCATGGTGCTGGGGGCGGATATGCTGGGCGGGGGCGGGGCGGATATGGATAGCCATATGCGTTATCTTTCGGGATTGCTGTTTGCTCTCGGCCTGTGTTTCCTTAGCCTGATTCCGCAGATTGAGCGTAAAGGGGCGGGGATGCGGATGCTGGCGTTTATCGTAGTGACGGGCGGGCTGGGGCGGCTGTATGGGCTTGCGCATGAGCTGCCGGGGCTTCCCATGCAGGCGGCGCTGGCCATGGAGCTGGGGGTGACGCCCGGTTTGTGCTTATGGCAGGGGCGCGTTGCGCGGCGGTTTTTCAACGGATAACGGATCAGTGGCCGTGCAGGATCTGCCAGCGGCGGGAATGAATGTATTCATATAGCCCGTCGAAAAATTTATGCATGAAGGGATAGAAGCACATGGTGAGGAACCACTGGATAAGTGCGGGCAGCAGAGGCTCTGAATGCTGAATGAAGAAGGATAGCAGCACCCAGTTGGCAATGCTCGCTATGCCGAGCAGGATGGCAAAGTAACCCCATTTAATGACAAAGCCTTCTTTATGAAAGTATTTGCGCTGGGCGTGCACCATCAGCAGGAAGAAGATGAAGAGCAACGAAGTGAGACCCAGCGGCAGACCCATGACGGCATCCATGACCAGACCGATGGCGAAGACAAACCAGTAGGGCATGTCGCGTGCCTGCATCATGCCCCAGTAAAAAATAGGCAGGATGGGCAGGATAGGCATGAAATGGTTCAGCCCGCCGATATGCTTGGAGGTAAGGAAACAGACGGTGAGGAGGGCGGTGATGATGGCGGGGAGGGATCCCAGAAACAGCAATTCAAGCCTTTTGGATGGCTGGATCATGACAGCGGATAAGGTATGCGATTAAAAGGAATAGTCGATGACGCTGACATATTGCGTGGAGGTGGCGTCCACGAAGGGCTGGACGGTCACGGTGTTTTTCTGCACAGAGGCGACTACGCCCACGGGAATGCCTTGTGGGAAGATGCCACCATCACCGGAGGTGATGATGCGCTCGCCGACTTTGACCTTGCTGTCTGCGGTGAGATACGCAAGGGAGGGGGTGTCGGAGTTGTTGCCGATGAGGATGCTTTTTTCATGCGTGGATTCGGTGACGACGGGCACGCGGGAATTGATGTCGGTCAGCAGGATGATGCGGGCGGAGGAGCTGCCGGCTTCCACAACGCGGCCAAGGAGGCCGTTTTCGCTGATGACGGCCTGGTCTTTATTGATGCCGTTATCGGTGCCGCCATTGAGCAGGGCGGAGTGCATGTAGGGGCCACCCATGTCAGAGACGATGCGGGCGGTGATGTAGGTGCTTTTATTCATGGGCACGACATTGAGCAATGTACGCAGGGCCTGGTTTTCCGCTTCCATGGCCTTGGCTTTTTCCTGCCATTTCAGCAGTTCGGCGTTAGCATTGGTCAGGCTGATGTTTTCGGCGCGGAGGTTTGCCATTTCGCCGATCCAGACGCCGGCGCTGTGGACCGTGTCCATGGGGCTGGCGGCGATGGCGAGAACAGGCACGGCGATATCGGTGATCTGGGTGCGCAGGCGGCTTACGGCGGGGTTGCCAGCCTTGCTCATGACGACGAGGGTGCAGCCGACAGTGATGAGCATGATGATAGAAGCGCGGTGAAGCCATTGCTTGTCAGAGAGCAAGAGGGAGGTAGTGCGCGCTTTCTTGATGGCCATGACTTTCAATCCCTGGACCCCGTTTTCCCAGCCTTTGCGAAGGCGGTGGCGGGGGTCTTATTTTTTTATACGTTTAGTCTTACTTTTCCTGACATTATTGGCAATAGAAATTTGGTATCAGGGTAGATAATTATCGTTAAATAAGGGTTAAAGAAATTGATTGCCGGTTGGTTTTCGGCAGAGGGATGCATTATATTATTTTCCTTAGCGCCATTTTTTATAAGGACCGATTATGACCGATGCCACCGCCCTATCTCCCCATGCCCGCGCACAGGCTGTGTTTACCGCCCTTGGGGGCAGCATACCTGAGGCCGCCCAAGGGCTGGTGGTGACCTGCCCTGCGGATGGCAGCGTGATTGCAACGCTGGCGGAAGACCGGAGGGCGCTGCTGGCTGCTCAAATCCGGGCGGCGCAGGCGGCGCAGGCACGCTTTGCACTGCTTAAACGCGCGGAAAGGGAGGAGCTGCTTGGCCAATTGTCTGCCGCGGTGAAGGGGATGCGCGAAGGGCTGGGCGAGCTGATTTTGCTTGAAGGCGGCAAGGTTTCCGCCGAGGGGCTGGGGGAGGCGGACGGGGCTGCCGATATTATTGCCAAGACTATTAAAGATGCCCAGCTGCCGGAATTTGGCGGAATGGCGCGCACTAAGGAGCGCCCACCAGTGGGGCTTGTGGGGCTGATTACCTCTTTCAATTTTCCGCTGGCAGTGGCGAACTGGACGATTGCGCCGGCGATGCTTGCGGGCAACGGGTTATTATGGAAACCTTCGGAAAAAACGCCGCTGACGGCGCTGGCCTACAAGATGGTGTTTGACCGGGTAATGGGAGGTTTTGCGGATTTGCTGCAGGTGCTGGTTGGCGGGCGGGAGCTGGGCGCGGCGCTGGTATCTGCGGAAGAGGTGCGGCTTATCAGCGCGACGGGCAGCGTGGCGATGGGGCGGGGGATACGCATGGCGCTGGAGCAGAAGGCGCAGGCGCCATGCCCGCCAATCCTGGAGCTGGGGGGCAATAACGGTGTGGTGATTTCGGCGAAGATAAATGACGCGCACCGCGACTGGGCAGTAAACAGTTTACTGAATTCCTTTTTCGGCACGGCGGGGCAGCGCTGCACCAATACGCGGCGGCTGATCGTGCATCGCAGCCAGGTGGATGCGGTGGTGGGGGAATTCAAGCGGCATATTACGCAGCTGGTGACCTCGGGCATGGTGGCAAGCCCTTTGGAGGGGGCTTCCAATGCGTATGGCTACGGGCCGCTGATTGACGGGCACGCGTTCGCGCTCTTTGAAAAGGCTAAGCAGGCAGCGGCGGAGCAGGGCGGCATTGTCTGGGGCGGCGCACGGCTGATGGCGGCTGCCGCGCCGCAGGCCTATTATGTGGAGCCGGCGCTGGTGGTGATACCGGGGCAAAGTTCCATCGTGCATGAGGAGACGTTTGCGCCACTGCTATACATCATCCCGTATGATGGCGAGGTGGAGGCGGCGCTGGCGCTGCTGAACGCGCCGGAGAATGCAGGGCTGGTGAGCGGGATTTATACGCAAAGCCAGCGCGAGGCGGATGTATTTGCCGCGGGCAGCGAGGCGGGGCATGTGGTGATTAATTCGCCGAAGGGAACGGGCACACCGGCCTTTGGCATGGGGTTTGGCGGGAACAAAGCTTCGGGCGAGGGGGAGATACTGAACGCGGCCGACCCGCTCCGGGCCTTTACCCTGCCGGTTGCTTACCGGCGCATTGCCCAGCATCAGGCCACGGTGATGGATTTCGATTAAAAATCCAGCTGCACAGTGCCTACGAGGCAGGGATAGCAGAATTTGACATTGCCGATTTTATCGGCTGCCACCGGCCATGGGCCTACGGCGGGGTCTTTATCATAAAGTGCCGCCGACTTGCTGAGGAAGATACCGGAAAAGCCGCTGCGGGTGCGGAAGGTGGTGCCTGAGGGAACCGCAACGGCGACGGTCTGGCCGGATTCGATGGGTTCCATTTCATCATATTGGTAGATGGCGTATTCCATGGCGCCGAGGGGCTTGTGGGTGAAGTCGGCGAGGCTTTGCAGCACGTAGTGCCCATCCTGCTTCACGATCACGGTGTCGCTGCGGTTGGGAACGGAGGCGACCGACTGGCAGGGGCGGGCCATGTAGACCATGTCCTGCGCGGTGAGGGTGTCGCCGTAGTCGAGATCGGCGTAGGTGATGCGGGGTTTGACCTCGTAGCCGTCGAAGCGGTTGCTGTCATTTGCATTCCGGGGGGCGAGAGGGGTCCAGCCATTGGTGTGAAGGAAGGCGAGGGTGAAACTTGCGGCATTATAAGGTGCGGCGGGGTCTTCGTGGCGGCCTGCTTCGATGCCCACCTGATACTTGATGTTGGGCAGGGGGTGGAGGATGGTTTTCAGGGTTTGCACACTGACGGTGGCGGAGGCATGGGCGGCGATGGCCTCGGCCAGATGGGTGAGGAGGGCGCGGATGGGGGAGGCTTTTAATTCCGCGTCGTGCTTATGGTCGGTAATGCAGAGCATGTTGCCACGGGCGGAGTGGATGTCGAGGATGCCTTGCGCACGGAGGCCGAGGGCGTATAGCTCGCGGGCACGAAGGGTGTGGTGGTCGGTGGCGGGGCGGGTGAGGAAATCGACCGGAATGCGGTTCATGTCCGGCAGCAGGGCACCGGAATCGCTCAGGCCGCAGCGGAAGGCATCGCGGGTTTCCTGTCTTGCGTGGGGACTGTGGGCGAGGGCTTCGAAATACTGGGTGGCGGCTAAGGGGTTTCCGATGGCGGCGATGATATCATTTTGCAGCAGTCCCGCTTCGCTTAAGGCCATGGCGAGGAGGATGCCTGCGAGGCCTGCTGGCTCGTTGCCGTGCAGCTGGGCGAGGATGACGAGGGGAGGTTGGCTGGTCTTGCCCTTGATGAGCAGGGCGGCAGGGATGGTTTTGCCATCCAGCTGGTAGCTGGAGGCGCAGATATGGGCGCTGACTTTGCGAAGATCGGGGAGGGTGAGGGTTTTGGCAAAGAAAATGGCCAAAAACTCCGCATTATCGGCGGTTTTTGCAAAATCGTGGTTGAAAATCTCGCGTAAAAGCTGTGTCATAAGCGCCTTATGGTTATGAATCCCACGGACGAAATCATTTTTATCGGACTGCCCGGCCCGACCCATCATTATGGCGGGCTTTCGTCGGACAATGTTGCTTCTAGCACGAACCGGGGCAGTGTTTCCAGCCCAAAGGAGGCCGCGCTGCAAGTGCTGGGGCTGATGCGGTTGTTGCTGTCACTGGGTGTGAAAGTGGCGGTGCTGCCGCCGCAGCTCAGGCCTCATATGCCGCTGTTAAGGCTGCATTTTTCTGGATCCGAGGAGGAGATGATCCGCGAAGCGGTGGTGAAGGCGCCGGCGCTGCTGGAAAAGGCTTCTTCGGCTTCTGCGATGTGGGTGGCAAACGCGGCGACGGTTTCGCCTTCGGTGGATACGGCGGATGGCAAGCTGCACCTGACGGCGGCGAATTTATTTACCAACCTGCACCGGCGCATTGAGGCGGAAGATACATTTACGGTTTTGTCCGCGATTTTTGCTGGCGTGCCGGATGCGGTGGTGCACCCGCCACTTTCGGCGGCGGCCGGGCTGCATGACGAAGGCGCGGCAAACCATATGCGGCTTTCCCCGGGACATGGGGAAAAGGGGCTGCATGTGTTTGTGTTCGGGGCCAGTGGCAGCGCGCGCGACCCCGAGTCGGCGCGGCAGAGCCTTTCGGCTTCCCGGGCGGTGCAGCAGCAGCACCGGCTGCCACAGGAAGAAGTGCTTTTCGTGAGACAGAATGCCGAGGTGATTAACGAAGGGGTGTTCCATAACGATGTGATCGCGGTGAGCAATGCCGATGTGCTGCTGGTGCATGAGCTGGCGTTTGAGCACGGGCACAGCGCGCTTCAGGATATAGACGAGGCCTATGCGCGGCTGCATCCGGGCCGGGAATTGATCGTGCTGGTGGTGGAAGACGAGCAGCTTACAGTGGATGAGGCGGTGCACACGTATTTTTTCAACAGCCAGATCATTTCATTGCCAAACGGGCGGATGGCGTTGATTGCGCCGGTGGAAGCGCAGGCCTTATATGAGGGCAAGGCGGCAGAGCTGATGGAACAAATATGTGCGGACGAGGGCAATCCCCTCGACGAGGTGCATTTTGTGGATTTGCGACAGAGTATGCGTAACGGGGGCGGGCCTGCGTGCCTGCGGCTGCGCGTGGCGATGACGCAGATACAGCAGGAAGCGCTGGCGGCCACGGTGCGGGTGCTGGTGGACGAGGCGCTGCTGGAGGAGCTGGAAGCGGCGATCTACCGCTATTACCCGGAATCCATTACAGCGGAGACGCTCGGAAACCCAGCGATTTACCATGCCTCGCTACAGGTGATGGAAGCGTTTGGCCAGATCATGCGGCTGAACCTGCTGCAAGGGGGCAGCGCGCCCGCTTAAACGGGTGCGGAGGGCTTGGCCGGGAGGCGGGCGAAAAACGCGTCGGTAAGGCGCGGAGACAGGCAGGACAAGAACCACAAGGGAATATAAAGCGCGGCGGGGAAGGCGATGCGGGATTTATCCTTTGCAAGGCCGCGGGCGATGATGGCGGCGGCTTTCTCGGCGCCCATGAGGAAGGGCATGGGGAAGTCGTTGACATCGGTCATCGGGGTTTTGATGTAGCCGGGGCAGACGACGTTTATTTCCACGCCTTTTTTTTGCGCCCAGCCGCGCAGGCCTTCACCCCAGCTGCGAACGGCGGCCTTGCTTGCGCTATAGGCCGGGCAGCCGGGCAGGCCGCGTATGCCAGCAAGCGACGATATGATGGCCACCTGCCCGCGCCGGCGGGAGACCATGGCCTGCAGGAGGGGCTGGACGGTGTTGACCACGCCGTCAATATTCGTGGCAAAGATGTGGCGCACCTGGGCGCTGGTTTCACCTGCGAGGCCGGTGCCCGCGGAGATGCCGGCATTGGCGATGATGAGGTCGAGAGGGGTTTGGGCATCGGCCTGTTGCAACCAGTGTTCCATAGTGGCGGCATCGGTGACGTCTGCAAGCATGGTAAGGGCGCTCGCACCCTGTGCGCGGCAGGCTTGAGCTACTTCCTCGAGGCGGGTTTGGTTGCGGCCCTGAAGGTGAAGGGTGATGCCGGAAGCGGCGTAATGGCGGGCGAGTGCTGCACCAAGGCCGGAGCTTGCACCGGTGATGAGGATATTGCGAGGGTTTTTCATGGATTCAGGCTATGACGAGGGCAAGGTAATTACAACTAAATAGGGCATAAAAAAAGCGGCCAGCGCCGGGCTGGCCGCTTTTCTTTTTTCAATCAATGCTATTGTTTAACGGTGGTTGCAGGCGTAGTGGCAGGGGTTGTGGTGTTGCTGGCGTGGGTGGTTGCGTCTTTCTTCGCTTTCCACTCAGCGTGCTGCGCGTCTTTTTTGGCTTTCAGGTCTGCTTTTTCAGCTTTCAGCGCAGTTTCTTTGGCTTTCAGGTCTGCTTTCGCGGCTTCCTGCTTTTCATGATTGGCTTTCAGGTCTGCCTTTTTGCTGGCGATATCCTGCTTCTTTTCGTTTATTTTAGCTTTTGCTTCAGCAGCTGCAGCTTTCTTTTCATCCTGCTTAGCTTTCCAGGCGGCTTTCTTATCGGCTTTTTTCTGTTCCCACGCGGTTTTATGGTCGGCGGTGGGGGCGCTGGTGTCTGCGGGGGCGGCCGAGGTGCTGGAGGGTATGGTGGCCGATACGGGGTCGGCGGCGAGCGCGGGTGCGGTGATGCAACATGCGGCGATCAGTGCGAGGACAGATAGTTTAGTCATGATAGTCTCCCTTGGTGGTGTTAATGGACGGCTTCATTTTTGTCGAGCCGTAGAATTATTAGCATACGCTTAACAAGGACAGAAGAGGGTGGAGCCAACATTACAAAAAATACATGATGGCGGGGTAAGGGAGGGGAACAAACGGAAACACTATAAAAAAACGGCCAGGGAAAACCCTGGCCGTTTCATTTTCAGTGAAGAAACTGGATTATTTCTTATCCGTGGTGGTGGTTTCTTCTTTCTTTTCGGTGGTGGTCTTAGAAGTCTTCGTGGTCTTGGAAGAAGGCTTCTTAGAGGTGTGCTTGGTGGTGGTGTGCTTGGTAGGCGAGCGCGGGCGTGAGGTGGGTGATTTTTTGGAAGATCACTTGGGTGCCGTGGGTACCAAAGGTCGACAACGTTGTGTTGTAGTCTGTGCCACCAGTGACGCGCCTGCGCTGGTGCGCATGAGCTGCCCCTACGTCGCCACCGCCATC
>JANYCJ010000212.1 GCA_025360345.1 Alphaproteobacteria bacterium | reverse complement strand
CCCCCGCTTATAAGTTCGTTCCCATTTCTTTTCTTTAATCTTCGGCCATGTTTACACTTTCTTAAACCCCCCTCTGCTATCCAGTATTACTGGTTGTATATTTTATTTCTTTTACTATCATTGAATTATGCTCACCAGGGGGATGAGATGGTGCATTACGATTTGGTTTACTCATTGCCTGCCATAGCGGATATGCGCGCCTGCGCGGCGCTGCACAGCGTTTTGGTGGAGCATCTTGCGCTGCAGCACCATGTGGGGGTGGATGCCAGCGGGGTTGAGCGCATTGCCACACCGGGCATACAGTGCCTTATTTCGGCACGAACCAGTTTTCGGGCTGCGGGCAAAGTGTTTTCGGTGCTCAATCCGTCCGCCGCTTTTACAGGCGCGCTGACCATCATGCAGATGGAGGAGCTTCTTTTAATAGATGGGGTACAGGCATGAGCAAAAAAGTATTGGCGGTGGATGACTCCAAGACCATGCGGGACATGGTTTCTTTTACGCTGAAATCGGTGGGCTTTGAGGTGATAGAGGCGGAGGACGGTAAAGATGCGTTGGCAAAGCTGGGCAACCTTGCGGTTGATGTGGTCATCACCGATCTGAACATGCCAAATATGGATGGCTTTGAGCTGATCCGCAACCTGCGGGCGCATAACACCCATAAGTTCACACCCATTTTGATGCTCACAACAGAAGGCGACGACACCAAGAAGCAGGAGGGCAAAAGCGCGGGCGCCACAGGCTGGATTGTGAAGCCGTTCAACCCGGAAAAACTGGTGCAGGTTGTTAACAAGGTGTGCGGGGGATGAGCCATGGCGTTTGATGAGCTGCAACAGTTCCGCGACACCTATATCACCGAATGCATGGAGCTGCTGGCGGACATGGAAACGCGGCTGATGGGGCTGGATGCCGGCGCGGGCAAGGAGGAGCTGAACGCCATTTTCCGCTGCGCGCATTCGATCAAAGGCGGGGCAGGCGCTTTCGGATTTTCGGCGATTGCAGGATTTACCCATATCCTTGAGGCATTGCTGGACCAGATGCGGGAAGGCAAAATAGCCGTGAACCGGCAGGTGACAGACCTGCTGCTGAAAGCGCGCGATATTGTGCTTCATATGGTGGCGGCGGCACGCGACCATGCGGCATTGCCTGAGAATTACGGGCAGGATGTCGCAGCAGCGCTTTCAAGACTGTGCGAGATGCCGGGACAGGCTGCACCACTGGTGAAAGGCGCCGAACCCAAGACCGGGTTGGTAACCTACCGGATCCTTTTCCGCCCGCACGCGGAAATGATTGCCCATGGCAGCGAGCCGCTGCTGCTGCTGCGGGAACTGGGGAAGCTCGGGGAATGCGGCGTGGCAACCGATAGCAGCAAGGTGCCGCCGCTGCACGCACTTGATGTGGAACAGTGCTACCTCGGCTGGGCGATCACACTTGCAACCGAAAAGGGCGAGGCGGCCATCCGCGAGGTGTTCGAATTCGTGGACGGGGAATGCGAGCTGGTGATCGAGGCCAAAGCAATGGAAGCGGCCAAAGCGCCGGAGGCTGCGGCTGAACCGGCCGCCGCAGAGCCACAAAAAGGCACGGCCTCTATCCGGGTGGATATCGACAAGGTGGACAGGCTAATCAACATGGTTGGGGAAATGGTGATTATCCAGGCGATGCTTGCGATGCAGAGCAAGTTCCTGACGACGCAGGCCGGGCCTACGGAAGAATTGCTGCGGGGGATTGACGAGCTGAGCGCCCACACACGGGAGTTACAGGAAGCGGTGATGGCGATCCGGATGCAGCCGGTGAAGTCTATTTTCTCGCGGATGCCACGGTTGGTGCGGGATTTGTCCGGGCAGCTGGGCAAGAGCATCCGGCTTAGCATGTCGGGCGAAAACACCGAGGTGGACAAGACGATTATCGAGCAGCTTGCCGACCCGCTGACGCATATGCTGCGCAACTCCATAGACCACGGCATTGAAGCACCGGCGGAGCGCGAAGCAGCGGGCAAGCCTGCCATGGGCACGATTCTGCTTTCAGCCTCGCACCGGGGCGGGCGGATCATTATTGAAGTGCGTGACGACGGGGCGGGCATTCGCCGGGACAAGGTGCTGGCCAAGGCGAAGGAGCGCGGCATTGTGCCGAAGGATGCGGTTTTGAGCGAGGCGGAGATCGACCAGCTGATTTTTGCGCCGGGGTTTTCCACCGCCGAGCAGGTGACGAATATTTCAGGCCGGGGGGTGGGCATGGATGTGGTGAAGCGCAATATCGAAGGGATCGGCGGGACGGTGACGGTGACCAACATGCCAGGGGCGGGCACGCAATTCGTGGTGTCGCTGCCGCTGACGCTTGCCATCCTCGACGGCATGATCGTGCGGGTAGCCAGCGAATGCTACATCATTCCCATTGCCAATATCATCGAAAGCCTGCGGCCAAGGCGCGAGGATGTGCGCCAGCTGGCCGACGGGCAGACGGTGCTTAACATCCGCGGGAATATCCTGCCGATGCTGTATGTGCACCGGCTGTTCCGGGTGGCAGGCGCGGTGCAGGATGCGGCTTCGGCGCTGGTGGTGATGGTGGAAAACGGGCATGAGCAAATCGGGCTGGTGGTGGACGAGCTGGTAGGGCAACAACAGGTGGTGATTAAGACGCTGGAAGACAACACCGACCCCGTGGCGGGGGTTTCGGGAGCTACGATTCTGGGAGACGGGAAGGTTTCGCTCATCCTTGATATTGCGGGATTGCGGCGCATGAACCATGCCCCCTCCCCTCACCTGCTGGCAGCATAGGAGATTTTTATGTCAACATTAACAGCCGCACAGACCCATGCCGATCAGGTGCAGTTCCTGACCTTCACGCTGGGGCAGGAAGAATATGGCGTAGATATTATGATGGTGCGCGAAGTGAAAGGCTGGGCGGAAACGACGCGGCTTCCCAACATGCCCAGCTACATGCGAGGGGTGCTGAACCTGCGGGGTATCATCATCCCGATTTTTGATTTGCGGGCGCGGTTCGGCGGGAATATCACGGAGGCCACGGAAAAGCATGTGGTGGTGATACTGGCGGTGGGCAGCCGTACCATCGGGCTGCTGGTGGACACGGTGTCGGACATTTTGACGGTTTCCAGCGCAGACATTAAGGGCGCGCCGGAGAACCAGACCAACGCACCGGAAAAATTCGTGAGCGGGCTTCTGGCGTTTGACGGGCGGATGGTGGTGCTGCTGCATATCGAGGTGCTGCTATCGGCGGATATGGCGATGGTGGACGGAGTTAAGGGTTGATGGCCATGGCGGGATGCGGATATGCTGGGGTGGCACCTATGTATGGAGAGGCTATGCGCCCTGCCCGCTTGTCTGCATTATTCTTATCGGCGCTGGCGCTGATACCTTGCGCGCGCGCAGAGGATGCGCTGCCCGCATGGGACTATATCGGCGGGGCCAATGACGATGAAGACTGGGGGCTGCTGTCCCCGGCCTATGCGAAATGCACCGTGGGCACTGCGCAATCGCCGGTGGCTATTGATGAGACGCAGAAAACCTCCATGCTGCCGATGCAATTTGATTACAAAGCCAGCGAGGCAGTGGAGCAATGGCGGGAGCTGAGCCTGATCCTGCAATTCAAGGATGGCAACACCCTGCGCAGCGAAGGCACGGAATACCGCCTGCGGCAGGTGCGCTTCCATACCCCGGCGGAGCACGACATCAAGGGCGTGAACCTGCCGCTGGAGATGCAGTTCATTCATGAGAGCGCGGACAAGCAGGTACTGGTGGTGGCGGTGCAGGCGGTGACGGGCGCGGCAAACGCCGCATTACAGACGGTGGTGGAGGCGCTGCCGCATAAGGGCGCGCCGGAAAAAACCGTGCAGGTGGATGTGGCGGGGCTTCTGCCGAAAAAACGTGGCTATTACGCTTATGAAGGCTCGCTGAGCTGGCCGCCCTGCACCGAAGGGGTGCAATGGCGCGTGATGAAAGAACCGATCACGCTTTCGAAAGACCAGCTCCGGGCGCTGGGGCTGCTGCTTGGGCGCAATGCGCGGCTGAGCCAGCCGATTTATTTCAGGCATATCAAAGAAACACAGGAATAAAAGGACATCATGATGAGCAGCAACGGTCTTGGCACGCCCGCATACACAACCCACCCGGGCATACCTAAATTACAACACACGCATAACGGGAAACAGGAGATTACCATGCACCATTCTATGCAGCTTCGTAACCGACTTATTATTGCCAGCAGCGGCATCGCGCTGCTTACGGCAGCCAGTTTCGGGGTTGGCTACTGGTCGCTTGACCGGGCGATGGCGCTGGTGCTGCAGTTGGGGGGAAGCGAAGTTCTGGAACAGGGCAGTACGGGGCTGGCGCGGAAAATGTATCCGCTATTGGCCGGTGTGACACTGGCGGGGGCGGTGACGCTACCTTACCTGATGAACCACTGGCTATTTACGCCGCTTTCTGCGCTGGCGGCCAAGCTGCGGCTGCTGGCGGCAGGCCAGGTTGTGGCATTGCCGGAAGCGGCGAAAGGCAATGAGATAGGCGGGCTGGCACAAAGTATGGGGCAGCTGCAGCATGTGCTGGAGGCGAACTCACGGAGTTTTGGGAGGGGCTGAACCGGGGGCAGTTCCAGGTGGCGGAGTATAAGCGTGTAGGCAAAGGAGGGATGGAAATCTGGATACAGGCCAGCTACAACCCCATTCTGGATATGAACGGCAAGCCGTTCAAGGTGCCAGTATGCCCATCATCGTGCAGACGGCGCTGGACGAGATGGAGCACAAGCTTAACGCCTTCAAGCTCGGCGCTTCGGACTATATTACCAAGCCGGTGGACGGCAGGGAGCTGGAGGCGCGGGTGCTGGTGCACCTGACCAATAAATTCCTGATGCAGGATTTAAGCAGCTGCAACATGCAGATCCTGATGGAAATGGAAGCCGCCAAAGCCATGCAGAACCGGCTGATGCCCACCGCGCACCAGGTGAAAATGTGCGAGCGGGTGTTTGACATCGATATCGGCAGTTATTTCGAAACTTCTTCCCTGCTGGGAGGGGATTGCTGGGGAATGCGGCCGCTTTCAGACACGAAGCTTGCGATTTACATGTATGATTTTTCCGGGCATGGCATCAGCGCGGCCATGAATATTTTCCGGATGCACACCATTATGCGGGAGTTTAACCACAGCAGCGGCGAGCCCGGCACGTTCCTGTCCACGCTCAACCGCCACCTGCACCCGCTGGTAGAGCGAACCGAATTCGCCACCATGTTTTACGGGATTATCGACATTGAGGCCAATTGCCTGCTTTATGCCAGCGCGGGCGTGCCCTCGCCTATCTTATGCGCAAGGGCGGAAGCCGCACCGCTGTCTTTGGTGGGGCGGGGTTTCCCGCTGGGCATTCTGGCCAATGCCACGTATGAAACACAGTATAGCGCGTTCCTGCCCGGGGATATGCTGGTGTTTTTCAGCGACTGCCTGATCGAGACGCGCAACAGCGAAGGCGCGTTTATTCCTGACTCACGCATTGCCGAAATACTGAAAGACGCGATTGCTTCAAAGGAGCAGCCGGCGTGTGCTGCCATTAATGGATTGCACCGGCTGCTAAAGGCGCATAGCAGCGCGCCGCTGATCGACGATATGACGATTAACGCGTATCATCGTCGGTGTCGGAATCCTTAGTTCCGTCGCCGTTATCGCCATCGGGGTCTCCGTGCGGGTGGGCACCGGGCACGGGGTCTGGGTCTATGTTGGCGGGAGCCTGATCTTCCTGGGGCGGCGCATCGGCCGAGTCTTCATCCTTAGGAGGAATGCCGTTCCTATGGCGTTTCTTTTCTTCCAGATCACCCTCTTTGCCGGGCTTTCTTACGTCGGGTAGGTTGTAATCGTGGCAGTTGATTTCCTTGCAGAAGTCGGAGTCAAAGAAATCATTGGCGATGCGGTGGGCATTGTTCAGCGGGTTGAGGCGGAAATTGCGCGGGCTTACCACGTAGCGCCAGACGGGCTCTTTATCACGGGTGATTTCCATGAGCTTGTTGCCTTCGCCGGTTTCTACGGTGAGGATATTGCCGCCGGGCAGGATTTGTTCGCTGCCATGGTAGGAACTGTAAAAAGTGTCAACGCCCTGCCCCGTATATGACCAGGGGATGCCGCCGGTGGCAGGGTCAACTTCCAGAATGCGCGAGCGTGGTTTTTCTGAGCCGTTGGTAAACCCGAGATTATCAAATAGCATGATATGGCCATTGGCGAGGAACTGTGCCTCGTGCTGCTGTTTCCAAATGCCGTTCATGGCCCAGACCACTTTTTTAGTTTCGGGGTCGATGATGGCGATGGCGTTCAGGTTGCGCAGCGACACCAGAATCTGGCCGGGCTTGAACATCGGGAATTTGGGGGCAATGTCGTCTTCCAGCAGCATGACTGAATTAAGGTGGGTATAGTCGTGCTTAGAGTCATCGTTTTTGCTAACCGTGTTGTTCAGCATCTGTTCATAGGGCGTTCCCAGCAGTGCTTCGACGATGGTGATGCGATCTTGCTCTTTGCCGTCGGGGGAGAGGATGGTGACGGCATCGGCGAGCACAGGGGATTTGAAGTGCTTGATCTGGGTGGCGTAGTCATCAATATAACTCTGGGTCAGGGTATAGATGCGGCCATCATGGGCAATGTACATGTTGTGATGAACATTCTGGGCGAAAGACCAGAGAAGCTTGGAATCCTTATCCAGCTTAATCATGCCGTAGCCGTAGGGGGTGTCGTTATCGGCGTGGTAGATGGCCAGCAGATCGCCGTTGGGATAGATGCGTGCATCGATGAAGCGGGTCATCGGATCGGGGTTGGGGCTGGAGACATGCGGG
>JANYCJ010000209.1 GCA_025360345.1 Alphaproteobacteria bacterium | reverse complement strand
TTCAAAGAGCAGGCGGCTTTTGATCTGGGTGCTGATCCAGACGTCGCGCGCGTAGTTGGCGAAGCCCGCCTTGTCGCTGATCTGGATTTCGTTGATGACTTCTTTCACGCCGCTGACCTGCCATGCGAGGCGCACGCCCTGAATCTGGGAATCGGGCTTGTCGACATTGCCGGTGAGCAGCACACGGCCTTCGACGACCTTGATTTCCACGTTGGCGAGGAGGTCTTTATAATCGTTCTGGGCGTAGAGGTTTTTGATCTTGAGCACGATGCCCGCGTCGTCCACGGCGGCACCGGCGCTGCGCTCCTGCGAAGCCACGCGCGCGCCTTCGCCCCCGGCGCCGATGATGATGGGCGCGCAGCCGGATAGGGTCATAGAGGCAAGCAGGAAGGTGAGCAGTTTTATTTTGTGCATCGGGTTCTCCATTACATTCGCCATGCGTCTTTGATGTGCACCGGCCAGCGGCGGGGGGACATCCAGATGACGTCGAAGCGTATCTTATCGGGGCGGGCGTGCCCAAGTCCAGCAGATTTACCGCCGATGGCGCGATGGCCGGCGAGGAAGCCTTCCAGCGCGCGGGCGATTTTGGCCTGCTTGGCGGGGGGCACGGACTCGGCACAGGCCTCGATGGTTTTGCGGGCTTTGACCTCTACGGCGACGAGGGTGCCGCGTTTGGCAGCGATGATGTCGATCTCGCCGAGATGGTTGCGGTAACGGCTGGAGAGGATGCGGTAGCCCTTGCAGCGGAGATAGGCGCTGGCGAACATCTCGGCGCGCAGGCCGTAGCGGTGGGCTTCTTTACGGTTCCTTGTCATGCTGCATGAGCTTCAGGGCGATGCTGTACATGTCTTTGCGGGGCTGGCCGGTTTGCTCGGCCATGATGGTGGCGGCTTCTTTCACGCTGTGGGTGGCCAGCAGCAGTGTGAGCTTGGATTCGATGTCTTCGGCGGTGGGCGCTTCTGTACCCGGGGGGCTTACGAGGATAACGACTTCGCCTTTGGGGTCGCCTGCTTTTGCATAATATACGGCGAGCTCGGCGAGGGTGCCGCGGCGGCATTCTTCGAAGAGCTTGGTGAGCTCGCGGGCGACGGCGGCTTTGCGCTCTGCCCAGATGGTTGCCATTAACGCCAGCGTGTCAGCGGTGCGGCGGTTGGATTCGAAGAAGATAAGCGTGGCGGGAATGGTGGAGAGGCTTTGCAATTCTTTTTTGCAGGCTTCTTCTTTTGCGGGCAGGAAGCCTGCGAAGAAGAAACGGTCGGTGGGAAGCCCCGCGAGGCAGAGGGCGACCATGACGGAGGATGCGCCGGGCAGGGCGGTTATGGGATGGCCTTCGGCCTGCACGGCCTGCACCAGCTTGTAGCCGGGGTCGGAAATGAGGGGGGTACCGGCGTCGGAGACGAGGGCGACGATTTTTCCTTCTTCGAGGGCGCGCAGGATCTGGGGGCGGCGGGCCTCGCCGTTGTGGTCGTTGTAGGAGAGGGTGGGGGCGTCGATGCCGTAGTGGTTTAAGAGCTTGGCGGTGACGCGGGTGTCTTCACAGGCGATGAGATGCGCGGCGCGAAGCACCTCGAGGGCGCGAAGGGTGATGTCCTTCAGGTTGCCAATGGGGGTGGCCACGATGTAAAGCCCGGGAGAAAGCGTATTTTCCGTGGGTTGTGTTTGACTGTGTGGTGGTTTCACGCTAGCTTCCATGGGATTATTCACCTCACTATAGCGCGTGGTCCTGGCTTATGAAACTCCCTTTCTACTCCCTTCCGGTTTTTGCGCTTTTGCTGGGCCTTGCAGCCTGCGAATCCCGCGAATTCCCGGATTTCTCACGCGAGAGGGCGGCAGCGCAGAAAAACATGGCTGCGGCCGATACGCCGATGACGGTGACGCCACCGCCGGTGGAGCCGAAAGGGGTGATTCCGGCCAACGCACCGGCGCTGAAAGTGGCGCTGCTGCTGCCGCTTTCCGGCGACTCCCAGGCAGTGGGCAACGCGATGCTGGACGCCGCTACGATGGCGATTTCCGACAGTTACCTGACGGTTCCTTCCGACCAGATCAAGTCGCAGGTGATTTTGATGCCGAAGGATACGGGCAACACGCCCGCGGATTCGGCCAAGGCGGTGAAACAGGCGCTGGACCAGGGGGCGAGTTTCGTGGTGGGGCCGCTGTTCTCGCAATCAGTGCGGGTGGTGGCGCCGATGCTGCATGACCGCGGCATCAACATGCTGACCTTCTCCAACAACCACGCCGTGGCGGGCAACGGGGTGTATCTGTTCGGCTTCCTGCCGGAGGAGCAGGTGGTGCGCGTGGCGGAATATGCTTACCTGCATAACCTGCAGCGGGTGGCGCTGCTTGCGCCCAACGATAATTACGGCGAGAAGGTGAAGCAGACGCTGCTGGAATCTTATACGCGCAAGGGCGGCACGGTCTCGCCGGCGGAACTCTATGCGCCTTCGCCGGCCAATATCGACGCGGCGGTGACGCGGCTTTCGCAGGCTTATGTGGGGCAGCCGGAGGACAAGCGGTTCCAGGCGATTTTCATCGCCGATGGCGGCAACCAGCTTAAGAATATCCTGATCTCGCTGAAGCACAGCAAGATCGACCTGACGAAGATCAAGCTGCTGGGCACGGGCCTGTGGGACGACCCGGAAGTGGCGCAGATGCCGGAAATGGACGGGGCGTGGTTCTCCAGCTCGCCGCCGGATTCGTATTCGGTGTTTGAAAAGCGGTTCGTGGCGACGTACGGGTATAAGCCGGTGCGGCTTGCCAGCCTTGCCTATGACGCGGTGACCTTGGTTGCGACCATTTCCATGTCCAACCCGGGGGCAGCGATCACGCCGGAGGCGCTTACCGTTCCGGGGGGATTCATGAGCCCAGCCAACGGGCTATTCCGCCTGAATGCGGACGGCACGTCGGAGCGGCGGCTGGCGATCATGGAAGTGTCGCATAACGCGTTTAAGGTGATTGACCCGGCGCTGAGGAATTTCTAGGACAATTATTTCAGCAGTTCGGCGGTGAGGGTGCCCAGCACCAGCCTGCCGCTGAGCGTGGCCTGAAGGCGGTCGGTTCTATTTTCCAATAATCCGTTTCGGGTGTGCAGGGCGAGGCGCTCGGGGCTCAGGTGGTTTCGTAGGTCGAAGCCGGTCTGTTGCTCGAATTCGCGGTAGCCGATGCCTTCTTTCAAGCGTAGGCCCATCATGAGGCGTTCTTCGGCTTCGGTGGGCTGGTCGATTTCGCGCCATTCTTCCACGCCGTTATGGTCGCGCAGGCTTTTTTCCAGCCAGCGTTCGGGGCTTTTGAGTGTGGAGGTGGCGGTGCGCCGGCCATTCACGGTGATGCGGCCATGCGCGCCGGGGCCGACGCCGATATAATCGGTGCCCTGCCAATAGGCGAGGTTGTGGCGGCTTTCTTCTCCGGAGGCGGCGTAGTTGGAGACTTCGTAGGCATGAAGACCGCGGGCGGCGAGGATGGATTCGGTGGCACGGTAGAGGCTTTCGGCTTCTTCTTCATTGGGCAGGGTGAAGCCGCCCTTGGCATAGGCGTGGTGGAAGGCGGTGTTTTCTTCGATGGTGAGCTGGTAGAGGGAGAGGTGTTTTCCTGCGTGTTGCAGTGCCTCTTCGAGTTCGCGCTGCCAGAGGGCTACGGTCTGGTTGGGGCGGGCATAGATGAGGTCGAAGGAATAGCGGGCGAAGGTTTTCTGCGCCAGCGCGATGGCGTGAAGGGCTTCGCGGCTGGAATGGCCGCGGCCTAAAAACTGGAGTTCCTTGTCGTCGAGGGACTGGACGCCGAGGGAGACGCGGTTGATGCCGGCTTGTTTGAAGTCCGGGAAGGTGGCGGTTTCCACGGAGGTGGGGTTTGCTTCCAGCGTGATCTCGATATCGGGCGCGGTGGGAAACAGCTGGGCGACGCGGTCGATCAGGCTTTGGGCGGTGGAAGGCGGCATGAGCGAGGGGGTGCCGCCGCCGAAGAAAATGGAGGTGACGGTTTTGCCGGACTGTTTTCCTGCCATCCAGTCCAGCTCATTCAGCAGGGCCTGCCGCCAGCGGTCCTGTTCCACGGATTCGCGGACATGGCTATTGAAGTCGCAATAGGGGCATTTGGACTTGCAGAAGGGCCAATGGATATAGATGGCGAGAGAGGTATTGTCCGGCATGGAAAAGGGCACTATGATAGGGTTTTAACGACTTAGCATAGACGTTCAAATGAAACTGTCACCTACGGAACAAGATACGATTATTGCGCTGTTGACGCGCATTTACACCGATATTTTCGATATTGAGACGGAATACCAGCTGCTTGCGGGGGATGCGGATTACCGGCCGCGCATTGAGCATTTCCACGACGCGGTGCGGGCTTTTTCCAGCCAGGAGCCGCATCACCAGGAGCCGGGGGGGCGGCTGAGCATTGAATTCCTGGCGTATGATTTGAGCTGCCTGAGGTTTTTGCACTCGATGCCGCTGGCTTCGTTCAAGCCGCACAGCGCCACGTATTCGCCGTCGGTGATGCCGGTGGCGGTGCGGGACAAGGATTTGATGATGAAAGCGCCGCGGCCCACCCGCGCGGTGAAGGAGCGTATCTGCGAGCTTTACCAGAGCTATTCGGTGCTGTTTGCGGCGCTGCTAAAGCCGATGGCTGACAAGGACTATCTTGACCGGGTGGATGAGCTGAATGAGGATGTGAAGGATTTGCACAAATTACTTTCACAGCTGGATGCGCTTGCGGCGGGGAAGGGCTCGGTGGAGAAGGTGATGGCAGCGGTGCAGCACCTGGAGGAGGAGGGTTTGCGGCATGAGCTGATGCAGTTTTTCCAGGCACAGAAGCACAAGAAGAAAGAGAATATCGCCAAGCTGGCGGTGTTCCTGAAAGAACATGTTGCGCGCAAGGACAAGGAAATCGCAGGCATTGACGCGGCGCACATGAATTACGCGCTGGCGCAGCTTGGGATTTTCGAAGGCTCCAAGGATTTGCTGAAGAAAATGGCGAGCCAGGGGATGAACCTCGTGGGCAAATTCGTGGAGAATGCCATGGCCGAAAGCCGCCGGGATATGGGGCGCTGAGATTTTCCAATGAAATCAGGTTATTGCGCTGACGTGGTGCGCGGGCTGGCCCGGCCAGCGGGGAAATTCCCAATTGTTATTATACAATTCAAGTGTATAAGGGCTGTATACCCCGAAAGAGCTTAGCCTGATGTCCGTTAAAGTCCGTTTTGCCCCGTCGCCCACCGGTTTTTTGCATGTGGGCAATATCCGCACCGCACTGGTGAACTGGCTGTTCGCGCGCAAAATGGGCGGGCATTTCCTGCTGCGCATCGACGATACGGATGTGGAACGCTCTGAGCAGCGGTTCACCGATGGCATCCACGAGGATTTGCAGTGGCTGGGGCTGAACTGGGACAGCGAGGTGCACCAGTCGCAGCGGTTTGAACGCTACCGCATTGCCACGGAAATGCTGGCCGAGCAGGGGCGGCTTTATGCCTGTTATGAGACGCCCGAAGAGCTGGATGTGCAGCGCAAGATGCTGGCCGCGCGGGGGCTGCCGCCGATTTATAACCGGGCGGGGCTCAAGCTTTCGGTGGAGCAAAAGGCGGCGCTGGAAGCCCAGGGACGCAAGGCGCATTACCGGTTTTTACTCACCGAGGACGCGGTGGTGTGGGACGACCTGATACGCGGGCATACGCAGTTCAGGCCCACGCATATGAGCGACCCGGTGCTGGTGCGCGAAGACGGCGGTCCGGTGTATACGCTGGCCTCGGTGGTGGATGACGGGGAGCTGGGCATTAGCCATGTGATACGCGGGGAAGACCATGTGAGCAACACGGCGGTGCAGGTGCAGCTCTACCAGGCGCTGGGGTTCAGCGTGCCGCAATTTGCGCATATGGCGCTTTTGAAGACCAAGGACGGGGAAATGTCCAAGCGGCTGGGGGGCAACGATATACGGGCGCTATGCGATGCGGGAATCATGCCGATGGCAATCAACTCGATGCTGGCGCGGATGGGCACGTCGGAGGCGGTGGAGGCCTTTGCCGATATCGTGCCGCTGGTGGAGAGTTTTGAGTTCCGCAAGTTCGGGCGCGCACCTGCGAATTACGATGTGCTGGAGTTGCAGAAGCTGAACGAGAAACTGCTGCATAAGCTGGCCTTTGACGATGTGGCCGCGCAGATCCCGTTTGCGGATGAGGGATTCTGGCTTTCGGTGCGGGCCAATATCAAGGCGCTCGCTGAGGTGAAGCTGTGGTGGGATATTGTCCATGGCGAGGTTTCGGGCGGGCTGGACGCGGAAGAGCGCGTGTTTGTTTCCGGCGCCGCGCAGCTGTTGCCGCAGGAGCCGTGGGATGATGCGACGTATGACGCGTGGATCGCTGCGATCAAGCCGGGCACGGCGCGCACGGGCAAGGCGCTGTTCATGCCGCTGCGCAAGGCGCTGACCGGGCAGGAGCACGGGCCGGAGCTGAAGAAACTACTACCCCTGCTCGGGCATGAGCGGGTTTTGCAACGTTTGAAGGGAGAGTGATGATGCGTCTTTCGATAGTATGTGTGCTGGCAGGGTTGTGTGTATCACAAATGGCATGGGCGGCGGATGGCGCCGACAGCGATGATGAGACGGTGCAGGAAGAAGCCGCACCCGCGAAAGCGCCGGTAAAAGCACCTAAGAAAACGGAAAAGAAAACGGACAAAAAGGCCGAGAAAAAGACTGAAGGCAAGAAGGCTGACGAGAAAAAAGATACGAAACCCGATGAGGCGAAAGACGCGAAAGCCGAGCCGCTGAACCTTACCTGCCCGGAAAGCATCAAGGTGGAAGCGCAAAAGGCGGATAAGAAAAGCGTGCCGGCAGGGTTTTCCACTTTCGATGAGAATGTGACTTACTGGCTGGACACGGTGAGCGTGTATTCCGGCGATAAGCCCACAATGATGGAAACCTACAAGAGCACGGCCAATTCTTCGACATGGATGCTGATTGGCAACGGCAAGACGCATTACTATCTGGGCTGCGGTTACCGCGACACCTCGGTGATGCTTAAGATGCCGCTGCCCGCCAACCTTACGACCTGCCACGTGCTGCCGGAGGAAAACCCACAAAATCCCCATGGGCCGCAGGTGTTGCAGCAGTTTGGCTGCGAATAAATGGAACTGAAATTTTACAATACGCTGACGCGGAAGAAAGAGTTTTTCGTACCCATCGAGCCGGGGCATGTGCGCATGTATGTGTGCGGGCCTACGGTATATGACCGGCCACACCTGGGCAATGCGCGCTCGGTGGTGGTGTATGACGTGCTTTACCGGCTGCTTGCGGAATGTTTCCCGCGGGTGACATATGCGCGCAACATCACGGATGTGGACGACAAGATCAACGCGGCGGCGAAGACCAACGGGGAGCCGATCTCGGCGCTCACCACGCGGGTGGAGGGCTGGTTCCACGCGGATATGGCGGCTCTGAACTGCGCGGTGCCCACGATTGAGCCGCGTGCGACCAAGCATATCCCGCAGATGATCGCCATGATTGAAAAGTTGATTGCGCGGGGACATGCGTATGCGGCGGACGGGCATGTGCTGTTCGCGGTGGAGAGCTACAGCGAATACGGGCGGCTTTCGGGGCGCAAGCTGGAGGATTTGATTTCCGGCGCGCGGGTGGAAGTGGAAGATTACAAGCGCCACCCGGGGGATTTCGTGCTGTGGAAACCGGCGCTGGCGAATGACGACGCCTCTTCAGTGTTTGATAGCCCGTGGGGCAAGGGACGGCCGGGCTGGCATATCGAATGCTCGGCGATGAGTTCGGAGTATTTAGGCGACTATTTCGATATCCATGGGGGCGGGTCTGATTTGATGTTCCCGCATCATGAGAATGAAATTGCGCAGAGCTGCTGCGCGAAGCCGGGGGTGCAGTTTGCGCGGTTCTGGATTCATAACGGCTTCCTCACCGTGGGTGGGGAAAAGATGAGCAAGTCGCTGGGCAATTTCACCACCGTGAAGGACGTGCTGGACAAGGGCGTGAAGGGCGAGGTGGTTCGCATGGCGCTGCTGATGAGCAAGTATAACGAGCCGCTGGACTGGAACGGCAAGCTGCTGCATGACGCGGAGCTGATGCTGGGTAAGTTTTACAAAATGGTGGGCGCGGAGGCGGAAGAGGATGTGCCGCAGGCATTCCTCGATGCGCTGGGCGACGATCTGAACACGCCCCGGGCTTTTGCGGCGCTGTATAGCATGGCGCCTGCGGAAGCGGTGGCGGCGCTTAAATTCCTCGGGTTTTTACAGATGAGCCCGGCGGAGTGGTTTGCGAAGGAAACGCCTGCCGATGCCAAGGTGGACGAAGCATGGGTGCTGGCGAAAATCGCGGCGCGGATTGATGCCAAGATAGCCAAGGACTGGGCAGCGGCGGACGGTTTCCGCAAGGAGCTGACCGACCATGGCATCGTGGTGAAAGACCGGCCGGATGGCACGACCGACTGGGACTGGGCTTAAAGCGAGGGCGACCTTGCCGCGGCTTCGGCCTTCAGCATTTCACGGGTTTGGAAGCTGCCTTCATGCACGAAATGCTTGGCATTGGCGTGGTCTTCGGGCGTGATGGTGGGCGTTTTTTCTTCCTGCAGCACAATGCTGTTTGCCTTCAGCAACTGCTGAATTTTAGGTTTCAATAAGGGGGGCAGTTTTTCGTGGTCGCGGTTGGCGATCAGGGTGAAGCCCTTGACCACTGCGCCCAGCTGTTTTACGTCGGCGGCAATGTTGGGGAGTTCGCGGTCGGGGTGTTCGGGCGGCGCGCCGTCGAGCGCGTCCTGAATGCTTATGGCCGCGTTGCGGAGGTTGCGGTAGGCTTTGGACATTTCCTGAAGCTTGGCGTTTGATTCGCTGCGCGCAGCCAGCTGGGACTGCATTTGCCTGCGGGCGAGATCATATATTTCGGGTTCGTCGATTTTGAATGTTCTGGCCACAGCCTGATTCTTGAATTTCTTTTGCAGGGTGGTGTCGGTGGCCTGTTCGTAGGCCAGCACGATGGGCTGTACCGCGACGGTGAGGGAGGTCAGCGTGTTCAGGACTTTTTGCGCGGATTTGCGGTTGCGGTCCTGGTCTTCCTGATGGCCGGCGAGGATTTCATCACGCGGGATGGGCTGGACGGGGTCTTTTAAGCGGATGCGGTCAAGCATGGAGCGTTCCTGCGTGGCGTAGACGCGGTGGGTATCGTATTCGGGGACTTTGTCGCCCTTAGCGATGATTTTATCAATGATGCGGTTGCCGTTTTCGCCGCCGTCGGGGGCTTCGGGACTGTTGACCGGCATATGCTGGGGGGTGGCGAAGTTGAATTTGTCGTCTTCATTTTTAGCCATGGTGACGTTCTCCCCTTAGGTTTGCTAATGAATTTTAACTATATTAGCGGATTTTGAGCGTTTTAGATGTGACAGTATTATGAATCAGGTTGATTAGGGATTGTGACAGTAGTAGTGGTAACCCACGTAAATTTTTGTAGTATTTGCAGTTTATGGCTTTGGAACGTGTCTATTTATACGACTCCACCTTGCGCGACGGGGCGCAGGCGAGGGGGGTGGATTTTACGGTGGCGGACAAAATCGCCATCGCCAAGGAGCTGGATAAGCTGGGCATCGACTATATCGAAGGCGGCTGGCCGGGGGCGAACCCGAATGATGACGCGTTCTTCGCCGCACCGCCTGCCTTAGCGAAGGCAAGATTATCGGCGTTCGGGATGACGCGGCGGGCGGGACGCTCGGCGGATAACGACCCGGGGCTTTCCGACCTGCTGGAAAGCGGGGCGAAGGCGATCTGCCTTGTGGGCAAAAGCTGGGACAAGCAGGTGAAAAGCGCGCTGGGAGTTTCCGAGGCGGAAAACCTGCGCATGATCGGCGAATCTATCAAGCATATTGTGAAGCATAAGCGCGAGGCGCTGTATGATGCGGAGCATTTTTTCGACGGGTATAAATCCAACCCTGCCTTTGCCTTGGCGTGTTTGAAGGCGGCTTACGACGCAGGCGCGCGCTGGGTGGTGCTGTGCGACACCAAAGGCGGCAGCCTGCCGCATGAGGTGGAGGCGATTGTTTCCGAGGTGGTGAAGCATGTGCCGGGCACGCATCTGGGCATTCATTGCCATAACGATACGGATGCGGCGGTGGCCAATTCGCTGGCGGCGGTGCGCGCGGGCGTGCGGCAGGTGCAGGGCACGATCAACGGGGTGGGGGAGCGCTGCGGCAATGCGAACCTGATTTCGGTGATTCCCAATTTAATTTTGAAAATGGGTTTTGCTACGGGGGTGACGAAGGAGCGGCTTTCGTACCTGTCGCATGTATCGCACTCTCTGGATGAGCGGCTGAACCGGACACCCAACGCGCATGCGCCGTATGTGGGTAGTGCGGCGTTTGCGCATAAGGGGGGCTTGCACGTGTCGGCGATGGCGAAGGACGGCACGGCGTATGAGCATATTTCGCCTGCGCTGGTGGGCAATGCGCGCGTGGTGCTGGTAAGCGACAAGGCTGGCAAATCCAACATCCTTGAACGCATGAAGCAGTTCGGGATTGCGCTTAAGGGGGACGACGAGCGGCTGGGGCAACTGGTGCATGAGGTGAAGAACCGCGAAAAGCTGGGCTATGCCTATGAGGGGGCGGAGGCGAGTTTTGAATTGCTGGCGCGCAAGCTATTGGGCACGGTGCCGGAGTTTTTCGAGGTCCTGTCGTTCCGGGTGATCGGCGAGCTCCGGCATGATGCCAAGGGCAGGCTGGTGAGCGTGTCCGAGGCCACGATCAAGCTGGTGGTGGAGGGCGAGGAGATGATGACGGTGGCCGAAGGCAACGGGCCGGTGAACGCGCTGGACGGGGCGCTGC
The DNA here is from genome assembly GCA_025360345.1 of Alphaproteobacteria bacterium. Classification (GTDB taxonomy): domain Bacteria; phylum Pseudomonadota; class Alphaproteobacteria; order Rickettsiales; family SXRF01; genus JANYBV01. The sequence continues at coordinate 4,711 of JANYCJ010000209.1, read as the reverse complement.
GCAAGGCTCTGGTGAAGCATTATCCCAGCGTGAAAGATATCCAGCTTACCGATTACAAGGTGCGCATCCTCACGCCGGGGGAAGGCACGAAGGCGATTACGCGGGTGATGATCGAGTCCCGCGACGCGAAGGGCGGGGTGTGGAACACGATCGGGGTTTCGGCGAATGTGATCGACGCGTCGTTTAACGCGCTGTTCGACGCGGTGACCTATAAGCTGATGCAGAAGCGGAAATAAGATGAACCCTGTTGTGATACTGGTGCGCCCGCAGATGGGCGAGAATATCGGCGCGGTGGCCCGCGCCATGACGAATTTCGGCCTGAGCGAGCTGCGGCTGGTGGCGCCGCGCGACGGCTGGCCGAACCGCAAGGCCATGGAGATGGCGGCGGGGGCTGCGCATATCATTGAGGGCGTGAAGGTGTTTGCAAGCTTTGCGGAGGCGCTTTCGGACGTGCAGCATGTGTATGCCACCACGGCGCGGCCACGGGACATGGAAAAGCTGGTGATGGAGCCGGCGGAGGCGATGGGGCAGCTTACCGAGCAGCAGCGCGGCGGGTACGCTTGCGCACTGGTGTATGGGCCGGAGCGGACGGGGCTAGAGAATGAAGAAGTGGCGATGTGCAACACGCTGATCACCATTCCCACTTCGCCGGATAACAGCTCGCTGAACCTTGCGCAGGCCTCGGTGATCATTGGGTATGAATGGTGGCGCAGGCAGGGGCTGCCGACGCCGGCGAAGGCGCTGCCGGAGGTTGCGCCGCGGGAGGACTGGAACGGGTTTTTCTCGCAGCTGGAAGGTTACCTGGACGAGGTGAACTGGTATAGGGTTGCGGATAAGAAGACCATCATGTGGCATAACGTGATGACGATGTTCTTGCGGGCGCAGTGGAGCGCACAGGAGGTGCGCTCGATGCGCGGGATGCTGCGCTCCATCTGGGAGCGGCGCAGGCTCAATACGGATTAGAACTGCTGGTTGGTGGTGATGTCCAGCGTGCGCAGCATGCTGGAGGGGGCCTTGTAGGTGTGCAGGCCTTTTTGTTTCATGGCAAGGCGGAGGTTGGCGGGGCTGTCGGCTTCGGCGAGGGCCACTTCCTCGGAGATAACGCCCTGCTCGAATAATTCCAGCAGGGACTGCTCGAAGGTTTTCATACCGGTTCCGTAACCTTTTTCGATCAGCTCGCGGATTTCGTTGACGCGGCCGTCGAGGATCATGTTTTTCACCAGGCCTTCGTTGAGCATGATTTCGGTGACGATGCTGCGGCCGTTATGCACGTTGCGCACGAGGCGCTGGGAGATGATGGATTTCAGGTTGAAGGACAGGTTCATCAGCACCTGGCGGTGTTTTTCCTCGGGGAAGAAGTTGATGATGCGCTCTACGGCCTGGTTTGCGTTATTGGCGTGCAGGGTGGCGAGGCAGAGATGGCCGGTTTCGGCGAAGACGATGGCGTGTTCCATGGTTTCGCGGTCGCGGATTTCGCCGATCACAATCACGTCTGGCATCTGGCGCAGGGCATTTTTCAGGCCGATGCCGAAGGAGTAAGTGTCGATGCCCACGTCGCGCTGGGTGATGATGCAGTTGTTGTGGTCGTGGATGAATTCGATGGGGTCTTCGATGGTGACGATGTGGCCGTAGCCGTGCTGGTTGCGGTATCCCAGCATGGAGGCCAGCGTGGTGGATTTGCCGGAGCCGGTGGGGCCCACCACGAGAATGAGGCCGCGTTTTTCCATGATCAGCTCACCGTAGGTGGCGGGCAGCTTCAGGGATTCGAGCGTGGGGATTTCGGTGTGGATGCGGTGGATGACCATGCCGGTGTGCTGGCGCTGGCGGAAGAGGTTGATACGCATGCGGGCTTTGCCCTGCCAGTCGACGGCGGTGTTGTATTCCAGCGTGGCGTCGAACTCGGCGATGGCCTCGGGGGTGATGATTTCGTCGATGATGGCGCGGATGTCTTCTTCGAGCAGTTTGGCTTGGCCGATGCGTTCTGAGGTGTGGTTCAGGCGCATGGTGGGGGCTGCGCCCACGGTGAGGTAGAGGTCGCTTGCGTCCTTATCGACAAAGATTTGCAGGAGCTGGTTGGCGAGGGACATGTCAGAACTCGTTTGCTTTGCGGGCGGCGGCGTTTTTGCCGTCGTTTACCGTGCGGTTGGCTTCGTCCTTGTCTTCGGAGGTGGAGGTGGCGAGGACTTCCTTCGCCGTGGCGTCGCTGATGACGCCTGCCTCGACCAAGTTATTGATGCTGTCTTTCATGATGGTCATGCCGATTTTGCGGCTGAGCTGCATGAGGGAGTAGAGCTGCGGGATTTTGCCTTCGCGGATGAGGTTTCGCACCGCGCCGGTGCCGAGGAGGATTTCATGGGCGGCGATGCGGCCGCCATTGGTGCGCTTGACCAGCGTCTGGGCGATGATGGCTTCGAGCGATACGGAGAGCATGGCGCGCACCATTTCCTTGTCGCCGGCGGGGAATACGTCGATGATGCGGTCCACGGTTTTGGGGGCGGAGGAAGTGTGCAGGGTGGCCAGCACCAAATGGCCGGTTTCGGCGGCGGTGAGGGCCAGCTGGATGGTTTCGATATCACGTAATTCGCCGACGAGGATCACGTCGGGATCTTCGCGCAGGGCGGATTTCAGCGCGCGGGCGAAGGACTTGGTGTTGCGGCCCACTTCGCGCTGGTTGATGAGGCATTTCTTGGACTGGTGCACAAATTCCACCGGGTCTTCGATGGTGATGATGTGCTTGGACATGGTGGTGTTGATGTGGTTCAGGATGGCGGCCAGCGTGGTGGATTTGCCCGAGCCGGTGGGGCCGGTGACGAGCAGCAGGCCCTTGTGCAGATGGGCGAGGCGCTTGAAAATGTCGGGCGCGCCGAGCTGCTCCAGCGAGAGCACCTGCGTGGGGATGGAGCGCATGACGGCGCCGGGGCCGTTGATGGTGTTGAAACAGTTGACGCGGAAGCGGTAGCTGTCGCCTATCGAAATGGCAAAGTCGATTTCCAGCTCGCGCTCGTATTCGGCGCGCTGCTGCTCGGACATGATGGAGTAGAGCATTTCCTTCAGGTCGTTGGCGGTGAGGGCCGCGCCTTTATAGGGAACCATATCGCCCTGGATGCGCAGCACGGGGGGATTGCCGGTGGACAGGTGCAAGTCCGACGCCTTGTTCTTCTGGCTGAAAATCAGCAGGTCGGTGATGTCGAGATGCATCGGCTTTTTGCCTTGGTTTTCTGCGCGTTTGCCTAGTTTCTATTAGAACTAATAAAAGTTAATCTTGTCTGAATTTGCTGGATATTGCCGGGAACCTTGTCACCCCGCTGATATGCCTGAAGAATCTGACGGTAAAGGGTGGCGGCTTCCTCGTATTTCTTCTGCTTGTCGAGCATAATGGCGAAATTATAGCGGTAGGCGAGGTTTTCCGGGGCCAGTTCGATGGCTTTGGTCATGTTTTCGATGGCTTTGTCGGACTGGCCGAGTTTCTGGTAGATCACGGCCATCTGGGCGGGAATGGGGCTGAAATCCGGGTTTGCCTGGCGGAGGGTTTCGAGGTGGTTGAGCGCGTCTTCGGGGGCTTCGTCGGCAAGGAGGACGAGGAAGTTGTTCAGGCCGTCGCGGTTGTTGGGATCGACGGTGAGGAGGCGGGCATAGAGCGGGCGGGCCTTTTCCAGCTGGCCTGCGCGGTGGTAGATGGTGGCGAGGCCGAAGAGGGCGTTTTTGTTATTCGGATCGGATTCCAGCACGATTTTGTATATGCCGATAGCGTCGTCGAGATTGCCGGCGGAGAGCGCGTTATAGGCTTTTTCCAGCTCGTAATCGAGGTTGATATGCGGGGCCTTGACCTCGATCTTGATGCCCATGCCGTCATGCTGGACGGAAACGGGCTTGCTGGCGGCGGCCATGTCCTCGGCCTGTTCCTGCCCGGCCTTGCCGCGCAGCACGGCCAACTGCTCGGAGGCGGCCTTTGATTTTTTCGGTTCGATGGTGGCGGGCAGTTTGCCGAGGATGTCCTTGCTTTCCTGCGAAAGTTCACGGGGCGGCTCGGTTTTGTCGGGCTTGGCGGCGGGTGCGGGCTCGGCGGCGGCGAACAGCGGCGGCGGCAAGGGCGAGGGGTTTGCTGCGACGGCGGGCGCGGGCGGCGGCTCCGGTGCGGGGGGGAGGCTGGCGGGGCGGCCCAGCGCGGCAGGGGTGGCAGCTTCGGCAGGCGCGGGCGCAGCCAGCATGGGCGTGGGCGGCGTGGGGGCGGCAGAGGCGAGGGCGGTTTCAGCGGGGGGGGCGCCGGGAAGGGGTGTGGCTGCTGCGGGCGCTTCGCCGGTGGAGGCGGTTTTGATGGCGTTTGACGGCACATCCGGCAGGCCGGGTGCGGGCGGGACGATGGCGGCGGTGGCCACCGGCTTGTCACCGGGGCGGATGGCGGGCTGCGCCATGAGCGGGGTGGGGGTATCACGCGGGGCGGCGCTGGCCGATTGCGAGGGCATGAGCTGGGTGCCGGGTAGCATCACCGGCGGCGGGGCGGTGGGCGGAAGCGGGCTGAAGGCGCTGGCGGGCGCGGTGAGCTTTGGCCAGTTTTCGCCCGCGGGTGTGTTTGATGCGGTGGCAGTTTCGCTTGCGGCGGGCTTTTTAGGAGGCTTGGCGGCGGCTTCTTTCGTGTCTTTTTTGGCTGGCGTTTTGGGTTTGCCAGTTTGAGCAAGCTTGGTGGGCTTGGGAGTATCGGCGGATTTTTTGG
>JANYCJ010000157.1 GCA_025360345.1 Alphaproteobacteria bacterium | reverse complement strand
AGATGCCGAAGTTTCCCACATCCCCATTGTCATGGTCACCGCCCTTTCCGAAAAATCGGACCGCCTCAAAGGCCTCGAAGCGGGCGCGGATGATTTCCTCACCAAGCCCATCAACGACATCGCGCTCTTCGCCCGCGTTAAATCGCTCGTCCGCATCAAGCAGCTGCTCGACGAAGTGCGCCTGCGAGACAAAACCAGTTTTGAAATGGGCATCGAGCCGGAAGCCAGCAACGCCTTCATCTCCGATGTCGGCGGCGCCAACATCCTCCTGATTGACGACGACGGCGTGCAGGGCAAGCAGATCGTGTCTAAACTCAGCGAAACCTATAATGTCGTCTGGGTGCAGGACCCCGCCCAAGTCATGAACAAGGTTCACCCCAACCTCGATGTCATCCTCATCAGCACCCTGCTGAGTGAAGCCGACGGCCTTCGCCTCGCCTCGCAGATCAAAAGCCACGAAGAACTCCGCCATGTCCCCCTCATGGTGTTTATTGATGACGACGACACCCGCGTCATGCTCAAAGCGCTGGAAATGGGCATCAACGACTACATGACCATCCCGGTTGATAAAAACGAGATGATCGTGCGCGTGCGTATGCAGATTCGCCGCAAGAAATATCAGGAGGCGCTGAAAAGCCACTACCAGCGCAGCATTTCCATGGCCGTGACCGACGGCCTCACCGGCCTCTATAACCGCCACTACCTCAACACCCACCTCGGCAACATGGTCAAGCAGTCCCTGCGCAACGGCAAGCACCTCGCGCTGATGATGATGGACATGGACCATTTCAAGGAAGTAAACGACACTTACGGCCACGCGGTCGGCGACATGATCCTGCGCCAGCTCTCCCACATCATCATGCAGGCCTCCCGCTCTTCGGAACTCGTGGCCCGCTACGGCGGCGAGGAATTCGTCATCCTCATGCCTGAAACCGACCCCCAGTCCGCCTTCGGCGCGGCAAACCGCATCCGCGAGATTGTGGAATCCACACCGTTTAAGATCAGCGAATCCGGTGAAACCATTTCAAAAACCATCAGCATCGGCGTGGCCAGCCTCTACCCGGATGGCGACTCTGCCGAAAGCCTCATCAAGCGCGCCGATGAAGCGCTTTACGATGCCAAGCACGGTGGCCGAAACCTCGTGCGCGTGTCAAACATCAACGCGCCCACGGGTTGGTAAATTTCGGCTGGTAATTACTTCCCGTTCTGCTTCTTCTCGCCCTGCGGGGTAAGCGTCACGAAATTCAGCTGCCACAAACCAGCGCCCTTGATGTCCCCGATCACCGACGCAAGGAAACCGTAAAGCACCCGCTGGTCGGCAATCAGCCGCACTTCGGGCTGTGGCTTTTTCTGCGCTTCCACGGAAAGCTTCTGCTTCAGCGCATCCTCGTTCACCGCCACATCATTCCAAAACATCTGGTTATCAGCGTTAATCACCAGCGTCACCACCGGCGGCTTTTCCATAATAACGCCTTCATCCGTCTTGGGGATCGCCACCGGCAGGTTATGCGTCAGCAGCGGAATCGTCAGCATGAAGATAATCAGCAGCACCAGCATCACATCCACAAACGGCGTGACGTTGATCTCGCTCATCGTTTTCAGCTCGCCGTTTTTATTGAAAGACCCGAATGCCATATGCCTACGCCGCCTTATTGATGAGGTATACCTGCAGTTCAGTGGGCGATTTTCCCGCGAGGAATGCCTGCAAATCATAAGCGAAACCGTCCAGCTCCGCCCCCGCCGAGCGCGCAGAGCGCGCAAAGGAGTTATACGCGAACACCGCGGGAATCGCCACGAACAGCCCCGCCGCCGTCATGATAAGCGATTCGCCCACCGGGCCGGAAATATTGGCGATGCTCGCCTGGCCGGAATTGCCGATAGCCAGCAGCGCATGGTAAATCCCCCACACCGTGCCAAACAGGCCGATAAACGGTGCCACCGCGCCGATGGATGCCAGCAGCGTAAGCCCGCGCTCCATGGACCGCACGCCATATGCCATGCTGTGGCGGATCGCACGCGTGATCGCATCAATGCGGTTGCCTTGCAGCGTCAGGCTGTTGCGCCCTTCGTGCCGCGCCACGACCAAGCCTTCCTGCAGCATGTCGTAAGCTTCCTCCTGCTTCTTCAGCTCGCCTTCCGCCCAGTCCATATCCGGCGAGCGCCAGAAACGCTCCAGTGCCACCGAAAGATACGCAAGCCGCGCCATCTGCCAGCCCTTGTAAATGATCATGCCCCAGCTCACCAGCGACAGCACCACCAGCAACAGCGCGACAAAGTGGATAATGCCATCGCCCTGCATCCAGAAATGCACCAGCGACATGTCGCTCGGCGTGTTTGCAGTGGTCGTCGGGGGCAGGGGGGTATTTTCCATAACGGCATCTCCTCAATAACATCGCCAGAAAAAGCGAAATGACTAATAATTGTTAATGAGCGGGATAATGATTTAAACAATCAAAATTGCAAGAGGGCTGTGGATAAATTTCTATAAAGAACGCATAAAGAAGGAAAATGCCCCATCCGGCAATGGGACGCCTAATCCCTCAGCGTAACGATCACAGGTGTATGATCGGAAGCTTTTTCCACCCCACGCATGTCACGGTGAATGCTGCACCCCGCCAGCAAATCAGCCGCAGGAGCCGAAATCAGCAAATGGTCGATGCGCAGCCCGTCGTCGCGCGAGAATGCGCCTGCCCGGTAATCCCACCACGAAAATTCCCGCGCCTGCGGCTGGCAAAGCCGGAAAGCATCCTGCAGCCCAAGGTTGCGCAACCGCCGGAACCGCTTCCTCACCTCGTCATGGGTCAGCACGCTGCCCTGCCACATGCCCGGGTTATGCACATCCATATCTTCAGGCGCTATATTATAGTCCCCCCCCACCACAAGGATTTCCCCATAGCTAACCAACTCACTCATATGTTCGGCCAGCCGCTCAAGAAATTTCAGCTTATAAGGGAACTTGTCTGAATCCACCGATTGCCCATTGGGCACATACACGCTGGCCACCCGCATTGCTTTGCCTTTAAGGCTCACCACCGCCTCGATATATCGCGCCGCCACATCCGTCTCATCCCCCGGCAGCCCGCGCACAATGTCGTCCAGCGGGTATTTGGAAAGGATCGCCACCCCATTATAAGTCTTTTGCCCATGCAGCGCGATGTTGTAGCCCAGCTCCTCCACCTCCATGGCGGGGAACACTTCGTTCAGGCATTTAATTTCCTGTAATAAGACAATGTCGGGACTATCGGCCCTAAGCCAGTCCAGCAGCTGCCCCAGCCGCGGCCGCACCGAGTTCACATTCCACGTGGCAACACTAACCATGGATAGAAGTGGGAGCGCCAGCGATTAGCGCCATTGAGGCGCGCAGCCAGCGTGGCGCCTGAACGCAATTAATAAGCTTTTGGGCGATCTGGTAGGAAGGTAGAAATCGGCTTCGCATGAACAATCGCCCTAAAGCGCAACGGAGAAGGAGTTACCACAGCCGCAACTGGCGGTGGCCTGCGGGTTTTTGATCTCAAACCCGGCTTGCGAAAGGTCTTCCGTATAGTCCAGCTGCGAGCCCGCGACCAGCCCCAGCGACACATCATCAATCACCACTTCCGCCCCATGCAGCGCAAAAACAGCGTCCGTATATGCTAAGATATTGGAATCAAGCGAAAACTCGTACTGAAATCCCGAGCACCCGCCGCCCTTCACCACGATGCGGAATCGCAGGTTTGGGTTAGAATCCTTGTTTTTCAGGTAATTAATCCGCTCAGCCGCGCTTTCCGTCAGCGAAAACTGCGCGGGCGGGGCAGGGGGCGTGAGGCTTTGTTCGTTGATTTGCATAGGCTAAATATGGCGTATTTCCGCCACTTCTGCAAGCCATGCCAGAAAATTTAATAACTCCGCGCAATTTAATTGTCATTCTAGCGGCTTAGGTCTATTTAAACAGCCTCCTTATTTCAGAACCCTTAACTACCACGGTCACATGCCGCCCCTAACCCATAAGGTATCCAGAACTGTCATGTCCTCATACACGCCCTCACAGTCCGCCCTTGCCGCTTATGCCTGCAACCCCGCCGAGAGCAAAGGCCGCCTCTTCGCTGAAGAAGATACCAACACCCGCACCGCCTTCCAGCGAGACCGCGACCGCATCATCCACTCCACGGCCTTCCGCCGCCTGGAATATAAAACCCAGGTCTTCGTAAACCACGAGGGCGACCACTACCGCACCCGCCTCACCCATAGTTTGGAAGTATCCCAGCTTGCCCGCTCCATCTGCCGCACGCTGGCCCTGAACGAAGACCTCGCCGAAGCCCTCGCGCTGGCGCACGACCTCGGCCACACCCCGTTCGGCCACTCCGGTGAAGATGCTCTCTCCGAAGTCATGGAACCCTTCGGCGGCTTCGACCACAACGCCCACACCTTACGTATCGTAACCAGCCTTGAACACCGCTATGCCGGGTTCGATGGCCTGAATTTAACATGGGAAACCTTAGAAGGCATCGCCAAGCATAACGGGCCCCTGATCCGTAAAAACAGCGCCACCATCCTCGGAAAAATCCTGAAGAACCGCGCCCCTTCGCCAAACCTCCCCCGCGTCATCGTGGAATATAACGCCCGCCACGACCTGATGCTGGAAACCTTCCCCAGTGCCGAAGCGCAGGTGGCCAGCCTCGCCGATGATATCGCCTATAACAACCACGACATCGACGACGGCCTGCGTGCAGGCCTCTTCACGCTGGAGCAGATCGAGCAGCTCGAATTCGTGGGCCGTATCTTCCGCGAAGTCCGCAGCCGCTACCCCGGCATCGACGAGCAGCGCCTCATCCACGAATCCATTCGCCGCCTCATCAACCGCATGGTCACAGACCTCATCACCCAAAGCGGCCAGAACCTGAAGCACGAGCATATCGAAAAAGCCGACGACATCCGCCGCCTCGGCAAGCCCGTCATCGCCTTCTCCCCGGCCATGCAGCAGACCAACCTCGAGCTGAAATCCTTCCTCATGGAAAACATGTACCGCCATTACAAGGTGAACCGCATGGCCAGCAAAGCCCGCCGCGTGGTGCGCGAGCTGTTCCAGTTCTTCCTTGCCGAGCCGCAATGCCTGCCCTCCTATTACAACAAACTCGCCGGTGGCCCCAAAGCCGCCACCACCGCGCTTGTCGTGTCAGATTTCATCGCCGGCATGACCGACCGCTTCGCCCTCGATGAATACCGCCGCATTTTCGACGTGCAGGCGAAATCGTGGGTATAAGCAGCAGATGAATATATTCCGCAAGATCGAACGTGAAATCCACCTCATCATCCACCGGCTGAAAGCCGAAGGCGCCCTGCCGGAAAATGTCAGCGCCGCCAAGGTGGAGG
>JANYCJ010000156.1 GCA_025360345.1 Alphaproteobacteria bacterium | reverse complement strand
GGGAGCAAACCGGAGCCCTGTTGCGGCAATCTTTGCGGGATGCCGTGGAAGGGAAAGGACCGTTACGCCTGTCAAGCCCTGATAACAAAGGCGTATTGGTCGTCACAGGCAACATGGGTGATCTCCAGCTTTTCTCGCAATTGTTAGACGCAAATACTCATCACCGCGCCAAGATCAGCTTCGACCAGACCCCCGAGGGCCTCAGCAATCCGAAGGTGGTAATTGACACAAAAGTAGTGGAAACGTTTTATTATAAACATGTGGTCCAGATTATTCCCCCGGAATTGGACATTACCACACTGCCCAAGGAGCCTCCCGCCCGCCCTCCATTAACACCGGCAATGGCGGATGCCATCACAGTGCCTGAAGGCCGTCGGCAGATGGAGTCGGTCGAACGTGATCTCAATGAAGGCAAAACCGTCTCACCTGAAAAGGTGAAGGCATTTTACGAAGCGCAGGTGCGCGAAACCTATCGCGCCGCAAACCAAGGCGAACGTGGTGGGAATGTCTTCAGCAGTGACGGAAAGAATGTTCTTAGCATTACAGGGCCGCTTCCTGAATTGTATAAGCTGGAATATGCCTTGAAAGAGGCCGTTCCGGACATGCGGGTACAAGTTATGATCGAAAGGAACGTTGTAACGAGAAAGGAACTTCCGACCATTCGCCTCGACCTGAACGAAGGGATTACGGGTGAAGGTGAAAAAGCATTCCGTAGCCTGATGGCGCCCGATTTTAGGATGGATACGTTACCCGAAAAAAATCTTGGCCCAAGGCGCGACCCGGTTGCAAAGGCGCGGGCCGTGGCTGCCATGTCCCCCGTGGACCGCCAAGCCTATGAAGACCGGTTTTTACTGGACACCGACCGGAAGCAGGAAAGATTGGGCGAGCCCCCCCCCGATCAGAAGGCCGTCAGCAAAGCCAGGCTGCGCGAGTTCGTGCGAAAGGCCATGAGCAATAGTGAAGCCTACATGCTGTCAAGCCCCGATAGTGAAAAGCTAACGATCACGACCAGCCCACTCACGCTTTTCAAAAACAGGAAAATGCTGGAGGAGCTGACGGGTGCGCCACTTAATGAAACGCCTGGAAAATTAAATGAGAAAGAGGTTGCGACCTTCGTTCTGGACCCTACACGGGCTGATTATACGCCAGAAGTAAGTGAAATACTGCGCGACGGCCTGCCCAAGGGTCTGGACATAAGCAAGTTGCCTAAAGTGCCGCAATTCCCACAGCTGGGCGAAGATGACATAAATGTGCTAAGTCGGCCACAGCTCAGGACTCAGATAGTGGATATCCCCACGCCCCATGAACGCGACACTTTGGAGGGCAGGGTGCAGGCACAGGTTGAGGAAATATATCGTACTCCAATGAACCAGCGGGGACCTCTTATCGAGGAAACGTTGACCATGATCGAAACGGAATCCCCGTCAAAATCCTCACCACCGGAAAGCATTGCGCTATTAAACAAGATGATGCGAGAAAAAGGTAATGAGGTTTTAAGAAATACAAAATTCATCGCAGATGTCGATTCTGAAGGAAAAATATTCCTCGCGCCGGAAAAATTGAATGTGGAAGTCAAACTGGCGCTGCAACAGGTGCAGGGCCTCGTCACATATGATAGCGAAACCGGCGCGGCACGTATTTACCCCCCGGCGGAAGGCCAGTCGGGCGACATCCAAATGACCATCAACAAATTCATGAAGGCGCAGAACGCCGCAGGCAAATTGGAAATTTCCGAAGCCGCGCAAAAAATCGTCACCGGCCCGGAGGCGCTGGTAGATGCCTATGCCGGCCCCGGCTCCCCTGAACCGGCTCAGAAAGCTGCGGCCCGTGCGGTGGTGAAGGAGGCCGGGTTCACGCTGGATATAGGTGAAAAACCGAGCGGAGCCGTCATACTGGTAGCCAGCAAGGAAAAGCCCACACCCGAACTACAGGCCGCGCTTGAAAAGCTCAATATCCCTTTCGAAATGCAGGGCGACAAGCTCGTTGTGCATTCGAACTACGATATTCTTACTAAGCCCCCCGGAGCGGAATACGGGGAGAGTCTCGATTTCGTAAAGAAAGTATATGACCTTTCGGGCGGCCTCCCGCTGGCCCCTGCGGCGCAGGAATTATTCGCGAAAACAGTGCAAATGTCAGGGGAGGGGGATGCGCTGACATTCCAGATTCCCCCGGAAGCCGAACTGAAACGTAGGGGCACAACTTCCGCCATCGGCGATATACTGAAGTTGAGCGGCAATGATTTTCACATGGCAAATGCCGGTTTTGAGGGAACCGATATCCAGATCGCCGATTACAAAGCCAGCCCGCTTTTCGCCAGCCTGCCTGAGTATGTAGTGCAGGAGAGGCAGGCCGCCCAGGACCGCAGCGATGCAGCAATCCGTGCGCGCCCCCAGCCTACTGCGATGTCCGACGAGGTCGTGGTGGTTGACAACCGCGCCGAATCGCGCCGGGGAATCGAAATGGGCATCGCCATGCGCGGTAATGTGGATCCGGAGGAAGTGCTGCAAGGCCGCATTGACCGTTTCGAGGTTCTGCGTGCCAACGATATTTTCGATCCCGTGAGGCAGGCTGCGCTGATTGAGAGCTACCGCAAGCAGTTGGAAACATTGGCTGCGCCGGAAGGGTTCCGCGCGGCTGTGGTGCAGGAACTCAATGCTGATATCCTGCGCACTTCACCCGCTGCGGTGGCCACCATCGCCGCAGAAGCAAGTCCGGGAAACGCTGCGCTTGCGGCCTTCACCACGCCGGAAATGATTGGGTTGCTGGAGCAGGGAGATGCCCGCACCGTGGCTGACCTGCAGCACGCATTAAAAGCAGCTCCCGAGTTCTCCGGAACTGAGGGCGCTCAACGCCTGAATAATCTCCTGATGCGCGGGGATATCAGCTCCACATTAGATGGTCTTGTCTTCGATGTTGATAAAGACCACTTAGCCCGCAAGGCGACTACGGCAGTTTTGGCGCGCCTCCGCTTGGATCGCGGCAATGATACCGAACAAACGGTAAGTGCCATCACAAGTCTTGACCCGGCGTCAAGCGAACTTCGCATAGACGACGCGAGGGTCCGTGAAACAACAGCCGACTTTGTGGGCGAAGCCGCCAGAAGAACGTTACTGCGGGAATTCACCACCCGGGTACAGGAAGAAAAGAAAATACTGGAATCCCGGTTCGATGATGCTGATCTGGCAATGATTCGTAGTGCCGGCACAGATCCTTTCCCTTCACAGCTTAATCAGTCTGAAACACAGCAGCATCTACAGGATATACGTCAAGCGCTGCCGCGCACGGGCCGCATTGGAAATATGCTTCAGTCCACCATAGAAAAGCAGGGCTATAAATTCGCTGTGGTAGCCGGCGAAAGCGTCGGGATAGTCACTAGCGGCCGATATGACAATGCCGTGGGGAGCTATAACAATTCCCAGGGCGATATTTATGTCTCCGTAGGTACGCCAGAGGCAACGAGGTCGAAAGGGCAAATCGTCAAGACAGCTTTGGAAGAGCTGTTCCATAAAGCCATAGATGACCTCTACCAGAAACCCGGCGCGCGCAGCCTGTCTGATCTTCAGGGAAGTGTCCCTTACAGCGATAAAAATGATCCGCGTTATGCACTGTATCAGGAGGCGCTGGAAGAAGCGCGCGCGGGAAAGTCCGCCACGCGTATGGCACTGGACCTTAATATATTGGGATACGAACCGGATAAGCACGAAGCGGAGATTGTAGCCAAAATCCTCGTGATGAAAGCCCAAGGCGAGTGGACAAGGGAGCTGGCCCAAAAATATCCGAAACTCGACGTATTTACCGATAACATACTGACGGATTTTGACGAAAAGCAACGCACCGGGAAGCTGCCTGCTATCGACGACAATTTCCAGCGTTTGCTGCAAGACGGGGCATCTCACGAGAAATCTGCGCCTAAAGTTATCAACCCGGTAAAGTTTGAGCAGGCGCTGAACCAGGCGTTAACGGAGCGGCTCCTGACGCGCGCGCCAAACTTTCTTGCTGAAAGGCTGGCTGAAAAATACCCGGATAATGCAGTGCTCAAGAAATTTAACGAGCCGGAAATGCTGGCCCGCCTGAGCCAAGCGGGGGATTCTGCCGAGAAGGAATTTATTGCCGCGGTAAAGGCCCTGCCGGAATATCAGGGCAAAGATGGCGCCGCCCGCCTCCAGGGAGATCTGATCGAGGCATATAAGACTGTGCCCGAAACCCTGACGTCAGAACTACGTATTGCAGCTAGTCGCGTACTCGTTGAAATGGGCGTGAACTCCACAAGGGCGAACGACGATAGAGTGCTCGTAGCAAAGCCCGGCGACGATGGCAGGAGCATCGTCGTTGACCGCATGGCGCTTGTGCAGACTTCCGAGCCGCTACCCCGGCCAATGCGCCCTGATACGCCGGAGCGTCCCCCCCAGGACGCAATTATCAGGAACAGGATTAGACGCGGTCCCGAATCTTTTGAAAAGGCTACAGGACTCAAGGGCGTCAGCCGCGCCTATGTCATTCCAGACATGCCTGAAGAGGCAAAAATCCTATACCTGAAGTTCAAAAGCACCGAGCAGGCGCAGCGCGCTATCGAGCTCGAAACTGCACATACGCGCGAAACCTACGGCATAATGAAGGAAAAAGGTGTCTTTGTCCTCGACTCTTACTACATGCAAAACCCCCGGATAGCAGCCGAACTTCAGGCGCTGACCACGGATGAATTGCAGGCGCGCGGGGCTGAACAGGAGCAGGTTACAAAAGCGTTGGTTCAAAAACTCATTGAGGCAAACCCGGAATTGAAACAGCTGAAACTCAATCCCGATAACCCCGACGATAACGCGCATATCCTCACAGCAATCACCTCTGGCTTTAATCCAAACGATATTCAATATTATCTGGATAGTAATACCCGTGCGACGGCGAAATACGGAGCAGACCTACCCAAAGGATATTATAAAGATCCGGATGTAAGGACGTCAGACGCACAGCAGAGGCTTATCGAAACTGCCGCAGGCGAAACCTTTGGCATGGCCACCGGCCCTGAAACGTTGGAATTGGTGAAACAACAACTGATTGAGCGGGCCATCGAAACTGGCAAGCTGATACCCGATGAAATGGCGGAGCGCGGTATCGTCGAGGGTCAGGCAGACCCAGTGGCCGCCATGCGCACGCTGATCCTTTCCGAAGGTTATGTAGAGATGGCCGCCGGGGAATTCCGGGCGCCTAACGGCGATGTAGTGGTGTTGGGCAATAGCGGGCCAAGCGTTGTGCGACCCGGCGAAACACCGCTTGTCCTCGACCCCAAATCAGAACTGCGCCCCGGAGACCCCGCCCCACCTAACGAGGGCGATGTGCCCAAACCCGGAATGCATGACGGAAACTTCCAGCTGGATGCCGAAACCCTGCGCGATCTGGATATAGACAAGATCGCGGATAAATACGGCGCAAAGCCCATCATTGAGCTGACATCCCGCGAGGCAGCGGATACCCTTCTGCAGGCGTTGGGCGTCAATGACCCCGAGCGGATACAGGGTGCATTGAATCAGGGAAAAATCGAGATTTCCACAGATCCCGCCGACCCGGATCATGCAGCCAACATGGAGCAGTTGAAGCAGTTGCTTGAGGCCAACGGCAAGCTGGGCAATCCGCTTAATGTGACAGAAACTCCAGAAGGGCTGGTTCGCCTCAGCTTGCGTGGGGAGGAAGGTCCCGACGGGCAGAAGGACCGCGCCTTGGCGCTAACCGGACTTGCCATGCTGGCACCCGAATACCTGTCCGCGCTGACTGGGCAACAGGATGGCGCCAATCCCATCAATCTGGATCAGGCTTTGGCCCAGCGAATACAAACACGCCAGGCATTGGAAGCTGCAGGGATAGGCCCGCAGTCCACCATGGGAAATGCGCAAGCGGCCGAAACCCTCCTCGATGCATTCGGCCTGAAAAGTGAAACAGATTACCAGGCCGCCCTTTCCCAAGGCACGGTAGAACTCACCCTAGACCGCAACAGCCCCCGGTTTGAAAGCAGCCAACGGGTGCTGGAAGCATATAATACCTTGGCCGAAGCAAAGGAAAAAGGCCTCTATCAGGGTGAATTGCCCGTGCTGAAACTGGAGGGAGATAAGGTCACCTTACAGCTGCGCACGTCGGAAAGAACAGAAGACCAGCCGGTAGAGCGTGCCTACCAGCTTAATGAACTGATACAGGAGGCAAAGGACTACAAGCCTTCAGGCATGGCGGCTATCGTAATGAACGAACTGATGCTTGTCCGTGCGGAATATGCGACCAAAACCGTTTTTTATAACTCTATTGGCGAAATGGCCAGAAACGGCACATTGGATACCGATGCGTCGCTCTTGAAAGGCGATCCGCTTTCTGCGCAGGACCGACAGGGTCTGCGCCAGCAACGGGATTTCCTCGAAGCCGCCAAAAAATTCCAGGAAGCGCAAAAACAGCTGGAGAATCAGGATAAACCAGTGACGGGTGAGGAAAAGACCCGCCTGCAAGCGCAGAAGACCAAAGCAAATGCCGAGATGGAGCGCATCCGCACGGACACGGAAGAAACCTATACCAAAAAAACCAACGTGGAAGAAATCCACACGGTTAAACTACAAGACCATGTAACTAACACGGTGGCCTCACGCAGGCTGAACTTGACCGGAGTGGTGTCCGGTATCAAGGCACTCAACGAGATTAACAACAGTACGACACCCATGTCCGCCACCGAGCGTGCCATTCGCGTAACGGTGGCATCGGGCCAGATCATTTCCGGCGGCGCCGGTACCGTGGTGGACACATATGTTAAAACCCGGCCCGGCTCCACACTCGGGCTTAAGTTCGGCACTAAGGCTGCTTATTTTGGCGTGGCCAGTTCAGCCTTTGAACTCGGTCACGCCCTGATGCTGGATAATGATGATCCCGCCAAGCTGCGTGGCGTGGTGCTGGGCGGCAGCAATCTGGTCATCAATACCGTGGGTGCAGTAGGAGCCAAGCTTACGTTGCGGGCGGCGGTCACCGGTACCGCAAGCATACTGGGTCCCCGCCTCGTCGGCATCGTGGCTAAAGCCAATGTCATTACCGGCGCAGCCGCCATCGCCGCCTCACTGATCGAAGGCTATTCCAATGATCGCGTGGAGCGTCAGGGCATCGTGGATGGTATGCTGAACGATACCAACCGCTCCGTAGGCGACAGCGCAGCCAGCATCACTTATGTAGACATCCCAGGCCTGAAGCCGCTGACAACTGATTATAAGCAGCTGCCCTCTTTCATCACTGCAGTAAAACGGAATGGGATGCAGTATAAGAATGGTAAACCAATCGACCTGGAAGCACTCAAGGATGATCCTGCCGAGTTGGCGAGACTCACGAAAAGTATCGCCGAAGATCAAAAGCGTATTGCCGATTATGTGTATGAGAAAGAGTTTGACGGCTTTGTAAAGCGCGATGCCGTACTTGAAACTCCTATCATCCGCGGTCTCAACGCGGTGACAAGTATGTTCGGCAATGATCTCACCAGGCAAGTGCAGCGCAGCAGGAATATCATGATCGAGGCGCAGGCCAACAGCTATAGCGGGCAAGGCGCAGCGCGCGAAATCAACGGTACATTGGCGGGGGGGAAACGCAATTACGCAGAGCGCTACGCCGATTACGAGCGCAATATCAAACCGCTGGAAAAAGAATACGCACCCCAACTGCAGCAATTCGAGAAACTGCGCAAGGTAACCTATGCATTGGGAAATAAGTTCCTGCGTGACCGTGCGCTTGTGGAGTTGGGCATGAGCGGCGAAGCGCTTGACCGCTACAACATTGCCCTCCGGCAGGCCGAAAACGTTGATACGGCACGCTTTGGCCAAGTGGCCGCGCTGGTGGAAAAGCGGGATATGGAAAAAATAAGGGAATTCATCGGCGTTTCGGATGAAGAATTCAGCAGGCCCAGTAAAAAAGCCGACGGCACGCCCGGCAAAAGTATTAAACAATTTGTTGAAGGAGCAAAGCCCGAGGAACTGGCCGGATTCCTGAGCGGGCAGGTATTTAACGACAGTGCCGTGCCACCCGCGATTTTCGAGCAGATCGCTAAAATGAATTTTGCCGAGGAAATGAAAAAAGTTGAACCGATGCTTGCCCGCGACAATGCGAAACTGGCGACCATAGACGCCGTGAATGCTTCAATTGACCAGGCGAAGGCTGCAATGGCGTTGCAGATACAGGCAGGAAATGATCCCGTTAAAAAGTCGGCCGCGGATGCAGCTTATATAGCTACGGAAGAAACCTTGCTGAAGCGCTTCGAAGTAATGCAGAAAAGCCTGGGACTCACCGAAGACCAAACCAAGCGCAGCCGTGAAACCTTCCTCGGGGCGCTTGCTTCGGACCGCAGTGAGCTGGCCGCTGGCCGCCCTCCGGAATCGGCCAAAAACTTCGTGGATTACATAAAAGTGATTTCGTACCGTGGTGAGGCGGAGGAGTATTTCCGCAAAAACGCTGAATTCGTCAGCATGGCGAAGGTGGAAAAGCGCGGCGACATTGCTGCGGTGGCGCTGACCAGCAGCCCCGATTTGTATTTACAGAAAAAAATTGAATATGCGCCCATCACCGTGATGGCGCAATCGCAGGAAGAAAAGCGGGAAAATACTGAGAAACTGGCAAAGGTGAATAGCCGCAATGAGCAATTACGTGCATTAAGTAACGGCATTGAGACGCTGGCCGCCGAACTAAAATCTCCACCCATTGGTGACAAACCTTCGATAGATGCGAACGGCACGCCGCGTACAAAACCCGATGGTAAGCCCGCAACGCTGCGTGACGAAATAGCCGATTACCAAAAGGCGCTTGACCGCGAAGCCAAGGTGCTTGAGGGGCTTAACGCCAAAGCTGCTAAAGGCGGCGATCCAGAAGCCGTCGCGCGCGTGGCTATACAAGAAAGTATCATCAGCACCCTGTTGTTGCAGCAGGCCAGGCGCGAACAGGAAAACCTGCAATACCGTCTGGCGATGGCGGGAAAAACCATGAGCCAGTACAGCGACCAGACCGGAGCCCTTTTTGAGCGTGCCGAGAACATTGGCAGCCTCGGTATGCCTGTGCCCGATAATGCAACGAAGCTGGAGCTGCAAAGGCTGCGGGCCGACTCCGAGGCCATGGCTGCTGTGATTGCAAAACCGGACTTAAAACCGGAAGAATCGCTTAAAGCCGAAATTGCATTCCTTAAATCGCACCGCGAACTGGCGGAGAAAAAAGTTAAAACTGCGCGCGAGCCGGACACCGGTGTGGCCCGGCAGGCGGCGGAACAAACCCTCACCGCGAATCAGCAAAAACAGGATCAGCTGTCATCGGCCGCGGCGGCGGTAAAAACGCTGACTGGCAAAGAGCCCATACTCGCCGATAAGCCATTAATGGTAGGTGGCAGGCAGAAAACCGATGCTTCCGGCAATAAACTAACCGCCGCGGATGGCATAAAAATGCTGGATGACAGCTTGGCTAAAGCCAGCGCGGAAATGAAGGCGCTTCAGGAGCGCACCCAGAAAGACAAAACCCCCGCGCTTGCCGCGCAAATAGCTGAGAAGCAAAACGAGATTGCCAATATGCAGCTACAGCAGGCGATGATGGAAAAAGCAACCCTTGAATACAAATTGCAACAAACCGAAACCTTGAAACGTGCCTATCGCCTCGAAACCACACGAAAGCTGGAAACGGCCCAGAAGGGCATGGGCGCTCCCGATGCCGCCGCTGGGCAGTTAGAAACGCTAAAAAGCGATAGGGCCAAAAAGCAGGCTACATTTGCCGCTGCACCCGCAAGTGAGAAGGAGGCGGCAGGACTCGCCTATATGCAGGCAAGCCGCAAATTCGCCGACGCCTTGTCGGGCAATCCGCCTCAAGCCCCTCAGGCGCAGCGGGGCAGGGGCCGCGCTATGGGTAGCTTTAAGCAAAAAGTAAAAGAATACGCCGCTCTGCTTGAAGAACGCCAGCTGATCGAACCGGGCAAAGCGGATGCTTATGTTGATCGGGTGATGCGCAAGGCAGAAAAGCTCGATACCCAGCAACTGGGCGAAGCGGCAACCTACATGACCGCAAAAATGGAAAAAACCCAAGGTCTGTTGGCTGAAGAAAAGAAAGCGGAAACTGAAATGCGCAAGCTTCGGGCAGAGTCGTCCAAAGAAACAAAGCCGCAGCGCCCTAGCAACGGCAAAATGGCTGAAGGCTGGGAAAAGGCGAAGTCCGATCTGGAGAAGGAAATCAAGAGCATTCGCCTGACCAGCATTTCCGGCGCTACCCCACTCGAAATCACCGATATCCTCAAAAAACAGTCCTTGCCCCAAAGCATGGACAAGCCTCAAAAAGGGATGTGAAATAATTCTGAAGCATCTCTAAAGGCTAACACATGATGGAAAGCTTTCGCTAAAGTATGTCTGAAGTAATAAATATCTAATATGGTTACCAATATTAAAAAACACGCCATAATGAACCGTCGCATCAGGAACCTTTTCTATAGCGGGTTTTTCCTGATATCCGCCGCGACATTTATTTTGTCTTTTTATGTCCCCGTTTACATTGATGATATCATGTATCCGATGACGACATCGCGTGCTGGATATGATAACTGGACGATAATTGGAGTGTGGCCCCTATGCGCAAATAACTTCAATAGCCCCATACCTTTATCACTATTGCCAGGCCGGTGGATTGCGTGGATTTTACAATCCCTTATTACAACGCCAGTAGCCATTCGCTTATACGGGATGGGTGTTTTCGCATCCTGTGTGTATTTCCTTATCTGGATGAGTAAAAAATGCTTCGCTAAAGAAAACGGGGGAATAGATATTCTTCTTACGGTTACCAGCCTGAGCTTTATAGGCGTAGTGCCCTTCATGGCCACGCTGACCCGGCCAGAAACCATGATGTCTATTGCGATCGCATTTTTTGCCTTGCTCCCTTTTAATATTCCTGCGTCACGAGCCGGTGATAATTGCCGCCCTATTGCGTTAAACATTCTATGCCTGTTGGTTGCATCATGGTTTTTTTCGGCTCACCCAAAAGCAATCTTTTTTGCCCCATTAATGGGCTACAGCATATGGAAAATAAGAAAGCCTTCCCTATGTAGCCGGCTCACCATGGGGCTGCTCATGGTCATTATCTGGCAGGCATGTGGCTATTGGCAATATCGCCTCACCTGCACGGATGACAGTGTCAGGCAGCAGTTTATTATGCAGCGGACACTGCAACCCGGGCTTTTATTAGATGATCCCATAGCATTTTTGACAAAATTCCTTCAGGGAATCGGCGCAAGTGCAGACTATCTCAACGATATATTCTTTTCATTAAGATGGTATAACTCAGATTGGCTGCCACCCCAATCCCCCCATATGGTATCCAGCATTGCAAACGATGCCATAGCCGTAATAGTGGCGTGCATTTTAGGTTTTTGGGAACTGGGCCTGACCTATGCAGCCATATCCACGCTGAAAAGAAGGGCCTTTCTGGATCCCTATTTCGCCGTGCCCGTATGCTTGCTGGCCGGCATGGCGCTCACCGCCGGGTTCCAGCAGGATAAAAATTTTTACGATATACTGCCCTTCTGGTTTGCGGGAATTTGCCTGACGGTTATTTTCCTGATGCATCCGGCAAAAATTCTTCCTGAAAAGATTAGAAAAGCTGCCATAAATGGCTTCATCGTTGTTTCTGTTTCGAGCCAATGCCTTCTCCTGTTTACCTTCTGGTCGCTCCCTCAGGTAAATAGGAGTGCGGATAGTAATGGCGCGCTGAATTACACAAAAAAATCAGCCAGCATATTGCATTATGATGACCGCCGGCAAAACATCATGCAATTTGCACTGGAATGCGGTATCAGCCCGGAATCCGCAAATACTAACCTGATTATAGACATGTTCACGTATTTGCCCTTTAAGCAGAGCTACAAGCCAGTCTTTGTCGAGCATTTGGACGATCAGGTTTTATCATTCGCCCAGGCCCACCACTCCAGCGGGGTAATAACGCTATGTTCATCCCTGCCTGAAAATGCGAAAAAAATATCTATGCAGGATAAAGGCTTATGCTGTATCAGCAAAAAAGGTCTGGAAGAATTTAAATGAAATAAAATGCCTTAACTGTAAACTTTAGGTGTTGTTGTAGAAGCGTACCATATATTCTCTATAGCATAGGAAGATATGCATAAAATCATGAGTATAACATGCGCCAAACGTTAGAAAAAACAATGCTTTCGATAGTAACCCCTGTCTATCAGGCAGAAGGCTTTATCGAAGAATTCTACCGACGCGCAACGCTGTCCGCGTTAAAAATCACACCCGATTATGAAATATTGTTCGTTAACGATGGTTCCACAGATCAGTCATTGGAAAAGCTGATTGCCCTGCATCAAATAGATCCCCATGTCGTCATCATTGATCTTGCCCGGAATTTCGGGCAACCCAATGCTATTCGCACGGGCCTTGTACATGCGCGTGGCGATTTCGTCTTTACC
Source organism: Alphaproteobacteria bacterium (assembly GCA_025360345.1). Taxonomy (GTDB): domain Bacteria; phylum Pseudomonadota; class Alphaproteobacteria; order Rickettsiales; family SXRF01; genus JANYBV01. The sequence continues at coordinate 21,148 of JANYCJ010000156.1, read as the reverse complement.
ATCGACGATGACCTCGAAGAAAGCCCGGAATGGCTGGAGCAATTTTACAACACCATGCTTGCGGAAAAATCGGACATCGTCTTTGCGGCGCAGCTGAAGCGGAAGGGAAACTGGTTCGAACGCATATCCGGCAAGGGCTTCTTTTACTTTGTAAATACCGTGTTGAAAGCGAATGTCATAGAAAATGTCATTAACGCCCGCCTTATGAGTCGGCGTTTCGTAGATATACTGGTGGCTGTGAAAGAGCGCAACCTTCCTTACTGCCGCCTGTGCTATCAGGCCGGGTTTGGGCGGTCTGTGCTGTATTTTGAAAAAAAATCCAAGCATTCCAGCAGTTATTCCTTTAGGAATAAAATGTCATTCCTGAGCACTTATCTTCTTTCCGTGACCACAAAGCCCCTTTACTGGACTTTCTTGCTGGGCATTGCCTTGGTCGCTGTGTCTGCTATCGCTCTGGGGCTGGTGCTGATGCAGTCAGGGAGTGACCGCGCCGTGCTGCTTGCCTTCCTGGCGCTGAATACCGGTATTGTTTTGACGGCTATGGGCATACAAAGCATGTACCTGGCTAAAGTGGTCGATGAGGTGAAGGGCTGGCCCTTCAGTTCTGTGCGCGCTATATATGGTCGTTAATTGCCATATAACGACAGGCGGTTTTGCATACCCACGTTTTCATAGCCTTGCCGCACGTAATCAGTAACCTGCAAATTCCAGAACCCATCACGATTCGTATTGGCACCCGGTGTGTAATCGCTATCTGAAAATAATGGCCCTTGGATGGTTTGGTTAATGTCATCAAGGGCGCAAGGGGCGGGATTCGCCGAGCGGGCAATGATATAACGTAGCGACAAGCGGAAATGCCCATCTTTGGTAGGTGGCGCGCCATGCAGCAGGCAGGAATGCCATAAAGCCGCGTAACCTGCATCCCCAGTCAGGGTTTTTAATGAAGTGACCAGTTTATGCCCCTCGGGGTTTGCATAAATCCACCGGTCACTTGCCGCGTCATACCGGACATCATGCTGAAATGGTGTCGCGCCGAATTTATGGCTCTGCGACAGAAGCTGTATGGGGGCGTCATCAAGGGTGACATTTCCGAGATAAACATAAAAGGTAATATACCGTGGATCGCGCACCTCCGCAGGAAAACGCCAATAATCCTGTATATCCTGATGCAGGTCTACATCCATGTAATAAGAAATATCTCTATATTGCGGATACACAAACCCGCCAAAGGCATTGCTTGGTTTTCCTCTGGTGCGTGCCTGCAGCCAGTCTGGAATCTGTGACCATGGCAGCCTGCATACCAGGCGCTTATTCAAAACCCGGTATCCGCGCCCGAGCAAGTGCTCAAGAAATGCCGTTGTTCTCGGATCTTTTTCAAGGAAATCGAGCTTTTCAGGAAATTTTTCAAGCACATTATACCCGGGGCCGGGATTAGTATGTTTATGGCTCTTGGAAGAAGCTTCCCATTCATCCTCGGTGATAAACAGTGATCGGTCAAACCGGCGCGTGGACAAGGCGGCGTCCAGTAATGCCTTCGTCGCGGAGGGGTCATAATAATGAGGAAATTCGTGGAACCCCACTTGCATAAGGGATTCCACAATATTCGAGTAAGACATATCAGCTACCTTCGCGCCCTGAACGGGTAAAATCATTATGCTGCAAGCGTAATGTTCCATCCGGGTTCGCGGTTGTGCCGGGATTAAAATTGGTTTCGTGATATGGCAAGCCTTCAACCTTGGCGTTGATATCGTCAAGCAGGCAGGTAGTGGCGCTGGGATCTCGGGCCAGTACGTAACGCAGGGCAAGTCGCGGCACATTTTTGCGCGCCGGGTGCGAGCCATGCAGGGTGCATGAATGCCAGATCGCCGCATGACCGCTCTCGCCCACTAGCGGGAAAAGAGTGGTTTCCATGGTTCTTCCCGTGGTCGGGTCGCGGTAAAGCCACAGGTCTGACCCCGCCTTCAGCTGCGTGATATCATGCTGATAAGGCGTGGCGCCAAACCGGTGAGTGCCTTTAAAAAAGCATAAAGGCGAATTATCCACCGTGACAGAACCCAAATGCACATAAAGATAAAGGAGCCGGTGTTCTTTTTGCCCTTCTGGCTGCCTTGGCCATTCCAGGATATCCTGATGCACATCCACGTCATAATAATAGCTGATATCCCGGTACTCTGGCTTGATGAAGCTGCCAAGCGTATTTCCCGGCTTGTCGCCGATGATTGAATGCACCCACTCAGGTACGGTCGTTTTAGGTAGGCGGCATACCAGCTTTTTCAGGTAAATCCTGTGTCCCGGCCCAAGCAAATCCGAAAGAAGGGCATTGAACTGGGGATTATCTTCCACGAAACTTAACTGGCTTTGCACCCGGTCCAGCAGGTTGTTGCCCGGCCCCGGATTGGTGTGGATATGGCTCCTGCTGCCCGCCTTCCACTCCTCTTCGGAAAGGAAGAGTGACTGGTCGAATATGCGTATCGCCTTAATATCTTCTAAAAGCGCCACGGCCTTATGGGGGTCAAATAAGCCCGGCAATTCGGCCACCCCGTCTTTCGTGATGTCTGCAGCCACATCATTACCATCATAAGAAATGATCTTTTCAAGTGTTTGCCGCGGCGAAGTGCTCATAGTAGTTTCCTCTTATTTGTCTGAATAATAACATATATAGCCGTTATTCACATCAAAATTAACGCGCTCTTTAACGTCTTGGCCCGGGCCATGGGAGCGGTGTAATTCATAAAAATATGATATTCTCAAGTAGCTTGGCTTAGATACGATCAAGGAAGCGACCGCAAAACCTCCGTACTAAATTCACTCCATATTAAGAATTGCCGATAAATACTGAAACTTTCAACTCCCGCAAAGAAAGGGCATCTCGGGAAATACGGCATTTCAGGAATTTGCCTGCGGCTTCCCCCCGGGTATAATCAGGTGGCTCGCTGCTGCGGCCGCTCAATGCAACGAAAAACAGAGTAAAGATGTTGACATATAGGCAGCACGAAAAAATCAAGTTATACGGCGCATTATTCCTGCTGGCTTATTTCGGCTGCTCCTTTTTTCGTTCGCAGGCACCGTTCCCCTTTTTCAACTGGGATCTCTATTCCAAAAGTGCCACCTACCGCAGTGATTACGAAGTGCTTATTACGTCGTTGCAGCCGGGCGTCACATTGCAAAAGCCACTCTCACTGGGGGAACTCCAGCCGGAATATCATCAGGACTGGTTGCGCAATCCTCATAAGGTCGTGGCCATATTTGGCTCGCTTATGGAAACCGGGGCGCCCGCAGCTGATATCGAAAAGGCAAGGAGGCTGGTGGAAAATTATTTGCTGGATTATCCCAATGTCGACTACGACCTGGTCCGCATGGAATATGACCCCCTTCGTTATGTCGGTAATCACGACAATGTCATCTACCATAAAATCGCCTCTTTTCATAAAGGCGAAGGAGTAGTCCCTTGAACGCCCTGTCCGCGATACGCAGGTATATGGCAGGCACAAGCCGGGCGCGGCTTCCATATTCGCCAGCCCGCCACAGGGCGATGGCAACCCGCGCATACTGGGCGGTGAATGCATTCTATATAGTGAATCTTTTCTTTGCCTATCAGGCAATGTATATGCTGATGGATGCATACGGCATCCCCAACAGGCCCCAACCCGCTATAGATCCTCTCTGGCCCGTTTTTTTCTGTAACTCCGCTAATCTCCCATCCGTAGCTAACGGGCTGGCGCTTTTTTACATGGCTTCATCGCTACTTGCGGTGCTGTGGCCTCATCGCCGCATCGCGCGCGGGCTGGTTTTCATTTCCATGCTGGAAATAATAGCCTTGCAATATTCCTTCGGTGTGCTGAACCAGAAAGAACATTGGTGGCTGTGGTCGGCCTTCGTGTTCGTATTTTTACCCTCGGCAAGCTATATCACAATGCTGCAATCCCGCAGCCTGCGCCAGCATTACCTGGACATATTTAGCTTCGCCCAAGGCCTGATGCTTTTGTTTTATTTTCTAACCGGATTCTGGAAACTATATTACGGCATACTAATGCTGGCCCAGTACAATGGCCTTGGAATATTCTCGCCCAATGCCTTGCCATACCTTGTGGCAGGCCGCATGGCGAATGGCCATGTATCCCCTTTCTTATCGCCCTACCTGATAGCCAATCCTTCCCTGGGCACCCCGCTATACCTGTTGGTGGCCTATATCGAGTTATCTTCCCTCATAATATGGTTCAGGCCCTCTCTGCACCGCTTGTGGGGCGTAATGCTCATCGCCTTTCATATAGGCACATGGCTGCTTATGAGCATTCCTTTCTATCTACAGCCACCCTTGTTGGCGATTTTATTTCTGCATTCGCCGTTTGTGCCAGCCCATACCAGCTGTAGACTAATGATATTACAGGTGCCGGGTGTTGCACCGGTGCTCCGTATGTGGCAATACCTGTCAAAAAATCTGTCCGATCATTCAAAATAATAACCGGGGAAAGTTATGAGCCCACTTTTGATTTACGGTACCGGAGAGCTTGCCGAACTCTCTTACTATTATTTTGCAAAACAAGGGCAGAGAAACATTTCAGCATTTATTCTCGATAGCCAGTATATTAAAAATGACACGTCCATGGGCTTGCCCGTTGTAGCCTATGAAGAGTGCCTGAAAAAATTCCCTCCCGAATCATTCGAAATGTTCATTGCCATTGGCTCGTCACATGTAAACCGTAAGCGCATTACAAAATACAATGAAGTAAAGGCAAAGGGCTATAAACTTGCCAGCTACATCAGCAAAGATGCGGCTGTTCACGCCGATCAGGTGGGCGATAATTGCCTTATCATGGATTATAACAATATCCATCCCTATGTAAAAGTCGGCAGCAACATTATCTTTTCAAACTCAAATCATATTGGCCATCATTCTGTAATTCAGGATCACTGTTTTATCACCTCGAATGTAGTGGTTGGTGGTGGCGTAACCATTGGTGAAGGCAGTTTCCTTGGCATAAACGCCACGATTCGCGATCATGTATCAATCGGCAAATCTAACGTTATCGGTGCCGGCGCGATTATCCTGCATGATACTCAGGATGGCGAAGTCTACAGCGTTGAATCTACTCCCGCCCGCAAATGTAAAAGTGACCGTCTGAAAGACCTGTAAAAATGATGGTGAAATGGGAAAAACGAGGATTGCTTTTTTGCGCCGACAAGAATTATCCATGGATGCAAACCCATGCATCCACCCCTTTTCCCGTGCATCTTGAAGGCTCGCGCTATCAGGTTTTCTTCAGCACGCGAAACGCTGGAAACCAAAGTAGCATCACCTCGCTGGAACTGGAATTATTACCCACGCCACGTGTAATCAGCATCGGCAAAGAACCGCTACTGGTTCCCGGTACAGCCGGTTTGTTTGACGATAGCGGCGTAACCATGTCGCAGCTTGTGCCATATAACGGAACACAACGGCTCTATTATCAGGGCTGGAACTTGGGTGCCACGGTGCCGTTTCGCTGTTTTATCGGTATGGCTACCGCACAGGCCGGCGGCGCATTTCAAAAATATGATGAAGTCCCCCTTCTTGACAGGGCCCACACAGATCCCTACAGCCTGTCATACCCGTGGATTGTCCGCGAAGGTAACCTTTGGCGCATGTGGTATGGCTCAACCCTTTGCTGGGAAAAAGACGGGCTGGACGTGCAACATGTCATTAAATATGCCGAATCTTCCGATGGGCTAAACTGGCAAAGGGAGAATATTATTTGTATTCCGTTAAGGTCCGGAGAATCGGGCGTGGTCCGCCCCTGTGTTGTAAAATCAGACGGCTATCACATGTGGTACTCTGTTCGCATTGGCCGGAAAGAAACCTATCGTTTAGGATATGCCATTTCCCAAGATGGTATAAACTGGAAAAGAAATGACGAGTTATTGAATTTTACCGGCGCCGAAACAGCTTGGGACAGCGACATGCAATGCTACCCGGTAGTGTTTAATCATGAAGGACAGTTTTACATGCTGTATAATGGTAACCGCTTCGGGCTCACTGGCTTTGGCCTTGCGGTATGGAAGCCTTAAGGTAATTCTGATACGGCTTAAGGTTTTCGCCAGAAACGCATTTCCAGTAAAATACGGGTGATATCCGCATTTGTATTCCGCGCGCCGCCATGGATGAGGTAAGGCGAAAAAAGTAGGATATCGCTGTCATTAAGCTCCGGCCTTATCATATGAAGACCGTAATCACTTTCCACGGCGCATGGCACACTATATTGCGCATCCGCGATAACCGAGCCGCCCGCGGTCCTGCGAATCTCATATTCTTTCCAGTAATGGCTGCGCGGAATAAGTGAAAGGGAAGACAAGGCGTTGCTTCCTGCGATAGGAACGTAGATATTAATACCGTTGCGCAGCCGGTCCAGCCATACATCGCGGTGCAGTGGGTTATTATCATCCCGCCCGGGGCGAACAATGCGCAGCGAGCACGAATAACACTGCGCAGGCATGTTATAGCTTGTCACTGGAATCTTCATTACATTGCCGATACCCTCATAAATCTTAGCCAGAGGGAAATACCGGTCTGCGGCCTGCGGAATTTTTTTCAGCCATTCAAGCACCGCCAGATGCTCGTCATCATTGACCATGGTATGGTATTGTTCAAGTTCGCCTGCAAATTTCCTGTGGCATATGGCCTCAGTAGCCTCCAGGATTTGTGTTTCCACCAAACCTTTTAGCTGCTGCAGGAAATTCATTCCCCACGGACGGGCCACCGTGTAGCCCTCCGCGGCCCATGCGCAGTCACGGGTCAGGTCATCGTCTTCCAGCAGCAGGCAGCGGTCCTCCGGCTCAGCAAGAATGCCATCGACCACATATCCGAAGCGGTGATCGTCAATCGAATATGTAACGTGATATTTAGGCATAAAAATTCATACGTAAAGGTAACCGGCCCAAATTACTGCACTGGAGCCAACCATCTGTCCAGTAGACAGCATAACCCAGCGTGGATAAAAAGGCTAAAAGATTAAAACGGTACGACAGGTAAAAAAAATTATAATATTATTGAATATCAATAGAATACCGCAATCAATGGGCTAATCGTAACGGCGCTTTTTTTAGATTTATGTTTTCCAATAAGTTATCGGATTATCTGGCCTACACGCTCTAAAACTAGTACATTTAATGGCATAGGTTATAAATGCGCCGCATGGAGGAATTTATTGCGATTGGGCATAAAAATCACAAGAGTATGACACTCCCGCACTCCGGCGAGCAATATGCGGTGCAGTTTTCCTGCCCGGCATTTACTGGCCGTGAGGGGGCTTTCGTTCAGCAGGCGGTAGAAAATAAAGAACTCGTCGAAGGCGAATTTAACAGCTCATGCCTGTCCTGGCTGTGCCAGTCATTGGGTTCGGACAACATTCATCTTACCCCCTCCTGTACACATGCGCTGGAGATGGCGGCGTTATTGCTGGACATAAAGCCCGGTGATGAAATCATTATGCCCTCTTACACTTTCGTATCCGCGGCGAATGCGTTTGTCCTGCGTGGCGGCATCCCCGTTTTCGTGGATATCAGGCCTGATACCATGAACATTGACGAAACACTCATTGACCAGGCGATCACGCCCAGCACCAAGGCGATTATGGTTATGCATTATGCAGGCGTGGCCTGTGAAATGGAACATATCGCCAGCATTGCCGCACGTCATCGCCTGCCTATTATTGAAGATGCTGCCCATGGGCTTACGGCGCTGTGGCGGGGCAGGCCTTTGGGCACTCTCGGCGAAATAGGCACGTTTAGCTTTCATCAAACCAAGAATTTCACAGGTGGGGAAGGGGGCGCCATCCTGACCCAGGATGCAGCGCTCACCCGGCGTGCAGGAATTTTGCGCCACAAAGGGACAAACCGCACCGAATTTTTAAAGGGCAATGCCGATAAATATACCTGGGTGGATCTCGGCTCATCCTGGGCGATGAATGAACTAAACGCCGCCTACCTTTATGGCAACCTTTTGGCAGCCTCAGAAATAGGCCATAAGCGTCACGAGATATGGAGTTTTTATGCAAAAGCTTTAAGAAAATTGCAGGAAAATGACCATATCGACTTGCCATTCATTCCCTCGGACTGCAGACACAACGCGCATATTTTCTACATAAAAGTAAAAGACCTTGAATGCCGCACTGATTTTCTGGCTCAGATGCGCAGCAAAGGCATTCAGGCCAATTTTCATTACGTGCCATTGCACACCTCAGCTGCGGGCAAAAAATACGGCCGCTTTCATGGCAAAGATCAGTTCACAACTTCTGAAAGCGAACGCTTAGTGCGCCTGCCCTTATTCTACAATATGAGCCTTGCACAGGCTGAACACGTGGTTTCTTCCATATTGGACTATTATGCGCGCTGACAAAAGGAAAGAAGTCGCTGTTTCCAACGCGCCCGGGTTATCCCTCCCGGTATCATGAAAAATCCCGTTATCATCATAGGCGCGGGAATGTCCGGGATGCTGGCGGCCCTGCTTATTAAATCAAAAAAGCCCGCTGTAGATATTGTGATCCTTGAACAGTCCGGTCAGCCAGGTGGCAATTACCGGGAAGTAGCGCCAGAAGGCTTCGGGCATTGTGATTTTGCCATGCGGTTCATTTATGAAACGGGCATTGCCGAGCTGGATCGTATTATACGTGCCATACTGCCAGAAAAAGAATGGCACATATTCCCCGATAATGAAAAAGATATCGCAGGCATTTTCTGGCGGGGCCAGTTACAGGAATACTCCCCCTATCTCGACCTGCGCCGCCTGCCGGAAACAGAGTATTTGCAGTGCAAAAACGACATCCTTCGCAACTTGGGCCAACCTGCGAAACCCGCGATAAATGCAGCAGAATACCTACTCCAGCGCTATGGCAAAACCGTGGCGGGATATCTTATAGCGGTGCTAGAAAAGCTCTACTGTCTTCCGGCTACTGAGCTTGATATTTCAGCGACGCACCAGCCGACCATGAACCGTGTCATCCTTTATGCGGAAGATAAAATGCGCACGCTGATAAACGATGAGACTGCCCGCTCAGTCATCGCCTGGCCAAACCAGCTAACACTGCCAATTAAAAGAATTCCACCTCAAAATGGCCTTTATCCAAGGCGCTTCGGCATGAATCACGTCATAAATGCCATGTATCGTCAGCTTCTAGACCAGCATGTTCGTTTTATATTCAATGCCCGCCTTACAGCCTCTGGCAAAGAAAACATTACCTTGATTCAGTTGGAAAATGGCGAAAAGCTGGAGGGGCCTTCGCTGGTCATTGCCGCAAATGGTGTGCATTCGGCATTCAAATTACTAAACCCGGAGGCCTCCCCATCTCCACCCCCTCAACCCAGCTGGCTGGTTTATTTGCGCGTTAGCCAAAAGCCGGAAATGGGGCGTCTTTATCATTTTTATTGCCTGGATAAGGGCTACGCCACATTCCGCCTGACGCATTACTATAACTATTGCCCGGATGCATTCGATGGCACAGGCTATCCGCTATGCATTGAGCTATGGTCCGATGATGCCAGCGCCGATAATGCCATGGCGCGTGCTCGAAAAGAGTTGGTGCAAATGAATCTGCTGCCCGTAGGTTGTGAGGTGGTATCCCAGGCAGCTTTTCCAACACATAATCTACATGGCCTCTGTAGTTTGGAGTATATAAGTAAAATTCGTGAAATGCGTACCGAGGTAAAACGGCGCGCTCCAGGAAATATGATGACCATTGGGCCGTTCGCCGAAGAGGGGGTAATGTTGCTTTATGACGTCTGGAGGGATATGTACCAGAAAATACTGCATTATTTTCCTTGCAATCAGGCAGCATTATGAAACCCATAATCATTTTCGGAGTTGGGCAGTTTGCGGAAGTCGCGCATTTTTACTTCACGCGTGATTCCAGCCGCGAAGTTGCCGCCTTTACTACCGATGACATGGCAATGGCACCGCAACAACTGCTGGGCTTGCCCGTCATCCCTTTTTCTGAAATAGCGGCGAAATATCCGCCATCTTCTTACGACATGTTTGTCGCAATCGGTTCTTCTGCGGTAAACCGCAATCGCAGGGATAAATGCGCCTGCATGAAGTCGCTGGGCTTCACGCTCGCCAGCTATGCCAGCTCTAAATCAATTATCTGGACGGAAGCAATAGGCGAAAATAGCTTCATTCTGGAGCATAATACCATCCAGCCTTATACACGGATCGGAAATAACGTCATCATATGGAGCGGCAACCATATCGGCCACCATGTCATTGTGGAGGATAACTGCTTCATCACGTCTCATGTAGTTATTTCCGGCGGCGTTACTATTGGGGAGGGCACATTTTTAGGTGTAAACGCCACCATCCGCGACCATATCCATCTCGGCAAATATAATGTGATAGGTGCTGGCGCCGTTATCCTTAAAAACACACGGGATGAAGAGGTTTATAGTTCAAAATCCGCCCTTCGCCACCCGGCCACAACCCACGAACAAGACGAAATATCCGCATGACCACCATCGGCATCGTCCAGTCTTGCTACATCCCGTGGAAGGGCTATTTCGACCTGATCCGCCAATGCGATCTTTTCGTGCTGTATGATTGTGTGCAATACACCACCCGTGACTGGCGAAATCGCAATCTTATCAAAACGCCGGGAAAGCCCGCATGGCTCACCATTCCCCTCCAATATGCTCCCCGCGAGCAGCTGATCTGTGAAAGGCGGGCCGCAGATGATGCGTGGAAAGAGCTGCATTGGAAAAGCATCAGGCACGCCTACACCTCTGCTCCCCATTTTTCAGAATACGCCCCCGGCATACAAGCGCTCTACCAGTCGTGCGAACAAACGGGCCTGAGCGACATTAATCTGCATTTCCTGCGCGGGATAAATGAAATACTTGGCATCACCACGCCGCTCATCCTCCTTAAACAACATGCAATTCCCGATGGCGACAAAACCGATAAGCTGGTGGCAGTATGCCGACAATATAATGCCACTCGCTACCTCTCCGGCCCTAAGGCAAACACCTATCTCGACGTAAAAAAATTTACAGCTATAGGTATGGAAGTGGCATGGATGGATTATACCCGCTATCCGGAATATCCCCAGCTATATCCTCCCTTTACCCATGCTGTTACCATGCTCGACCTGATCTTTAACGCCGGGAAAAACTGGGAAAACTACATGCTCACCCCATAAAAAGGCGTGTGAAACAGGCAAAGAAAAATCTGATTATAATGCCTTTACAGAGGCTTGGTTTCACAATTGATATGTTTACAGTTTTAACCTTTACAGCCGCTTAGGCGAATATTCTTTAGACGTTGCAAGCGAAAATAGTGTATCTTTCGCTCTGGGAAAAAGGTGCAGGATCGATACGGAATCCTGCAAAGCCAAAGATTTTCCATATTTATTTCTTCTCACAGATATAGAGTCGCGCAGTCATGTCAGTGCAAGACGAAGAACCATCAGGTACGGCTGCATATGAATACCTGAAAAATATGCTCGATAATATTGCTGACCCGATTTTTGTCAAAAATCAGGCGCATTGCTGGGTAGATGGCAACAAGGCGTTCTGGAAGTTGATGGGCGGCCCCCCCGAGAAATTCCTTGGCAAAACTGATTATGATTTTTTCCCAAAAGAAGAGGCGGATGTTTTCTGGGAAAAGGATAACCAGGTATTCTCCAGCGGCGAAACCGTCATAAATGAAGAGTTTCTTACCGATGCAAATGGCCAGCGTCATATAATCTCCACCAAAAAGGCAACATTCCTGAATGAAAAAGGGGAGCGTATTCTGGTGGGGATCATCCGTGATATCACGGCTGAAAAAGAACTTCAGGAATTGCGTGCCTACACTTCACAGCAGGAATTGTTCAGGAGCCAGACTGACCTTCAGGAAAATGAACAGCGCCTCCACCTGATTATTAATTCAGCGCTGGACGCTGTCATCATGACCGATGCGCATGGCATCATTACAGAGTGGAATACACAGGCCGAAATTATATTTGGCTGGAAAAAACCCGAAGCCCTTGGCCAGCAGATGAGTGAAATGATCGTGCCGCCAGAATATCGCAAGCGCCATCATCAGGGTATGGAGCATTACCTTCATACAGGCGAAGAACGTATCCTCAACCGGCGCATTGAAATTACTGCGCTGAACAAGAACGGCACGGTATTCCCCTTAGAGTTGACCGTTACCGCTCAGAAAGTCAAAGGCCAGATGTCATTCACCGCTTTCGCCCGCGATATTACACAGCGGATCGAAGCGGCCCTGAAGGTGAAGGAATCCGAAGAACAATTCCGCCAGCTTGCCAATACGATTCCCCAACTCGCCTGGATGGCCGATGAAACCGGCTGGATCCAGTGGTATAATCAACGCTGGTACGATTATACCGGCACTACCTATGAAGAAATGCAGGGTTGGGGCTGGAAAAAAGTCCATGACCCCGTCGAGCTGGAACGTATGCTTGTGGGCTGGAAAAAAGCCCTCGAAACCGGCGATCACTGGCAGGATACCTTCCCCCTTCGCCGCTATGACGGGCAAATGCGCTGGCACCTTACCCGCGCCATCGCCTTCAGGAATGAGCAAGGTAAGATCATCCGCTGGTTTGGCACCAACACCGATATCACCGAGCAGCGCGAAGCCAGCCGGCAGGCTGAAGCAGCTAATATCGCCAAATCGGAGTTCCTGGCGAATATGAGCCACGAAATAAGAACTCCTATGAATGCCGTAATTGGCCTGTCAAATTTACTCGCAAGAAGCCAGCCGCTTACCCAAAAACAAACGGACTTCATCACCACCTTGCAAACCAGTGCCGATTCGCTGCTGTCACTCATCAACGACCTTCTCGACATCGCCAAGATCGAGGCCCATGCGATTGAATTGGAGCACCTGTCCTTCGACCTGATGCAATTGGTGCAGGACGTAGGCAGCATCATGGCCGTACGTGTCAAGGAGAAAAACCTGATACTAAGCGGTAATGCAGAAGGGCTCAGGTGCAGAAACTTTATGGGCGATCCCTCTCGCATACGCCAGATTGTCTTGAACCTGTGCAGCAATGCCGTGAAATTCACCGAAACCGGCAGCGTCGATATCCTGATCTCCAGCGAGCCGGCGGCCAGCCCGGAAGTAGAAAACGTCACAATTGTGGTTAAAGACAGTGGCATCGGCATAGAACAGGAAAAACTGGATACCATTTTTCAGAAATTCGTTCAGGCAGACTCCTCCATCACCCGGAAATACGGCGGCACGGGGCTGGGGTTGGCAATCACTAAAACTCTGGTGACCTCCATGAACGGCACTATCACCGCCCGCAGCGACGTGGGAAAAGGTTCTACTTTCGCGATTTCCCTGCCATTGGCGCGGTCATATGCGCAACATGAGCCGGCTGCGCACGCTCCCCTGAATACAATAGAGCAAAAGCCGCCCGCACCGGAATTCCCCATTCTTCTCGTGGAAGACTATCTGCCGAATATCATCGTTGCCCAGGCATTCCTCGATCAGTTTGGCTATACCAGTGATATCGCCAAAAACGGTTTGGAGGCGTTGGATAAGGTCAGTAAAAATACCTACGCGGTCATCCTTATGGATGTGCAGATGCCAGAGATGAATGGCCTCGATGCTACCATCGCCATCAGGGAATTGGAAAAACGGGAACATAAAGCGCCCACCCCCATCATCGGCATGACCGCCCACGCACTGACCGGAGACCGCGAACGCTGCATCGCCGCAGGTATGACAGAATACATTGCCAAGCCTTTTGACCCGGAAGACCTCCATGCCAAGTTAAAACAGGCCATGCATAACTAAAAGAGCGCCTCCAGTCACTTTCACGTATATGCGGTGTGGCTTATTTAGTCTAAAACGGCGTATTTCAGCCAGATATGCTGGGACTGGTATACCTCGTGGGAAATTAGCTTTAGCCGGTGGGAAAGTTTTCTCTTCCCTGAGGCTTTGATGTCGAACACGCTTTGTGTGCCGGCCGCGCCATCCGCAAATGGCATTACCACGAGGCTTAATTCATCAATAAGCCCCTCATTAAGGAACGAGCCATTATTGCTGCCGCCGCCCTGCACTGTAATCCGTGTGACGCCGAAAAGCTTATGCAGTTTCTGCAATACTTTTCCGAGATCGAGCGCTGATGTACCTCCGAAAATATAAGACACGCCCGCCTTGCGCAAATGGTCTAGGTAATCGGTCGTGACCTTTTCCGTAACCACCATGATGGCGTGCTCCGTATCCACATTCCCCGTTTCCCAGTGCAGTTTGCCCGAAGGGTCAAGTCCGACCGCAAAGGTTTTTTGCGTATGCGGCGCTACATAATCAGTTTTCGGCACATTAAAATGGCCTCTGCGTTTGCGTCGGGGCTTTTTGCTGCAAAACTCTGCCATGGTCTTGCGTCCCACGATCCATCCTTGCGAGTCGATAGTCGCCGCCGTGTCTTCAAACACCTTGGCACTGCCACCGCTTTTCCAGCGCTGCCCAAGGATGCGCCCATCCACGCTGCAAACCATATGGCAAATCACATAAGGTTTCATAAAGCCTCCCTAAAATTACCTACGCTGAGTAAAACGCACAATCCCTTGGAAATCAACGCCCATGCATCAGGTCCTGAATCGGTATCCCACCCCTGTTTCAGTAATCAGGAATTTGGGGTTCATGGCATCATCACCCAGTTTCTGGCGCAGGTGTTGCATGTAGATGCGCAGATAATGCCCCTGTTCGGTGGCATGTTTGCCCCAGACATCACGCAGTAATTGGCCATGTGTCACCACTTTCCCCGCATGTTGCACCATGACGCATAGCAGCTTGTATTCCGTCGGTGTCAGGTGGATATCCTGCCCAGCAATGCTCACCTGCCGCCCTGCAAATTCAATCCTCAGCCCATTGGCTTCAAATATAGCGGGCGGCGGAAGCTGCCCTGCGCGTGCATGTCGCAGCGCCACCTGCACCCGCGCCAGAAGCTCTGCTGCCCCGAAAGGTTTGGTAAGGTAATCATCCGCCCCCAGCTCCAGCGCGCTCACCTTGTCCTGTTCCTGCCCCCGGGCCGAAAGCACAATGACAGGTAATTGGCTCCAGCCGCGAAGTTCGGTGAGCACATCCATGCCGTCACCGTCCGGCAGGCCTAGGTCTAGCAGCATCAACTCGGGTGGATGCAGTGTGAGCGCCTTGAGCGCCTCGCTCACCTTTTCCGCCTCGCTCACTAGATAGTCATGGCTGGTAAGCGTAGTACGCAGGAATTTACGGATCTGCGGCTCGTCATCAACAATCAGTATATGTGTTTTAGTGTTCATGCTTACTCCGGGAGGGCAGGGGGCTGGCTGCCAACCGGCAGCGTAATCGTAAAGGCCGCGCCGCCTTCAACGCGATTTTCGGCATGGATGCTCCCCTCATGCGCAAGCAGGATGCCGCGGCATATGGCAAGCCCCAGCCCGCTACCCTTGCGCTGGCTTTGCGCCGATGTATGAAAAGGTTCGAAAATGCGCGTCTCCTCCCCGGCTGCGATTCCTGGCCCCTCATCGGCAATCACCATCACCGCCTTGTCCCCATAGGCACTGCAATGCAGTGTAATAGGCGAGTATTCCGGCGTATATTTGGCAGCATTTTCCAGTAAATTCACCAGCACCTGTTCAATCAACAGCCCATCCACCTGCAACGCAGGCAGCTCTGGCTGCATATGGCAGGTAACCACGCGCTGATGCAATACCGGCTCGGCCTGTTTCAGCGCATTGCCCACCAGTTCGGGCAGGAAATAAAAATCCTTCTTCAGCTTCAGCTTGCCCGATTCCAGCAACGTTACTTCCAGAAGGTTGCTCACAATGCGCTCCAGCCGCGCGGCCTCGCCATGCGCCGAAAGCAGCAGGTCTTTAACGTCTTCGGCAGAAAGCCTCCCATCTTCCATCAACAGGCTGCTGATTACCCCTTTGATTGAGGCCAGTGGTGTTCGGAAATCGTGCGAAACCGCGCTTAGCAGTGCATTGCGCAATTTTTCACCCTCAGCCTCCAGCTTGGTTTTTTCCGCAAGCTCCGAAATAGCCGAACGCTCAAGTGCAGAGGCGGCCAGGTTGGCAAAAGTCTGGATCATGCCCCGCGCATCAGCATTGGAAGCGGCCTGATTCGGAATGAGGCCCAGCACACCCAGCACCTGCACGCCGCCGCGCAACGGCACATAATACCCCTGCGCGCCCGGTAATGTAGCTGTGCCTAGCCCCGTGGCCTGCCCATGCTCATAAGCCCATTTGGCAGCCTGTTCCTCGCGCAGGTCTTCCAGTGGCGTATCATTGAACCAGCATATCGCCCGCGCCGAAAACGCCTCTTCCACATGACGGCAGATCACGCCGATAATCGCCTCCCGCCCACGCGTGGCCGTAAGGTCATTGGACATCGCATAAAGGACCGAAGTGTTATGCTCCTTGATCCGGAAAAAATTCCGCTCGGCCTTCAGCCGCGAGGTTTGCGCGCCTGCAATCATTCCCGATACCAGCAGGAGTAACAGAGTAAGAATGTCCCGCCTGTCCTCAACCAAAAACGTGTAGTAGGGCTCCGTGAAAAAGAAATTGAAACACAGGAATGCCAGCACCGCCGCCGCCGCCGCCGCCTTGCGCCCGAAGCGCGCCGCCGTAACGATGATGCCCACAAGGTAAAACATCACCGCGTTCTGGGGATTAAGGTAACTGCGCAGCGGCAGCGCCAGCGCCGTTGCCAGCGCACAGCTGCCCATGGCGAAAAAGAGCCCCCGTGCAGACTCACTCCGCCCACCCGCGTCCAATGCTATGCCGTTATCACTCGTCATGGCGCTATGGTACGGTTTTTTAATGTGATTGCCAGCATTAAAGATGCCGGGCTAAAGCTTGCCATCAAGCGCCAGGTTCAGCTCCAGTACATTGACAACCGGCTCGCCCAGCAAGCCCCACTGCCGGTCTTGCGTGTGCGCGGCAACAAGGCTTTGTAGTGCCGCTATATCTATCCCCCGGGCCTCTGCCACCCGCGCCAACTGGTATTGTGCCCCTGCAAGGCTGATATGCGGGTCAAGCCCGCTGCCCGAAGCCGTAACCAGGTCCACAGGTATGGCCGTCCCATGCGCCCCTGCGGACGTGAGTACATCCACCCGCGCCTTCACAGCGTCCATCAGCGCCGGGTTATTGCTGCCGAGGTTTGATCCGCTGGAAGAGGCGGCGTTATACGGGTAAGGCGATGTAGCGGACAGCCGCCCCCAGAAATACCGCTTATCGCTGAAATTCTGCCCCACCAGCGCCGAGCCCAGTGCGGTGCCGTCCCTGCCAGTAATCAGGCTTCCTTGCGCCTGCCGGCCAAATCCCCCCTGCAGCGCCAGCGTGCATACCGAAGGATAGACCACCCCGCATAGCACCGTAAAAAGTGCCAGTGAAACAACCGTGGGGCGCACCGTAGCAACAAAACTGTTCATAACCTCTCCTAAACTAATCCAGCAAGCGTCAGCAGCCAGTCAATCGTCTTGATACCGATAAAGGGCACGAGAATACCGCCAAGGCCGTAAATGAGTGAGTGCCGCGCCAGCAGGGCATCCGCGCTATCCGGACGATACGCCACGCCCCGCAGCGACAGCGGGATCAGGAACACGATAATCAGCGCGTTAAAGATCACTGCCGACAGAATCGCACTCATCGGCGAAGTAAGCCGCATGATGTTAAACATCATCAGCACCGGATACGTGCTGGCAAATGCGGCGGGTATGATAGCAAAATACTTGGCGATATCGTTGGCAATGGAAAAGGTGGTAAGCGCCCCCCGCGTCATCAGCAGCTGCTTTCCGATTTCCACGATCTCAATCAGCTTGGTCGGGTCGGAATCGAGGTCGATCATATTCGCCGCTTCCTTCGCGGCCTGCGTGCCGCTATTCATGCAGACCGCTACGTCCGACTGCGCAAGGGCAGGGGCGTCGTTGGTGCCGTCGCCCACCATGGCTACCATTTCGCCGCCCTGCTGCTTTTCGCGGATCAGCCGCAGCTTATCTTCCGGCTTGGCCTGAGCCAGGAAATCATCCACCCCTGCTTCTGCGGCAATGGCCGAAGCCGTCAGCGGGTTATCTCCTGTAATCATGATGCTTTTAATACCCATTTTCCGAAGCGCTTCAAGCCGTTCTTTAATGCCGCTTTTTACTACGTCCTTCAGGTGCACCACGCCCAGCACCTGTTGCCCGTCGGCCACCAGCAGCGGCGTGCCCCCGCTACGTGCAATCTGCTCCACCGCGGTATTAAGCGTCGGCGGCATCATCCCACCGATGCTTTTAATGTATTGCTCAATAGCGTCGCCTGCGCCTTTCATGATCCGGCGGTTACCGATGGCCACGCCGCTCATGCGCGTCTCCGCAGTGAATTGAATAAATTCCCATCCATCGGTGGAAGCGTCCGAAGGTGCGATGCCATATTTTTCGTGCGCCAGCGCCACGATGCTTTTACCCTCCGGCGTTTCATCCGCCAGCGAAGAAAGTTCCGCCGCCCGCGCAAGGTCCGCCCCCGCGATACCCTCGGCAGAAATGAAATTCACCGCCCGGCGGTTGCCATGCGTGATCGTGCCGGTCTTATCGAGCAACAGCACGTTCACATCCCCCGAGGCCTCCACCGCCCGCCCCGACATGGCAATCACGTTCACCCGCATCATCCGGTTCATGCCCGCGATGCCAATGGCTGAAATCAGCCCGCCGATGGTCGTCGGCGCCAGGCACACCAGCAGCGCCACCAGCACCGTGATGCTCACTACTGCCCCGCCGCCCGCCTTCTCCACCCCGAAAGCGGAAAAGGGCCACAGCGTCATGGTCACGATCAGGAAAATAATCGTCATCGCCGCCAGTAAAATCCCCAGTGCGATTTCATTGGGCGTGCGCTGCCGCGTAGCGCCCTCCACAAGATGAATCATCTTATCTATGAACATCTCCCCCGGATTAGCCGTAATCCGTATTACCAGCCAGTCGGAAACCAGCCGGGTGCCGCCCGTCACGGAGTCCCGATCACCGCCCGACTCGCGTATCACCGGCGCGGATTCTCCCGTAATCGCGCTTTCATCCACCGAGGCAACCCCCTGAATCACCTGCGCATCCCCCGGAATGAAATCGCCCGCCTCCACCAGTACGAGGTCGCCCTTGCGCAGTTCAGTGGAGGCAACCTCCTTAAACTTGGTCCGGTCCTTGGCCGAAGCAAGCTTCTTGGCTTTTGTATCGCGCCTCGACTGGCGGAGCGAATCTGCCTGCGCCTTGCCGCGTCCCTCAGCGATGCTTTCGGCAAAATTAGCAAAAATCACCGTGAACCACAGCCACACGCTGGTGCTGATAATAAACCACGGCGCTTCCTGCGTGCTGCGGTGCACCAGCTGCTGCACATAAATTAGCGAGGTCAGGATACTGCTGATATAGACACAGAACATCACCGGGTTGCGCAGCTGGTATCGCGGCGTGAGCTTGGTGAAGGCCGAAACCGTGGCGCGCCATAAATTGGCCGGGTCGCTGGCGCTATAGGAAGGCGTGGTGGAGGAGGTCATAATACACTCACTTGGTCAGATGAAGGTGTTCAACCGCAGGCCCAAGGGCCAGCGCTGGTACAAAAGTCAGCACGCCCACCAGCACCACCGTGCCCACAAGGAACACGATGAATAATGGCTTATGCGTGGAAAGTGTGCCCGCTGAGCGCGGCACCCGGTTCTTCGCCGCCAGCGACCCGGCAATTGCCAGTACAGGTACAATGATAAAATACCGCCCGAACAACATGCACACCCCCAGTGCGGTATTGTAAAACGGCGTATTGGCGCTAAGCCCGGCGAAGGCGCTGCCGTTATTATTAGCGGCTGAGGAAAACGCATAAAGGATTTCCGAAAAGCCCTGCGCCCCGGGATTCAGTATTCCTGCCTTGCCCGCCTCGCTCATCACCGCCAGCGCGGTGCCAAACAGCACCAGCAGCGGCGAGACAAGTATGGCCACCGAGGCCATCTTCATCTCGAACGACTGGATTTTTTTACCGAGGTATTCCGGCGTGCGCCCCACCATCAGCCCCGCGATAAACACCGCCACGATCACATACATCACCATGCCGTAAAGCCCCGAACCCACCCCGCCGTAAATCACTTCGCCAAACTGGATCAGCAGCAGCGGCACAAACCCGCCGGCAGGTGTGAACGAATCATGCATCGCATTGACCGAACCGTTGGAAGCCGCCGTCGTGGCCGAAGCCCACAGCGCGGAGTTCACAATCCCGAACCGCGCCTCCTTGCCCTCCATATTGCCCCCCGCCTGCAGGTCGCTGGCCTGCTGGTCAATGCCGAGTGCCGTAAAATGAGGATTGCCGGATTGCTCTGCCGCCACGCAGAATAACGTGAGTGGCACAAAGATCACCGTCATCGCTGCAAGGAGCGCCCAGCCTTGCCTGCAGTCGCCCACCATCTCCCCGAATGTGTAGCACAGCGCCGCCGGAATCAGCAGAATGGCCAGCATTTCGAGAAAGTTAGAAAGCGGCGTAGGATTCTCTAGCGGGTGCGCCGAGTTTGCATTGAAAAATCCGCCGCCGTTCGTGCCCAGCTGCTTGATAGCCACCTGCGAAGCAACCGGCCCCACCGCAATGACCTGCTCAGTGACCGTATCGGCTTTTTGGGTTACAACTCCTTGTTCGTCCTTCTTTTCCTCCACTTGCTGCGCTTCGACATAGGGCACTTTTACATAATCGCTGAATGTCTGCGGAACCCCCTGCGAACCTAGCAGCACCGCCCAGAGCAGGGAAAGCGGCAGTAGCACATAAAGCGTGCCCCGCACCATATCCACCCAGAAATTACCGATGGTAGCGGTATTCTTGCGTGCAAGCCCCCGTATCAAGGCCACCATCACCGCCATACCCAGCGCCGCCGATACAAAATTCTGCACCGTAAGGCCCACCATCTGGCTGAAATACGACAACGTCGATTCCCCCCCATAAGACTGCCAGTTAGTATTCGTAACAAAACTCACCGCCGTATTAAACGCAAGGTCAGGCGTCAGATCCCCCAGTCCCGCCGGGTTCATTCCAAACAAGGATTGCCAGCGCAACAGCGCATAGAGCAGCGCAAAGCCCCCGAACGAAAACATCAGCACGCAGGCCGTGTAATGCCGCCAGCCCATCTCCTGTTTTTTGTCCACGCCGCATAGTGTATAAAAAAGCGCTTCCAGCCAGCCCAGCGGCTTTTCCAGCCATA
>JANYCJ010000149.1 GCA_025360345.1 Alphaproteobacteria bacterium | reverse complement strand
GACACGGGGCTGGGCATTGACGATTTTTTAGTGAAGCCGATCACGGGTGACCAGCTGGTGACGGTGGTGCGCAGCCGCGCGCGGCGCTCCGCCGAGCTGCAGGCGCTGATGGCGCGCGACAGCTTCACCGGGCTTTTGAACCACGGGCATTTCATGGACATGCTGGCGATGGAGCTGGGGCAGGCCCGGCGGTATAAAACGCATGGCGCGTATGCGCTGATCGACATCGACCATTTCAAGCAGATCAACGACACGTACGGGCATGTGGCGGGCGACCTCGTCATCAAGGGCGTGGCGCGCATGTTGCAGCAGCGGCTGCGGCGCAGCGACATTATCGGGCGGTGCGGTGGCGAGGAATTCGGCATCATCATGCCCGATTGCGACATGGAAAACGCCCGCATGATTATTGAGTCGCTGCGGCTGCAATTCTCGGAACTGAACTACAAGCTCGACCAGCATGAGATCCGCGTGACGTTCAGCGCGGGGCTTACGGCGCTGGCGGGGCACGAGGACGTGGATGCGCTAATCAAGGCCACCGACAGCGCCCTTTACGAGGCCAAGAACAGCGGCCGCAACCGGCTGGTGATCGCTTGAGCCTTGCGGTGGGCGGTTTACGGGGCTATAGTGCAGGCCGAACCAACCATGGAGAGTTTATGCCCGCCAAACCGACCAAGAAGCCCGAGCCCCTGTTTTCCCCCAAGGCTGCCGCCAACCCGGTGGCGCAGGCCCTGCAAGGCGTGCTGAAGGACACCTACGCGCTGTATCTTGCCACGCATAATTACCACTGGAACGTGGAGGGGCATAATTTCGTGGGGCTGCACACGCTGTTTGAAACGCAGTATAACGAGCTGTTCGCCGCCGTGGACGTGATCGCCGAGCGCATCCGCGCGCTGGACGTGTATGCGCTGCCGAACCATTATGAAGAAGTGCTGAAGGCGCTGCAGAACCTGTCCAACCCGCTGAACAAGGAGACCGCCAAGGGCGACGTGGCCGACCGCATGATCCGCAACCTGCTGGACCTGAACGGCAAGGTGGTGGACGCCGCGCAAGCCGCGAAGAAAGCCGCCGACAAGGCGGGCGACGATGAAACGCAGGACCTGATGGTGGAGCGTATCCAGATTCACCAGAAGGCCAGCTGGATGCTGCGCAGCATTATTAAATAAACGCTGCGTCATAGTTAAAAAAAGGGGGATGCAACCGCATCCCCTTTTTTATTGGCGAGATTAGTTCAGGACTTCGGGCGCCAGTCCTTGGTCAGGCGCTGTGCCTGGCTGATCTGGTCGCGGTTCATGCTTTTCTGGATGGATTTGCGAAGTGCGGCGGCCTGCTGGTTGTGCTGGTTGGCCGAGAGGTTGGCCCACATGGCGGCCTGCACGAGGTCTTTATTGATGCCGCCCATGCCGTAGAAATAGGCCTGCGCGAGGTTGAACTGGCCCCACTGCTCACCGGCTTCGGCGGATTTTTTGTACCAGTTCATGGCTTCTTCGGGATTTTTTTCCACGCCGCGGCCGCTTAAGTAGGCAAGGCCCACGGCGGTCTGGGCCTGTGCGTTGCCCTGCTCGGCGCTGGCGCGGTACCATTTCAGGGCTTCGGCGTCGTCCTTGTTCACGCCCGTGGCGTTGGCATAGCACTGGGCGAGGTTATATTGCGCCCACTGGTTGCCGGCTTCGGCGGCTTTGCGGAACTGCTTCACGGCTTCGATGGGGTCTTTTTTCACGCCTTCGCCGCGAAGGTAAGCAACACCGAGGGCGACCTGCGCCGCGTTGCTGCCCTGATCGGCGGCTTTGTGGAACCAGTTCACGGCCTGTGCGTCATCTTTCTTGATGCCTGCGCCGTTGTGGTAGGCCTGCCCTAAGCTATACTGGCCGAGGGGGGAGTTTGCCTTGGCGGAAGCCCAGAGCCATTTCTGCGCTTCGCCGGGGTTTTTCTGCACGCCCATGCCGTCGAGATAGGCCTGTGCGAGGGCGGCTTGTCCTTGCGGGTTGCCAGCTTCGGCGGATTTTTTGTACCAGTTGAAAGCTTCAGCCGGGTTGCGGTCGATGCCGCGGCCTTCGGCGTAAGCGCGGCCAAGGTGGTATTGGGCTTCGGCGTTGCCCGCATCGGCGGCTTTGCGGAACTGCTTCACGGCTTCGGCTTCATCCTTGTTCACGCCGTTGCCATCATAGAGCAGCCGCGCAAGCGCGATCTGCGAAGGCGCGTTGCCCTGATCGGCGGCTTTGCGGTACAAGCTGGCGGCTTCGGCATTGCTTTGCGCCACCACCGTGCCGTGGGCATAGGCTTCGGCGAGGTTGAACTCGCCCCATTCGTTGCCAGCGTCGGCGGATTTGTTGAACCATTCGACGGCTTCGACATCATCTTTAGCTACGCCGCGGCCTGCGAGGAAGGCCACGCCAAGCGAAGACTGTGCGGTAGGCTCACCGGCCTGTGCTGCTTTCTTATACCAGCTTACGGCTTCAGCGTCGTTCTGGGCTACGCCCTGGCCGTTCCAATACATATCGCCCACCATGCGCTGGGCAGTTGCGTTGCCCTGCTCGGCGGATTTTTTGTACCAGTTGAGGGCTTCGCTATCGCTCTTGGGCACGCCTGCGCCATAGGCATAGGCTTTGCCGACCGCGATCTGCGCGTCGGAGTCGCCGGCATCGGCGGCGGCGCGGAAATGGCGCAGCGCTTCGGTGTCATCCTTGGGCTTGCCGTTCTTGCCTTCGGCGAAAGCTTTGCCGGTCAGGTATTCCACGTTCTGGCTGGTTTCGGATGCACATGAGGAGACTTTCGCGCCGATTTTTTCAGGCGTGAAGTCTGAGAGCTTGGCGTCGATCTTCGCGGCTGCGCCACCGGCGGCGGGCTTCAGGTCTTCGAGCTTGGCGGTGAGGATTTCGCCGGTGCGCATGACGGGCGCCATGACGGGGGCGGGCTCAAGGAAGGTGAAGCAGTAGAGGACGGCGATGATGGCGAAAAGCGCAAACAGTATTCTCATGGTGCTCCTACAGGGCAAGATGGGATAACAAAAAATCTATTGTTGGCAGAAGGTAACGCCTGTGTAGCGGGTGTTTCGCCCGCATCCCAATTATTAATTATACGTTAATTTCTGCGACAGGTGGTTAATTAACCCATTTGTGGCTTTTTTGCAACCCCTATTGCTCAAGGCGGCGGTAAACTGTGCATATCTTTGCACAAGCCGCTGTAATTTTTCGCAGTTTTTATTGCCAGCCTTTGGGGGCGCGATTATGATGCGGCAGGGGATCCATTCATTTATTTTTTGGGACAATATATGGCAAGCACTTCAAAAATATGGTTAATCACGGGTGTTTCTAGCGGTTTCGGTCTGGCACTGGCTAAGGCGGTGGTGGCGACCGGGGACACGGTAGTGGGCAGCGTGCGCAAGGATGCGCAGGGGCAGGCATTCGCGCAGGCGCTGGGCGGCAAGGCCTCTTTCGTGCGCATGGACGTGACTGTGGCGGAGGAGCGCGAGGCGGCGCTGGCGCAGGTGCTGAAGCAGCATGGGCGCGTGGATGTGCTGGTGAACAACGCGGGCTACGGCCTGTTCGGCGCGGTGGAAGAGGTGAGCGAAGCGGAGGCGCGCCAGCAGATGGAGACCAATTTCTTCGGCGCGCTGGCGCTGACGCAGGCGGTGCTGCCGGGAATGCGCGCGCAAGGTTCGGGGCATGTGGTGCAGATTTCCTCGGTGGCGGGGTTCAGCGCCACGCCGGGTCTGGGGCTTTATAATGCCAGTAAATTCGCGCTGGAGGGATTTTCCGAGGCGCTGGCGCAGGAAGTTGCGAAGCTGGGCATCCGGGTGATGATCGTGGAGCCGGGGCCGTTCCGCACCAAGTGGGCGGGCGAATCCGCCGTGCGCAGCGCCAAGCAGATCGAGGCTTATGACGGCAGCGCGCATGAGGTGTTCCGCATGATTAATGGCTATAGCGGCAAGCAGCCGGGCGACCCGGAGCGCGGCGCGGCGCTGATCGTTGAGGCGGTCAATAGCGGTGCGGCCCCGCTGCGCCTGCCGCTGGGGCAGATGGCGATTGAGCGGATGCGCGCGAAGCTTGCCAGTGTTGCCAAAGAGGTGGATGCGTGGGAAGCCAAATCGCTGGCCACGGCGTTTGCCGCATGAGCCCCACGACGCTGGTATGGCTGCGGCGGGATTTGCGGCTGCATGACCACGCGGCGCTGGCTGCGGGGCTTGCCGAAAAGCTGCCGGTGCAGCCGGTATTTATTTTCGATAGCGGCATCCTCGCGCAGTTCCCGAAAAAGGACGACCGGCGGCTCTCCTTCATCGCGGCAACACTGTGCGCGATGGACGCAGAATTGCGCACGCGCGGCGGCGGGCTGCTTGCGCTGCACGCAGAGCCGGAAACGCTGATGCCGAAGCTGGCAAAAGCGCTGGCTGCGGAAAACGTGGTGGCGGCGGAAGATTACGAGCCGGGCGCAAGGGCGCGTGACCAGCAGGTGGGCAAGGCGCTGGGCGCTGTGCTGAGGCTGGTGAAAGACCAGGTGATGTTCGCGCCGGGGGAGATTTTGCGAGAGGGCACTGCCCCCTACAAAGTGTTCACGCCCTATGGCAAGGCATGGCGGGCGGCTTTGCAGCCGGGCATGGAAAACGCCATTGCCATCCATGACAAGGAGGCTTACGCCGATGTGGCGGCGATGCGCAAGCTGGCCCGCGTGGCGGGGCTGGAGCCGCTGGAGCTGGGGCATGGGCCTGCGCATTTGCTGGCGCAGGTGGGCTATGACTATGCCGAAGACGCGCTGTGGCCCGCCGATGACGGGCGCAAAAGGCTTGCGGCCTTTATCAGGCACGGCGCGAAGGATTATGCGAAGACGCGGGATTTCATGGGCCTGCACGGCACCAGCCGCCTGTCGCCGTATATACGGTTCGGGCTGGTGTCGGTGCGCGAATGCGTGCGCGGGGCGCTGGCGGCGGGGGCCGATACGTGGCTGAACGAGCTCATATGGCGGGAGTTTTACGCCATGAACCTGTTCCACTTCCCGGAATCGGCGCACACCGAATGGAACCCGAAATACCGCGAGGTGTTGGAATGGTCGCATAACAAAGAGCATTTCAAGGCATGGCAGGAAGGGCGCACGGGCTACCCGGTGGTGGATGCGGCGATGCGGCAGTTGCTCACTGACGGGTGGATGCATAACCGGGCGCGGATGGTGGTGGCCAGTTTCCTGACTAAGCATTTGCGGCAGGACTGGCGGCTGGGCGAGGCGCATTTCGGACAATATTTAATGGATTACGACCTTGCCTCGAATGTGGGCGGCTGGCAGTGGGCGGCCTCCACCGGCACGGACGCGCAGCCCTATTTCCGCGTGTTCAACCCGGTGCTGCAAAGCGAGCGGTTCGACGCGGAAGGCGACTATATCCGCGCTTACGTGCCGGAACTGCGGGGGGTATCGGCCAAAGACATCCACGCGCCGTGGAAGCACGGGGTGGGGTATATCAGGCCCATCGTGGTGCATGAAGCAGCGCGGGAAGCGGCCATCGCCATGTTTAAAAAGGCCTCGTGACCAGCCAGAACCCTAGTTTTTTCGCGTGAAGCTTGACGATGGCGGCATTGCACAGTATTGTCTTGTGTATAGATGTGCTGATTTTTCCAAATTGCGGGCACGTAAAATAAACGGCTAAAGAGGAAAACGACAAGACCCCGCAGGGGGATTTCGTTTTTATAATCACCCCTCCCCCCGTTTATCTGCGCACCGCTTCAGCACATGGTCATTTTGTGTACGAGGCTTTTTTATGCGCGACAGCACACTGCTCATACTTACCGATGCAACTGCGGATGACCTTGCCATGCGCATGGCCAGCAGCCAGCTGCTCGGCGCGTGGGGCGATGTGGCGCTGGAATTCACGCAAAGCGGCGAAGCGGATGTGACGGGCTATGCGGCGGCATACCGGTTGCAAGACTGCGGCGCGCTGATATTCCAGTCGGGGCAGGCTGCGCCACACAAGGCGGCTTCTTTTTCTTATACCACGGTGATTGCCCGGCCCGATAATTTCAGCACGCTGCTGCGGATGCAGCGCAGGGCGCAGCCGGGCGCAGCAGTGGTGGACGGGTTGCGGCTGGGCGCGCAGAAAAACGAATGGATCGAGGCGGGGTTTGCCGCAAGCCAACTTGCCGCGCACGCCCCCTGCCCCGCCTTGCGCACGCTGGTGCTGCTGCCGGGGAAAAATTACCAGCTGGAAGAGGATACGGAATTATTCGAAGCGGTGCTGCATAACGGCTGCCGGGTGCTGGCCAGCGACCTGCGCTGCTATTATTTACTGCGCGCCGAAATTTGCTGGGAGCAGAGCAATTTCACGCTGCGCCAGCTGGACGAGGTGGCGAAACTGCCCGCGCCGCTTACGCCGCTTTACGTGCATGGCAACGGCGATGTGACGCTGTCATCGGCCTATGAGGCAGGCGTGCGCGGCACGCTG
>JANYCJ010000052.1 GCA_025360345.1 Alphaproteobacteria bacterium | reverse complement strand
CTCGCCAAACCTGAAGACGAATGGCAAACCGCTGCCCGCAAAGCTCAGGCCCCACCGTCGCGGGCAGCCAGCGCCTGAAGGATAATCCTTGTTAAAATCGAGATTTCAGCTAGTTAAAATGCAAATCCCAGCCACAGGCTTTCCATGAAACTGATCGTACTGAACTTACCCCGCAGCTTTACTGAAAACGAGCTTGCCCTGTTATTCAAAAAATATGGCAATATCAAAGGCTGCACCATTGTGATGGATGCAAAGACCGGAGGCTCTAAAGGCTTCGGTTTTGTGGACATGGCCCTCGCCCATGAGGCCACTTCAGCCATCAGGGAACTAAACGGCCACCTCATCGCAAAAAACAAAATCCGCGTAAAGCCCGCCGACTGAATGTGCGTGAAACAAATCTGCACCGCCCGTCTTGCAGCGATGCCGCCTCGCGGCAAGCCTTCAAGCAGCCGCATTATATGAAATAAACCTTTTATAAATAATATAATAATTTCAAATAGATAATCATATCTATCTCGCCCGATAGGTATAAGCTGGCTCTCTTGTGCAGGATAGGCACGTTCCAAAGCCTCAGGGCGGATTAGGCAAAAGAATGATCTCCACGCAAAAAACAGTGCTGGTATGTGGCCACTACGTGCTTCTCGCCATGATATTGGCAATCCTGTTCTTGATTGCGCACGCGGGCGAAACCGAACTGCGTGGCGCGATCATAGTTGCCTTGGCCTCCTGCTGCCTGATTCTGCAAATCATCTATATTCAGGCAAAAACTAACAAGTCTGCCATCGCACATGCGCTGGGCCTTACCCATGTCGCGCGCGACCTGGCGGAATCCAACATAAAAATAGCGGAAGAACTCGCTCAGGCCAATGCACTTATCGCCGAAAAACTGGCGCAATCGAATGTTGATATTGCAGAAGACCTGAAGTCCAAAAGTGATGCCAGGCAGGATGTCGCCGACCGTGGCCGCGTTGCCGCCGAGGATGCCACCCAATTTGCCGAGAAAGGCCAGGCCTCCGCCGAAGTTGCAGCGCTGGTGGCCGAAAAAGCCAACAAGGCGAAATCCGATTTTCTCGCTAATATGAGCCACGAAATCAGGACTCCCATGAACGCCATTATCGGCCTCACCAATATTCTGCTCACCACCAGGCTCGACGATAAGCAGAAGCAGTATGTGGGCGTTCTCCAGACAAGCGCCGACGGCCTCATGGTGCTAATCAACGATTTGCTGGACATTGATAAAATTGAAGCCGAAGTCATCGAGCTCGAGCATCACCCGTTCAATCTTACTGCTTTGCTGGAGCGCGTCACCAGTGTCATGTCGGTGCGCGCGCAGGAAAAAGGCATCACCCTCGACATCCGCTATGAAGCAGGCCTCTACAAAACCTTTATCGGCGATGCCGGGCGCATCCGCCAGATTCTGATGAACCTTGTCGGCAACGCCGTCAAATTCACCGACCACGGCACCGTGTCAGTGTTCCTGAGCAATGGCGGAAAAGGCAACGGGAAAAAACATCTCTCCATCTCCGTTACCGACACCGGAATTGGCATCCCGGAGAACAAAATCTCCGATATATTCGGTCGGTTCATACAGGCCGATCCCACCATCACCCGCCGCTATGGCGGCACCGGCCTCGGCCTTGCCATTTCCAAATCCTTGGCAGAGCAGATGGACGGCTCCATCACCGTCACCAGCGAAGTAGGAAAGGGTTCCACCTTTGTGCTGCATCTGAGCCTCCCGGTCACCGGCACGGAAAACAGCCCCCTGTCTTTCGAAGAAAATACAATTTATCTCGACACACATAAAAATTCGCAGCAGCTGCCCATCTTGCTGGTAGAAGACTATGAGCCCAATATCCTGGTGGCAACCGTGATGCTGAAAAATTTTGGCTACCGTTATGAAGTGGCGCGCAACGGTCAGGAAGCCGTAGACAAATTTTCCGCTGGAAAATATTCGCTGATATTACTGGATGTGCAAATGCCCTACATGGATGGCTTCGAAGCAACCCGCCATATCCGTAAATATGAGCGCGCCACAAAAAATGGGGTCCCTGTGCCGATTATTGCAATGACCGCGCACGCGCTGAAAGGCGACCGCGAGAAATGCATCGCCGCAGGCATGAGTGACTATATCCCCAAACCCTTCAATCCCCATCAACTCCAGGCCGTGCTGATCCGCCATATCGTGGATAAACCCGCAAAAGCAGCGATGTAAGATCCAGTCCGGCCTCTATATCATTTTACATTTGACTTAATTAAGCAATCATTGTATTAAAACCCGATGATGGCTTTTTCCGCACTTTCAGATTCCACCCGTTTTCACATCGTCGAGATGCTGGCCACGCAGGGGCGTATGCCCGTAAGCCAGATCGGCAAGCGCTTCACCGTAAGTGCCCCCGCCATTTCGCAGCATCTGAAAATTCTGAAAGCGGCTAACCTTGTGCAGGTCGAGGTACAGGCGCAGCAGCGTTTTTACTCCCTGAACCCCGCCGGCATCATAGAAATCGGCGATTGGGTGTCAAAAATGCGCCAGTTCTGGGAACTGCGTTTTGATGCGCTGGATGAATTGCTTAAACAGGAACAGGCCACATCTAAAAAGAAAAAAACACAGAAATCCAAAAAGGGAAAAAATACATGATCACCGCGACACAGCCCAGCCCGGCTGGCCAGTCCCTTAGCATCGAGCGGATTTTCAATGCCCCCCGCGCGCGCATCTTCAAAGCATGGACCAACACCGAAGACCTGCTGAAATGGTATGGCCCCGCCCATCACCCCATGGTCAAAGGGCACATGATGGCCAGGCCCGGAGAGCTTTGGAACAGCACCCTGCGCTCCGTGGAAACCGGTCGCGAGCTGCCGCAAATCGGCACGTACCTGCAAGTGGTGGAGCCAGAGCTGTTGGTGTTCACCTTCCTTTGGCAGGACCACCACGAAGAAAATGTCGAAACACTGGTCACCGTTCGGTTCGAAGACCTCGGCAAAAAAACCCGGATGATATTCCATCAGGAACCCTTCACCACCGCGTCAAACCGTGATGGCCATAGCGAAGGCTGGAACAGCTCCTTCGACCGGCTGGCCGCCTATTTAGCTTAAAACACTCATCAGGAAAGGAATTATATGACCACCAAACCCACCGCCGTCGAATTCGCCATCCAGCCCTATCTCATGTTCGGCGGGCGCTGCCAGGAAGCTCTCGACTTTTATAAATCCGCCCTCGGCGCCGAAGTTGAAACCGTGATGCTGTTCAAAGATAATCCTGAACCCACCCCGCCCGGCATGGTGCAGCCCGGCTTTGAAAACAAGGTGATGCATTGCGCGTTTCTCATTCGCGGCAGCCGCATCATGGCGTCCGACGGCTGCGGCGAGCCCACGAATTTCAGCGGCTTTTCCCTCTCGCTCTCCGTTCCCACCGAGGCTGAAGCCGATAAAGCGTTCAATGCGCTAGCGCAGGGCGGCAGCGTGCGGATGCCGCTTGGCAAAACCTTTTACTCCCCTCGCTTCGGCATGGTGACCGATAAATTCGGCGTCGCATGGATGGTCATCGTCCCCGCCGAAATGCCGCAGAAATAATCAGCAGGAAACAGCCATGAAACCAAATCTCAGCCCCGTGCCGGAAATCGTCACCACCAAACCCATGCCAATCCTCTATCTGCAAAAAACCGGCCCCTTCATGAAAACCGCGCCAGCTGCATGGCAGGATTTCGGCCGTTTTGTAAAAGATCCGTTGCCTGCAGCCGAATACAAACTCAGCCTGCATCATGTAGACAAAATAAAAACCGGCGATGATGCCTTCACCTATCAGGCAGTCATCGCGCTGAAATCCGCAACCGCGCACCCGCCCGCAGGCCTGCAGCAGCGCACCGTGGAAAGCGGCAAATATGCGCGCTTTATCCTGAGCGGCTCATACGCCCAGCTGCCTGAAGCCTACCCCGCCATTTATGCACTGCTGGAAAAACATTCGCTAAAAATGCGCAATGATTTCTCCATCGAAAAATACCTGAACGACTACGCCACGACAGAAGAAGGCAGTTTAAAAACAGAAATTCTCATTCCCATCGAATAAGCCGGCTCCCTAATATTCCGGCGCGCTTGCTTTATCGCGCATACCATGCCGCCAGCCGTGCAGCATCCGGCTGTCCCCTTGTGGCCAGGTATTTCCGGTCGCATCTCAGGTGGTAAATAAACGGCAGCCCCATCACTAACCCCATGAATAACACCAAAAGGGGCATTCCAAACATAATAGCCATATTGATTCTCCGTAATAAAGTGACTATGACTATTGGAGCATGACCGCGCCCTGCTCGCCTTGATCGCAGTCAAACCGATTTTTCCCGGTAAGGGATACCAAAGAACAGGCGCGCGCGTTAA
Organism: Alphaproteobacteria bacterium; assembly: GCA_025360345.1. GTDB lineage: Bacteria > Pseudomonadota > Alphaproteobacteria > Rickettsiales > SXRF01 > JANYBV01. The sequence continues at coordinate 17,230 of JANYCJ010000052.1, read as the reverse complement.
AGCACCGTGAAAGCCGGGGAGAAAATATGTTTGGTAATTTCATCACCATTTCTGCAATCAGCGCGCTGCTCATCCTCATCAGCTGGCTCTCGACCTATGAGATCCTCAGCAAGGTCTGGAACCTCCTGCCGCGCCTCACCGTCACACCCCGCCTGCGCGTGCTGCTCATCGGCATCCCCATTTTCATCGCGCATATCATCGGCATCTGGCTTTACGCAATCGCCTATTTCCTGGTGGAAAACTACGCCTCCCTCGGCCGTATCGTAGGCGAAGCACGCACCTACGGCGTAAACATCGCAAGCTTCCTCGATTGTCTCTACTTTTCCGCCGCCACCTACACTTCCCTCGGCATGGGCGACCTCGTTCCCACCCACGACATCCGTATGCTGGTCGGCGCCGAAGTGCTGGACGGGCTGGTCATGATCGGCTGGACCATTTCTTTCACCTTCCTCACCATGGAAAAATTCTGGTCCGCCATAAAAAATATAGACGCCAAACCAACGGGGAAAACCTGCCATGAATGACACGAAAAATACCACCGCCGAAACCGCGTCAAACCATCATTTTGAACAGTGGCTGATGGATAAGGCACACGGCCTCGCCCCCCTGCGCGTGGCCGTGGTCCACCCCGTGGATAATTTTTCTTTCATGGGCGCAATCGAAGCCGCCAAGGCAGGCATCATCATCCCCGTGCTGGTAGGCCCCGAAAATAAAATCCGCGCAGTCGCCGAAGAAAACCACGTAGATATCAGCGGCATCGAACTGGTCGCCACCCCCCACAGCCACGCCGCCGCCGAAACCTGTGTGGCCATGGCTGCCGAAGGCAAAGTCGAAGCCCTGATGAAAGGCAAACTCTCCACCGACGAGCTGATGCTGCCCATCGTCGACAAGCTAAAGGGCCTGCGCACTGGCAGGCGCATGAGCCACGTCTTCGTATTAAACGTACCCCGCTACCCTAAGCCTCTTTTCCTCACCGACGCCGCCATCAATATCAATCCTAACCTGATGGAAAAAAAAGACATCGTCCAAAATGCAATAGATCTGTTTCATGCCCTGGGAATGGGCATACCTAAAGTGGCGGTGCTCTCAGCAGTGGAATACGTCACCGAAAAAATCCCCTCCACCCTCGACGCAACCGCCCTGTGTAAAATGGCCGAGCGCGGCCAGATCACCGGCGGCATCCTCGACGGCCCCCTCGCCTTCGACAACGCCATCTCCAAAGAAGCCGCCGAGATCAAAGGCCTTCATTCCGAAGTAGCTGGCAATGCCGATATTCTCGTCGCCCCCGATATCGAATCAGGCAATATTCTTTACAAGGAATTGCGCTATTTTTCCGGCGCGCAGGGTGCGGGCATCGTGCTCGGCGCCAAAGTGCCCATCATCCTCACCAGCCGCGCGGGCGATGCGGAAAACCGCGTCGTCTCCAGCGCGCTGGCGCTGCTTTCCGCGCGAAAGCGCCACCCATGAGCCTGATCCTCACCTGCAATGCTGGCTCCTCCAACACCAAGCTCGCTGCCTTTGATAGCGAAACCCTTGAGCAAAAGGCCCATACCCTCACCCATGATGCAGCGCAAACCACGGAGTGGCTTTGCGCCACCGGGCAGTCCGGCATCGCCGCTATCGGCCACCGCGTGGTGCATGGCGGGCGCGAATTCTCCCACCCCACCCGCATGACCCCCGAAGTGCTCGCCGCGCTCGAAACCTACATCCCCCTCGCACCCCTTCACCAACCCGCCGCGCTTAAGCTCTTCGGCCAAGTCAAATCCCTTTACCCCGATGTGCCGCAGGTCGCCTGCTTCGACACGGCCTTCCACCACACCATGCCCGAGATCGAGCGCCGCCTCCCCCTTCCCGCCTGGTACCATAACGAAGGCGTGCAGCGATACGGCTTCCACGGCCTCTCCTACCAGCATATCGCCTCCGTGCTCCCCAGTGTGGCAGGCGCAAAGGCGCATGGCCGCGTGGTCGTCGCCCATCTGGGAAACGGTTCCAGCGCCTGCGCCATGAAAAACCTGGAAAGCGTCGCCAGCACCATGGGCTTCTCCACGCTGGACGGCCTGATGATGGGAACCCGCACCGGCGCGCTGGATGCCGGTGTCGTGCTCCATCTTCTCAAGCAATTGGAAATGCAACTCGAAGAAGTAGACCGTCTGCTCTATCTGGAGTCAGGCCTTCAGGGTGTCTCCGGCCTGAGCGCCGATATGCGCATCCTTCTCGCAAGTAATAAAAAAGAAGCTGCTGAGGCGGTCGAACTTTATTGCTACCTCGCCGCGCGCCAGATCAGCGGCTTGCTCCCTGCCATCGGCGGGCTGGATGCATTGGTCTTCACCGGCGGCATCGGCGAAAATGCCGCCCCCGTGCGCAAGAAAATCACTGAGCTCCTATCTTGGGCCGGCAACATCCCCATTTATGTTATTCCTACCAATGAAGAACATGTCATCGCCACAGCCTGCCGCACCATCCTCAAAAACTGATTACCTGCGCCGGGCCAGAAAACTATGCCCTTATGCTGCGCTGGTATCATTGGCCGCCTGCAGCACGCCTGCCAGCAACCAGCGCGAGCGGTTCGTGCCCGCCCGCCCCGTCACAACCATCGTGTCAGACACCGTGACCGGCACGGTCGAGGGCGCGTGGGCCGCAGCGCAAATGCCTTTTGAAGATTTGAACCTCACCCGTCAGGACATTCCGGAGCCGTTACAGAAAATCGCCGAAAATCCTTATGCACTTCCCCCGCAGCTGCTTTGCGATGACCTGCACAAGCAGATCAGCGAGCTCAATACCCTTCTCGGCCCTGACATCTGCGTCCCGCAGAACATTCCCCTCACCCCGGCCCAGCAGCCCGCCAGCGCCTATGGCTGCCCCACGGGCGAAGCGGGCGAAACCTCGCGTAAAGGCGAATATGTGGAAAAAGGCGTAGGCATAGCCAAACAGCGCACGGTTGACCTGGTCACAAGCAAAGTAAATATCATTCCCTTTCGCGGCGTGGTGCGCAACCTCACTGGCGCGGAAAAACACGCCCGCGAAGTTGAGCGCGCATACCAGGCAGGAAAACTGCATCGTGCATTCCTGAAGGGCTTAGCCACAACGCTGTGCCGCCCCGCCGCAGTCACCCCACTTCCGCCCAAAGCGTCACTACCGCCCGTTGCGCCGGCAGGCAATCCCTCCCCTCGCGCCCTGCTTAGGCCTTCTCAGCCCGGTGCCCCGCTTCAGAAAATCCATCCATGAACGCGCTGCCCACCCGCTTAGCGTATGGAAGCGCTGGCATCGGCAAAAACGCATCCCGGAGCTTGCGGATGAAATATAGCGCAAGCATCCCGCATCCCAGCGTGAGCAGCATCAAAACCCCGCCGACGGCCATCGCCGCCCCGGCCGCGCCAACGCCTTGCTGAATCAACGCCAGATAGGCGATATAACACCCGCATAGCAACATCGCCCCGCTTAGCAATGCCGTAAGCACGATCAGCAGCAATGCAACCGCCAGATATTTTACCGCGCGGCGGTAAAGCAGCTGGCAGGCAAATAGCCGCGCCACCATCCCGATACCGGCAAGTCTCTCCGTTTTCATCCCGCCCCCTTTAGCGACGGCGTAGCAGCAGGCCCAGCAAAAACCCGAGCCCTGCAGCTGCAGTACTGGTGCGCAGCGGGTGGCGGCGGACGTCGTTCATAATATTTTCCGATATCCCGAGCGCGCTCCCGCTTGCCGTGTCCACCGCTTCCCTTAGCGCGTGCCCGGCCTTATGGGCAAGTATCGCGGCTTCATCAGGTCCGCAGCAGGCAGGTCTTTCATCCGAAGAAATCATAATGCTTCCCTTGTTAGGTGATAGTCTCAATCATTTCGGCCTGCGCCAGTAGCTGCTCAACGTAAAGGCCGATTTCCTGCGGTGTGGGCATAGGCGGTATCGCCACCGCGCCAGTCATGCGCTGCAGCGCCCGCTCCATATGATAGGCCGCGTCCTTCACATAATTCATCGCTACCTGCATATCCCACTCCCTTGTTTGGCTACTGAACCCACCCTAGCCCCGCGCGTGCGGTCTAGCCTTGATTACGATCAAAAAAAGCCGGGAGCACGGAAGCACGCTAACCCACCGGTAGTTTATTTCAACTTACTGTATATTAATACTTTTGCCAGAGAGGCACTTGCAATTCCCACCCGAAACACTAAGATGCACCCTTAAACGTGGAAAAAGCCAATGCTCCCGATCATTGCCCCCGACAACGTCCGCTTCATGCCCCTCTTCGCAGGGCTCGGCGAACACGACCGGGATATGCTGCTCAAATCCGGCCGCCAGCGCCAGCTTCCCCGTGGCCACCTGCTGTTCGCGCATACCGACCCGGTCACGCATTTTTACCTGATTATGCGCGGCACCGTGCAGCTCTTCCGCGCCACCCCCGACGGCCATGAAAAAACCATCGCGGTAGCCACATCCGGCCAAACCCTGTGCGAAGATGAAGTGATGGACGCCTGCCGCGGCCACCGCACCAATGCCGTTGCGGTTGAAGACAGCACGGTGCTGGAGTTTCCCGTGGCATGGCTGAAGGAAACGGCAAAAACCCATAGCACCTTTGCGCTGAACCTGCTCTCCCTCATTTCAAACCGCGCCCACCTCGCCGAAGTGGAAGCAGAGCACCAGGCCACCATGTCCGCCGCGCAGCTAGTCGCCTGCTTCATGCAGCGCCTCTGTGTGCTCTATGATTTCAGCCCCAAGGGCTTCGACCTCCCCTACAGCAAAACCCTCATCGCCTCACGCCTCGGCATGGAGCTGGAAACCTTCTCCCGCACCCTCGTCAAGCTCAGGGATCACGGCATCACCATTCAGGGCAACCGTGTCGTCATTACCGATCTGGCGCGCGTGGCGGAATATGTCTGCAGCGCCTGTTCCATCTCCGGCGAATGCACCACCCATCAGGCCATGGAAAAAAAGGTCAGCGAAATCGCTTCCTCAAAATCCTCAACCTCGTCGAAGCCCATTTAAAGCAGCCCCAGCAGCGCCAATTCGCGCCGCAGGTTTTCCGGCAGGTTTTCCTCTCCGCTTCCCTGCATTACATCCGGGGGCGCGTCTTTGGCCGCAAGGTAGCGCCAGCCCTGGAAAGCCCGCACCGGCCTCGGCGCCACGCGTACCAGCGCCTCATCAAGTATCAGCGCGCAATGTGGCACGCCGTCTCGCAGCACCGGGCGCAGCTCGCACAGCTTCTGCCGCGCCGCGATCATGCCCTTTATCACCCAGTAAATAGACCCGCCGTCTAAAAGCTCTTCGCCGCGCTTGGGCGTTTGCCGCGTGACATGCATCAGTTCTGGCTTTTCCTTGCGCCGCCGCATTTCCTTCAGGCGCCCAGCCTGCCATTCGGCCAGCTCCGCCAAGCTGTCCGGCCCCACCGCAAGCTTAATCAGGTGCATTGTCATTGCGCTCTCCTAGCCTTCACGCCACTAAAACCATTTTTCTTTCGGCGCGTTCGCATCCACCGCCGCCACCTCTTCACGGGCAATATGGTGGATTGCATCCAGTATAAACTCCAGCTCGCTGGGGTGATGGATATACTCAACTTTTCCTTCCGCCGGCTCTGCATCCGGGTTCACGCCGCGCACCTCCACCCGCGCCCCGTTGCCGTCGGCCCCCACGAACATCGGCGCTGGCACATGCTCAAGGTCGCGTGGATACAGCGCCGCTGAAACCAGCCTGCCTCTGTCGCGGTAGCGCAGCGCAATCACGATATGCGGCGACATCTCTTTTGTATTGGCCGCAAAATACTGCTCCGCGTAAAACGCATCACCACTCTCTTCGGGCAATTGGAAGATCACATAATCGTTGCTCTGCGATTCCTTAAAAATCTCGGCCTTGTCTGCGTCAATAATTACAAAGCTCCCCGCGGGCATCAATATATTATAAGAATGTTCGGTCAGCGAAAATTCGCAGCAGAACGGCTCCCCCGTCGCATTGCTAATCAAGTACTGCCCCGGATACCCGGGATCGGGTATCGCCTCCACCTCGGTCACCGTCTGTTCTTCACCCGCATACACCGTCATCGTATCGCCCATAACCTCTCCTTCCTGATGCCAATACCCGGATAGTATCCAAACGTATCTAAAGAAGCAATTAGCGCCGTCCGCCGACTGCCTTGGGTACGCGCTCCGCCGCTGCAGGACGCGCTGCCGCAGTCATGGCGCTTTCATGCAGCTCGTCGATTTTCTTCAGCACCTGTTCTTCCTTGGTATAAACATGGATGCCCAGTTTTTTATAATCTTCCTTGGGAATATGCTTCAGGAAATCATCATAAAAGCCCTTCACCGTGCCGTTGATTTCCACGGGCGTGTTGTAAATGACGATCTCTTTGTTCTTCATGAGCGCATTGGCGTAATGGTCCTTCGCATTCGTCACGGCCCGCTTCTTGAGCATGGCAAGCGCCGCGAGTTCTTGGACAGTGCCCGTCCCCCCCGGCATTATGACAAAGGCCTGCGAAGCTTTAATCATGGTTTCCATGCGCTCGTAAATATTAGGCGTAATGGTGAGCTTCTGGATAACCCCCTGCTTGGTCGCTTCCTTGTGCATCAGGTGATACACCGTAGCACCCGTATGGTGCGGTGGGTCGTCAGACATTTCGCCATTATGCCTGAGCTGGTCCACCTTATCGGTCACCGCCCCCATCATCGCAAGCCCGCCCGCCCCCGTCACGATCCCGAAATTGCGCCTGCATAATTCTTCTGTAAGCTTCGCCGCATCGCTCTTCATCTTGTCAGATTCATTTGTCGCCGAACAGAAAATGGCCACGTTGAATTGCTTGGAAGAGTCAAAGCCCTCCTCATATTTCTGCAGTTCCGGCGCGCGGTAGCGCAAATAGCCTTTCCGGTTTTCCTCCAGCCCCTCCACCGCTTTTTCATAAGTCTTCACCTCATGGAACAAGTCGTGCGGATATTCTTTGACCGTTCCCATGGCATGAAAATCCCGCACCATCTCCACCAGCGAATCAAACGCGCCGTTCGGGTTCAAAAGCTTGATCGGCTTATTGAGGATATATTTATCGCGCGTCTGCTCCCCTACAATCAATGAGGAAAAGATGTAGAGGTTCCGCCAGAAATCCTCTTGCGCCCGCTTGGGGTCGAATGCCAGCACAAAAGCATCTGCCTTGCTGAAAATAGTTTTCTGTACGTCCTCAAGCGTGTTGAACTTGGGCGAAAGGCCCACCGTGCCGAATTGCTCGCTGACAATTTCTCCCACCAGCTTTTTCTGCAGTCCAGAATCGCCGTCTGAAATAATACCCGCAATAAACGACTTGGATTTGAGCCGCTCCACGCTTTTCCCCTGCTGTGCCTTCACCTCGGCCTCATGCGCCAGCGCCATCCATGCCTTCGCGCGCGCGCTGTGGAATTTCTCGAACTCCTCGCCGATCTGCTTGCAGGTCGCTTCTCCAAAACCATCCGGCATGATATAATGGTCGAGCGAATATTCGCCGTCCTGCGGCGTGGCGTCCCAGCGCACCTTGCCGTTAAGCACGCCCGCCGTCATCGCTATCTTGATATCGCCACGCAAACCCCGTTTTATTGGCGCCATTCCCAGCACCGACGTGGTCATAATCCGCGTATCCGTCCAGCCCTTCTTTTCAAAAACAGAGCGCGCCTTATCCATAAAGTTTTTAATGCCTAGGCTGCCGCTGCCTATCGGCCCTGTCTCCACCCCCGGGAAAGGCCCATTGGGGTCCATCTTAGAGCGCATGTCATTAAAAATGGGATCATTACCCACACCCGGCTGCACAAAATGGAAACCCGAGTCCTCCGCCAGCACGAACATATTCTCCTCGGCCAGCTTCAGCTTATACTCTTTATTTAAAAAATTGATTTGCCTGATGCGCTCCGTGGTAGACATGCTCTCCCACGCGGCAATGCCTGCTTCCACTTTTTCCTTGGCATTGCCTTCATACGTGCCGCTGGTTTCATCGGGGCTGATATATTCGTTCACCAGCGCGTCAATCGGCAGCAGCCTTACCTTGTATCCCTGCGCCAGGAAAATATTCTCAAGCTCGGTAAATTTTTTCTTCGTTCCCGTCGCCACGAAAATCACCGCGTCCTTGGGCAGCATGGTTTTAAGCGGCGGGCTCTCCACCGGCGGCTTGGTGCGCGGGAACAGCGAGTTGATAAGCGAGATAGACTTATCCTTGGTCTCGGTAATGTAGATGCCATGATGATGGGCAAAATCATCGAAATTGACATATTTAGGCGAATCCGGCGTGCCGCGGTAATTCTTATACACCGCCTTGAAACCGGTAAGCAAATTGGTCCAGTAATTATCGGTGTTCTCAATAATCAGCGGCTTGTTCAACAGCCGCCCGTGCAGCTTTTCATTGACCAGCTTCATCATGTCGTAAAGCGAGTTCAAGTCTCCCGGCGGCGCATATACCAGCCGCGAGGAACGATGTATCCGGTCAATCTCATAATCCTCACGCAAAGCGATTTTGCTCCCGCAGGTGTGTATTTGCGGGGTCCACTCCTTCGGCAGCCGGTCTTCGAGATAGATGCACGCCTGCGACACAATATGCGAAGAGGGGTTAAGCCCGATCACTTTGCGCTTTTCCGGCCGCTCCACATAAGCGTCGAACGGCGCAGAAAGCACCCCCTTCTCACACATATGCTCTATTTGCAGCGACAGCCACCGCTCACCCAGCCCCTTGCCTTCCAGCTGCGCCCGGTTCCCCTTAAGTATCTCTAACGTCTTATCGAGGATATTCTGCGTGCGCTCCACCGATTTGCGCTGCAACGGCCGCGATGATTCCGCCGCCCCTTCTCCTGGCAATAACGTAGATGGGCTCACCTGTCCTGTTAAATACTGCGGCTCGTTTGCTTTCGGATCCACGGCGGCGGCAGCGGTATCAGTCGAAACAATTTTTTTGCGTGGCATGATGTGTAACCCGGTCAAAATTATTACCGGATTTTAATAAATTACACCGCCCGGTCAAGCCTTATAAACGCTATTCACCGTCATTGCGGGAATTAAATCCAATATAGAAATCCTTCTTCACATTGAATTCGTACTTCCCATGCTTGTTCTTGGGAATCTTCTTGCACAGGTGCTTGATGTCGAAATTCGGGTAATACGTCATGATCGGCGACTTCAGCAGCTTCTTAAGCACATAGCCTTCTTCATGCTTGTCCAGCTTGCGCTTAATCCTTTTGTCGATCTGCCACAGTTCCCCCACCACCACGTCCTTCTTATTCCCGGTGAAGTACAACAGCGGGTAGGTTTCGTCGGGTGCAAGATACAGCTCATAGCCATGGATCTTCCGCTTGCGGATAAACGTCGCGCCTTCCATATGCTTATGTAAGATGCCTTTTTTCTTCAGCGTGCCATACGCAAATATCTTCATGCTCTGCTTTCTGTGTGTGGGAGGGTGATGTTCAGCTCAGCTGGTGTGACGTGATAACCTGCTCAGCAAATTCCTGGTGGGACTTCGGCCCCTGCGCCAGCCGGTTGACCGGCTTCGGCACCATGTCGGTAAACTTGGCCGCCGCAACGCTGGGCTCCGGGTCGGTCAGCGTCTCGATCTTTTTAACCACCTGCGCCATGTCGACGCCATATTTCTTGAAAACGGCTGCCGAGTCCTGCCCGGCGCGTATTTCCTGTGCGGCCGCCTTTACATCTTTCATATCCTTGGATTTATTCGCCAGCTCCACAAAAGCGGCGCTCTCCGGGAAATGGTCCAACATGCCAAACCCACCGAGGAAGTTGAATTTCCCGATAGTGAAATTCGCATCGCAGACTCTTTTGATATTATTATAGGTCTGGTTCAGCAGGCTGGAAATGCGCAAAGCCAGGTCGGCTTCATGCAGGCCTTCCGGGGAATTCATCTGCGGCCATTCATATTTCGGATCTTTTTGTTTCCGCTGCAACAGCATCAGCGACTGAACCGACTTCGCATCAATGATCTCATGCGTGTTCGTATCGGAATGGTTGATGCCTGCACCCACCATGCTCTGCTCGGCGTCGAAGAAAGACTGCTTGCGCAAAAACCCTTCGAACAGCGAAAGGTAAATACCCACCGCACCTACGCCCGCATTGGCGTTTGCGTCATATTTCGGCTTTTCATGTTTGAAATCGCGGGCTTCATGCCACGGCATGAGAAACGCCGAGCCCGCTGCCACGCGGATCGCCGTGCGTTTGAAAAAAGCGTCGCGCGTCACGCCCAGTGTCGAATTTTTACTTTTGATAAAAACGTCGCGCCACGTCACATCTTCTTTTTTCTTGTCCAGCTCATATCCCACCGCCTCGGAATACAGCGTCTTGATGTCATCGCCAGTGCGCTTGCTGTAATAGCCGATCAGGCTCAGGATCGTCGCCCCCATGCCAAGCGCGGCGAAATTGCGGGAAATATAGCCGCCCACCGTCGCAGGCTTCGTCCACGGCTTGAAGTCAGGCTTCAGCGCCGGGTCTGGTTTTTTTAGGAAATTAAGCGGGTTGATGTCCTCGATCGCCAGCCACACATAGCGCGTTGTCAGCACCGGGATCATCAGCTGCAGGAACGGCGAATTATAGCGCGCAAACCTGCCCTTGAGGTCCAGGTCGTTTTTCTGGCCCTCGTTCTGCTGGCTAACCGTTTTGTCGGCTTCGGGTGTCATGCCTGTATTCGCGCCTTAAATTCCTGCCTGAAACATGAATGTCCATGCAACCATTAATCGCTATTCTAAATTACCATCTTCTCATACTTCACGATAGCCGCGAGATATTAAGGTTTTATTACATGCCAGCACTGCAAAAAAACCGACCCACAAACAGCTAATAAGCTGATTTTTAAAAAATAATAAATAACACTCAATGAATGTAAAAATATAAAATTACACCCTTTTTCCACCCAAAACCCCTAAATGGCAAAAAACCGTCCCGGCAAAAGTAGAAATCCCGCAAAGGCGCACTGAGCCTTGATTAGCCCCATGGGGGTATCTGCGTGGGAACAATAGCTGGAAATGACCACCCAAAAATGGGACACTTCGCCAAACTTCAGCAGCCATGAACACCATGTCCTCCCTCCCCGCCTTATTCATTTCCCACGGCTCTCCCATGCTCGCGCTGGAAAATGCCCCCACCAGCCATTTCCTGCGGGGCCTTTCCGCGCAATTTCCGCGCCCCGCCGCCATCGTCATCGCCTCCGCCCATTGGGAAACCCCGTCGCCCGCCCTCACCGGTGCAAAGCAACTTTCCACCATCCATGATTTTCACGGCTTCCCTGCAGCGCTTTACGACCTGCGCTACCCAGCCCCCGGCAATCCTGCCCTTGCTTCGCGCATTCAGGGCATGTTCCAGTCCTCCGGCGTGGAATCAACCCTGGACCCCACCCGCGGCCTCGACCACGGCGCATGGAATCCCCTGCTGCTCATGTACCCGCAGGCCGACATCCCCGTGGTTGCCCTATCCGTGCAGCCCCGGCGCGACGCCGCGTGGCATTACCGCATCGGCCAGCTGCTGGAGCCCCTGCGCCATGAAAATATCCTGGTCATCGGCACCGGCAACCTCACCCATAACCTTCAGGAGGCCTTCCGCGGGCACCACCCCTCCACACCCGGCTGGGTCTCCGGCTTTGCAGGCTGGGTAGAGGGCCGCGTTGCCGAAGGCGACACCGAAAGCCTCCTCAACTGGCAGCAAAAAGCGCCGCACGCGTTGCAGAACCATCCCAGCCCGGAACATTTCCTGCCTTTTTTCACCGCCCTGGGCGCAGGCGGCGCCCCGCTGAATGCGCGGCACCTGCACAACGCCACCGCCATGGGCGTCCTCGCCATGGATGCTTACGCTTTCGGCGCGTAAACAAAAATCACGTGCTCGCCTCGTTCCACGCTTCGATAACCACAAAACTGTAAGGAACCCGCAGCATCCCTTCGCGTATCTCGCTGCGGACATGTGTAAAATAAGGCGAAACCAACCGTTCATTGTCCGCTTGCGTGCGTATATGGTCGCCCCGGTCATGCGCCAGCATCCATCGCGCAAACCAGTGCTGCCCGGGCACGATGCATGGCTCCACAATAATCAGCCGCCCGCCTTTGCCCAAAAGCCCCGGCACCCGCTGCAGCATCGCATGGCACCCTGCCTCGTCCATATGATGCAGCACACCCCAGCAGAGGCACACGTCAAAATCCGCATCCCCAAAATCCACGTTGCGCGCATCCCCCAGCATAAACCGCGCCTGCTTGTAGCACCCGCGTGAATACGCCACATACGCGGCGGAAAGCTCCACCCCGGTATAATCCATCGGCATCACATAGCTCACCATCCCCCCCACGCCACTGCCGATATCAAGGATCCTTTTCCCCGCTTCCGGGCGGATATAACGCTCTGCCGCAGCCCTCCTGCACCCATCCGCCCCGAGGACCATGCCTTTAAGATGGTACAGCAGCGGAATCTTCAGCAATTGCTTCATTTCGCGCGCCGCACGCGCATACAGCCCCACGCCATTGCCAGAAACAGTATGCCGCACACTACACCCATCAGCAGAGGCGGCTCGTATCTCACCCGGATTAGCGTGTTGTCCGGGCTGTTCTCAATGCGCATACGCTTGTAAGCATCCTCGCCCATCGCCAGCCGTCTTCCCTTCGCGTCATAAGCGGAAAACCAGTGCTGGTATAAAAAATTAGCGATTACCGCGTCCGCAGATTCCGCACGCGTGCGGATATCAAGCCCATTGGCGCGCAGCTGCAACCCCAGCGCCTTCTTAAAATCCCCTTCTTCAAATGCCAACGGCCGCGTTTGCTTGTCGGTAACGTCATACAGCGTAAAAGCCTTCGGCTCGCGCACCATGCGGTTTTTCGCAAGCAGCTCTATATCATGCAGCCGCTGCAGGTCCGTCGGTGCCACACCCCACTGGAAGCTCGAAACAATGATATGCGTCACCCCGTACTGCCGTGTATAATCCTGCAGCGATTTTTCCATCACCGATTTAGAAAATACCATATTCGGCGTGTTCTCGAATGAATTGACATGATAGCCCGTCGAAACCACGTGGTACCATGCCGGGTAGTTCCGCCCCAGCACCGCGCTATAGCCCTCAATACCTGCAAAAAACGGCGAAAACGGCATCACCCGCGGGATATGCTGGCTAAATCCTTCAGGCACCCGTAGCGGCTCCAGCGCCTGCGGCATGGGCAGATACGCCACATCCACCAGGAATTGCCACGGCCGCTTCGCGCAATACGCGTTCACCACCGTCATCGCCATCGCTACCACTGCCAGCAGCGGCACCGCCACAGGCCCTGCCCGGCGCAGGCGCTGCGCCAGCCCCTCGGCGTAATACGCTCCCGCCACCACGCTCAACACCGACAGCAGCGAAATAAATTTCCACGCGTTGCGCATCTTGTTAAACGGATAAAGATACGTGTGCACCACCGACCACAGCCCGCCATCCCTGCCAAGCGCCATCCAGAACGCCACCACCGCCAGCAGGGTGAACACCCCCTCTGTCCGCCTCCCCTTAAGCCATGCCCACGGCATCCGCACGGCCATAGCCACGTAGGCAAACACCGCCATCATCGCAAACAGGAAAAACACCCCGCCGAAAAAATACATCGCGCCCATCATTGGCTTATACGCCCCACCCCATCCCTCCGGATGCCCCGTCTCCACCCATGGATAGGGCAGCAGCAAATTGCTAAGCCCTACGCCAATACCTTCCGTACCCGCCATGGGCCGGTCCATCTGCCCCAGCTCCTGCACCTGCATATACGCAAGCGGCATCGCAAGCCCAACTCCCACCAGCCCCGCCGCCGCAATCGGCAGCCACTGCCGCCACTGCGCCCCGAATTGCCATGCCGCGATCCACACCGCCCCCAGCGCCCAGAACGCGCAGGCATAAAGCCAGAACTGCGCATTGCCGGTGTGATACGCCACGCCGATCACCGCGCCCGTCAGCAGCACCCAGCGCCAGCCCGCCCGGTCGCGCTGCAGCCACACCAGCGACAGCAGCAACGCGGGAAAATACACCATGGTGGCGATATAGACGAACCAGCTGCGCCCCACATCAAGGTTGAACCCGCTGAGCACAAGGCAGAAACTCCCCGAAAGCGCCAGCACTGGCCTGCATCCAACCGCGCGCAGCAGCAGGTACGTCACCGCATACGCCGCCATGAAATGCAGCCACGCATATATTTCAAGCGTATACACCGCGCTACCCATGGCCATGGAAATAGCATAGGCGATATAGGTCACCGGGTATGTCAGCGTAAACGCCCCCGCCGAAACAGTAGGAAAGCCCATGCCCAGCAGCCCCGTCCATGTGGAAAAACTGCCGTCATGCCACATCGCCCGCATCGCTTCGGCCAGCACCGGCAGGAAAAACGTATGCCCATCATCCTGCGTGAAATACATCGGCTGGCGGCATTCAAGGAAAGTCATCATCACGCACACGCCCGCCATGCCCGCGCCAAACAGCCAGCTCCCCCGCAGTAAATCGGAAAGCCTTCCGCGCGGCGCTTCCACAGCGGCTGGCAGGAACGGCTGCACACTGGCCAGCGGCGCCTGCACCATGAACACCGCGAAAAGCCATGCCGCCACATAAGCGCCCCAGAAAGCGTCCAGCCCGGGCACAAAGAACAGCGCAATCAGCATTAAAGCTGTAAACAGCGATTTCGCCATGCTAAAAACAATCCGCGCGCATTGATCTTAACCCTATCATTTCACGCAAAAAAAGATATCTTGGACCAGAGCCTGTTGCATTATTAAACTGAAATCTTTGCCATGTCACTGCCAATGACTTCAAAACCATCCATCAGCGTCGTCACCCCGCTTTACAACACCTCGGCCTATGTCAGCGCCTTCCACGCCCGCATGTCGCAAACCCTGCAAAACATCACTGGCAGCTACGAAATCATCTTCGTCAACGACGCCTCCCCCGAAGATGACCGCGAACGCGTCCTCGCCCTGCGCGCCACCGATCCCCATCTTGGCCTCCTCGACCTGCCGCGCAACCACGGCCAGCACAAGGCCATCTTCGCAGGCCTCCGTCAAACACGGGGCGACCTCGTTTTCGTCCTCGACGCAGACCTTGAAGAAAATCCCGAATGGCTCCCCGCCTATCTCGAAGCCCTTCACAGCCACAACGCCAGCGTCGTCTACGGCTACCAGGCCGCCCGCAAAGGCGGCCTCATCGAAAAATGCACCGGCTGGCTGTCCTATTTCGTGGTAAACCGCCTCTTCAAACTCCCCTATCGCCGCAACGTCGTCACCGCAACCCTGATGACCCGCGAATTCACAGAAGCCCTGCTAGCCTCGGCCGAAGACCGCGCCGTATTTTCCGTTGCCTGCTACCGCACTGGCTTCCCCTCCGCCGCTGTCACCGTAGACAAATCCCATCGCGGCATATCCAGCTATTCCCTCCCCCGCCGTTTCGCCCACTTCGCCGACTACATGGTCGCCGCCACCGACCGCCCCCTGATCTGGCCCATGCCCATCGGCTTCGCCCTGTGCTTCTGCGGAGCGGCCTTCGGCCTGTATGCCCTGCTCCATGGCGGCGTCAATTATTACGGGCGCATCATCACCGCCCTCGTCCTATTCATCGGTGGCCTGCTTATGGCCACCCTCGGCACCATGGGCCTCTACCTTGCCAGCCTCCTCGCCAACACGCGCCCCCACAGCATCGCCCGGACCTATCATGCCCCAGCCTCTCCCCTCTCCTAGCCCGGATTTCCTCTCCCGCTTCAGTGAGGAAGGCTACTATTGCTGCGAGCGCATTCTCGAAGCCGCCGCCTGCGCCCGCGCCGAAACCGCCATCCGCAATTCCCGCCCCTTCGGCCCCGAACTCTTTATGACCGAAGAGGCGTATAACGCCTCCGAAAAAACCCATTACGGCACCAACCCCCTTCCCGGCCGCAATATCCTCGACACGCTGGACACCACCTTCGTCACGGCAAACCACTCCCTCCGCAGTTACATCGCCGCCCTTCTCGGCGAAAATTTCCGCTGGTTCTACAGCAAGCTCGTCTGCCGCGTCCCGCGTGATGCCATGCCCGCATGGGTGCTAAACGGCATTGGCCTTGGCCCCACCACCACGCTGGGCGCATTCATTAAACCCGAATACCGCGACATCGCCTATTATCACGACAACGAAATCCATCAGGACATTATGGACTACGCCCGTATGCCTGAAGAAAACAAAGAACACCGTCTCATCACCCTGTATGTCTACCTCGATGACGTAACCCTGCGCGACGCCCCCACCTGCGTCGCACCCGGCACGCATCTCCTCGGCGCGGGCAATTTTCCCTATGACATCACCAAAACAGGCAGCACATGGCAATATCGCCATGCCAGCGGCCAAAGCATGGAAACCTCATTGAAGCCCGTCCCCACCCCTGCCGGCTCGGTGCTGATGTGGCATTCCTGCCTCCTCCACGGCGCAAAACCCATCGCCGATGGGCGCTGGCGCTTCGGCATCCGCTACATGCTCGCCTGCGCCAAAGGCGCAAAAAATATCCCCCTCGACACTATCAACGCCCGCATCCAAAACCCGCTCTATCAGGAGAAGGAAACCACCGCCCGCGCCATTTTCCCCAACCATAACGGCTTCCTCCTCATGCCCCAGAGCGATTGGACGCGGAGCTATTTTGAGTAGCCCCATGGCATCCCTTCACCCCTCCCTGCCCCGCCATGACCTGTGCTACACCATCAACAGCATCCCCCACCAGCTCACGGTCTATGGCGTGTCCCGCTGGGGCGCCAACACCTGCCTGTTCGACGAGGAAGACAATCTCATCCACCGCATGTCCTGGGCCCGCGAAGGCTACACCTGCCTCCCTCTGTTTTCCCCTGCGGAATTTGAAGAGCTGAAAAACTTCGCCACCGCCTTCGTCCTTCAGAAAATCGCTCACCCCCCCACCGCCTTCACCCTCGAAAAATACCACGAAACCATCAACGCAGATCACCTTCACCACGCCGTCACCGGTAAGAACAACCTGTGCGCCAGCATCAACCGCCTGCCCTGCCTTCAGCATATCCAGTCCCGCCTCGGCGAATATTTCAGCCGCCCCCTGCAGGCTGTAAACCCCCATACCGGCATCGGCGAATTTTCCATCCGCCTCGTGCGCCCCTTCCGCCTCGACTATAACCCGCCCCATAAGGATGTCTGGATCGGCCGCCTCCGCCGCGGCATCAATCTCTACATCCCGCTGGCCGGAAGCGACGAACACTCCTCCCTCGCCCTCCTGCCTCAAAGCCATCTCTGGCAGGAGTCCGTGTTCCAGTACACTCAGGGCGGCGCGCAAACCGATGC
>JANYCJ010000200.1 GCA_025360345.1 Alphaproteobacteria bacterium | reverse complement strand
GCCGTCGGCGCCGTGGCTGATATAGGCGTACATGCTGCTTACGGTTTCGACGATGGTGCCGGAAGTGTTTTTGTACTGGATGTTGATGGCGCCGGGGGTGTTGGTGGTGCCCATTTTGTAGCAGGTTTCATTCACCGTCGCGCGCTTGTCCACCACGTAGGTGTAGCGGCGGCCCCACGCGTCGAAGGCGTAGTCGTCGGGCAGGCCCAGTGTTTTGGTGGGCACCGTGCCGCCATAGACGTTACCCGTTCCGCTATCGGGACCCATGGAGGCGACGGGGCTGCCGCCTTCGCAACTGGGGATGGGGTTGTTAGGCGTGGTGTGGCCGGCTTCCCAGCCGAAGGCTTGGTTGTTTACGTCATACTGCCCGTCGGCAGGGCAGGGGCGGCGGCCATTAGACGCCATATAGGCCTGCATGGCGGACTCGATCTTGTCGAGCTTGTAAATGTTATCGAGGACTTTCTGGTTATAGTCGCCGGCGTCGCGGCCGGGAAGATTGGCGGCCAGCACCATGGCGCTGATGGCGAGCAAAAGGCTCACCTGAATCAGCGAAAAACCCTTCTGTAAATCGCGGGTCCTGGGGCGCGGCATGGCTGCTAAGTTACGCTATGAGCTGGGGTTTAGACACATATCCACCATTTAGCCTAAATTAAAATGGTTAAATTTTGGTTATAATTTTGCATAATATACTGATGTTATTGCAGTGTTTTCAGTGGACAAGTAGGTTTGGTTGCCCCATTTTTTGCCAGAGAATTCACGCGTTAAGGAGGCAATATGCAGGTTTTGGGGGTAAAGGCCGCTTTGGCGGTGGTTTTTGGGCTTTGGGCGGGGGCGGCATGGGCGCAAACGGCGCCCAAGGCAGATGCGACGGTGTGCAGCGTGACGGGGATGATTCATGCGGTGATGCAGGAAGAAATGGTCAACCCGGTGGATAAAAAACACGTGCTGGTGCCGGTGGTGGTGCTGGAAATTGCGGCGGTGGCGCCATTGGATGCGAATTATAAGGGTGATTTTTGCAATAAGGTTTCGGCGCCTGCGGCAGACGGCGGCAAGCCAATGGGCTATTACCGCCTGTGTGATTCCACGGCAGAGTTCATGACCGGGCAGACCGTGCGCGGGGTGGTGGGGCTGAGCATGGGCGGCGGGCGGTACTGCATCGCCCAGATACAGGTGTTGCCGCCTAAGTAAATCCGCTGTACACCAGCGCTGTGCTTTTTCTTAAAGGGATGTACATGCATTTTAAGCGCCTTGTGCCGTTTGCGGCTATTTTCTTTTTGGTTCAGACTTTGCTCCGGCTTTCGTTATTGGCACGGGGGCTGTCGGACGTTGAGTTTACGCCCGCGCAGATTTTCAAGGTGATGGCGTTCGGGCTGTGGTTCGACGTGGTGACGGCGGCGTTTGTGCTGATGCCGGTGCTGTTTTATAATCTGGTGCTGCCCAAATCGTGGCAGGGCAGCCGCTTTGACCGCAGGTTCGATACGGGCCTCAGGCTTTTCTATAGTTTCATTTTGCTGTTTGACGCGGTGGCGGAGCATTTGTTCTGGAGCGAATTTACGACGCGCTTCAACTTTATCGCGGTGGATTACCTGATCTATACGCAGGAGGTGGTAGGCAATATTACCGAGTCGTACCCCGTGGCGTGGCTGATTGCGGCAATTGCTGTGGTGGCGGGGATCCTGAACTGGGTGAGCCAGCTGTTCTTTCCGCTTAACGTGAAGCCGGAGGGGTTCCGGGTGCGGCTGGGGGTGTTTTTAGCCGGGGTTGCGGTGTGCGGGTTGCTTTATGTGGCAAGCAGCAACGACCAGGGCGCAATGGCCGATAACGCGGAAGCCAGCGAAGTTGCCGATAGCGGGATTTATAATTTGTTCTATGCGGCGGGTAATAACGAGATCAGCTATGACCGTTTTTATGCCAACGAAAAAAACAGCGATGTGAGCGCGCAGGCGCGGGCGCTGCTTTCCGAAGAAGGGCAGCCGTTTGTGACGAAAGACGGGGCTGACCTTACACGCATTGTGAAGGCGAAAGGCGCGGAGAAGCACAAGAACGTGGTGCTGGTCGTGATGGAAAGCATGAGCGCGGATTATATGGGCGTGTTTGGCAGCGAAGCGAAGCTTACGCCAAACCTCGACAGGCTTTCGGGCGAGGGGTTGTTTTTTGATAATTTGTATGCCACGGGCACGCGCACGGTGCGGGGGCTGGAAGCGCTGACGCTTTCGATTCCGCCGACGCCGGGACAATCCATTATCAGGCGGCCCGATAACGGGAATTTATTCTCGCTGGGTTTTGTGTTTCAGGACCGGGGGTACGATACGTCGTTTATTTATGGCGGGTACGGGTATTTCGACAACATGAACGCGTTCTTTGAAGCGAACGGGTTTAACGTGATTGACCGCAATGTGATGAGCAGCAGCGAAGTGCATTTTGCAAATGTGTGGGGCATTTGCGATGAAGACATGTTCGACCGGGCTTTGCGCGAGGCGGATGCATCGTTTAAAAACGGCAAGCCGTTCATGCAACTTATTATGACCACGTCCAACCACAGGCCGTATACGTATCCGGCGGGGCGCATCAATATTGATTCGCATACCGGGCGGTTTGGCGGCGTGAAATACGCCGATTACGCGGTGGGCAAGCTGGTGGAAGACGCGAAGAAAAAGCCGTGGTTCAAGGATACGATTTTTATTTTTGTGGCAGACCATACGGCGGGCGCGGGCGGCAAGGCGGAGCTGGATTCGCATAAGTACCATATCCCGATGATTTTTTATGCGCCGGGCACGATCAAGCCTGCGAAATACTCGAAGCTTGCAAGCCAGATTGATATGGCGCCGACGCTGCTGGGCATGCTGAATTTCAGCTATTACACGAAGTTTTATGGCGAGAACCTGCTGGATGGAAGCGCCGAGACGCCACATGCGTTTATCAGTAATTTCCAGAAGGTGGGGCTGGTGAAGAATGATGCGCTTACGGTGCTTGCGCCTAAGCGCAGTGTTGAGCAGTATGACTGGCCCACGATGAAGGCCGACCCCAAGGTGGGGGCGCAAGCGAAGGAAGACGCGATTGCGTATTACCAGTCGGCGTCGTGGTGGAAAGACCAGTTCCGGCGCGTGCCCACCTTGCTGAAAGACGGGAAGCAGCATGATTGAGTACCCCATTATGAGCAAGTCGCGCATCGAGTCGTTTAGCGACGGGGTGTTTTCGATCGTGCTTACGCTGCTGGTGTTTAATTTTCAGGTTCCCAAGGTTTCGGGCGGGGATATGGATGTGGAGCTGTACGCGCGGCTGGCGGCGATGTCGCCGTATTTCATCACCTATATGTTCAGCTTTATCCTGATCAGCATGTTCTGGGTTGCGCATCATGCGTTGTTCCATGGCATCAAGCATTCGACGCATACGCTGCTGTGGCTGAATAATTTGTTTTTGCTGTTCCTTGCGTTTATCCCGTTCCCCACGCAGGTGCTGGGGGCGTATCCCGATACGGAAGTGGCGGCGATTTTCTTTGGGGTGACGATGGTTCTGGCGTCGCTTAGTTTTTCAGGCATGCGGTATTACGCCTATTACCGCGGGGGACTTGCCATGGAATTTGTGACGGCGATGTTTATGCGCAAGAGCTTGCAGCGCGGCGTGTTTGGGGCGGTGCTATATAGAGTGGCAATCGGGATTTCGGCCTATAGCCGCGACGTGACGCTGAGTATGTATGCGCTGATTCCGTTTTTGTTTTTTGTGCCGCTGCATTTGCGCAGGTACTAGGGCAGGATTTCCAGAATTCTGAAGTTGGGGAAGCTTGCGATGAAGGCTTTGATGGCGTGCGCAAGATTTGTAGCGGGCTTCGGTAGTAACCCATTTGGTGCGCACGCGGATAAAAAGGCTAGGTTTCCCGCGCGGCGCTACGCTTCATAAGAGGGCCGCCGCTGGTGGGGTCGGTGAAGCGGTTGGCGTGTTCCATGGCGGGGACGGCGTCCAGCACCTGGTCAATGACGGCGCGGCGGGCTTCGG
>JANYCJ010000199.1 GCA_025360345.1 Alphaproteobacteria bacterium | reverse complement strand
CGCCATGGGCGCGGCCAGCGCACTGCTGGGGGAAAAAGCGGCGATGGCGTGCACGGTGGCGGTGGAGTCGGTGATTGACGAGCATTACGCGGCGCAGGAGCGCGCGCTGGGAGAGGATGAAGCCGGGTTGAAATCCACCATCAGCACTTTTCGCAAAGAGGAAATGGAGCACCACGATCTGGCTTTGGAAAATGGTGCTAAATCCTCGCCCTTTTACGGTATTTTAACTCATGTGATTGTATACCAAACTAAGTTAGCTATTTGGTTATCCACTCGAGTATAGCGGAGTTTCTATCGTTAAACACCAGATATAGGGTTTATATTGCTTGATAAATCTATATATGGTGTTTGTCGGAGTGCTCCGCCCGGAATATTATGAACGGCTTCAAACGGATTAGTTCGGTTCTCGGTCTGAGCAGTTGCTTGTTTTTTGCAATTAGCTGCTCGGATAATGCGCCGCGCCTGTTCAGCAACCCCAATGACCTCATTGACCCGACGGGCGGATTAAGCCGCGGCGACTATGAGGGCGTGAGGGACATGAAAAGCCTGAATACGCCGCCAGCGGCGAAGCTGCCGGACCCCAGCATCACGCCGCCAAGCATTACCGCGCAAGTGTCCGAACCACCGGTGCCTGAACTTGCGGATATCCTTGCGGCGCCAAAGCCACCAAAGATAGGGGCGACGCAGCTGGTGTCCATCGCGGTGTCTGACGATGTGCCGCTGAAAGACGTATTGATCGAACTGGCCCGGCTTGCGGATGTGGATATCGAAGTGGATTCGGGCATTACAGGGGGGATTTCCTTCCGTGCAAAAGACCGGCCATTCAACGAGGTGATCGAGCGTATCGCCGACCTTGCGGGCTTGCGCTATTCAGTGAAAAACGGCGTGCTTCGGGTGGAGCGCGACACACCATTTATCCAGACTTACACGCTCGATATGCTGAACCTTGACCGTAGCTCCACCAGCGCGATCGGTATGTCTTCGGCGGGTGGAGGGGCTGGCGGGGCTTCCAGCACGAGCGGCACGGGAGCGACGGCGGGGGCGGATTCTTCCGCCAGCACGGGCGGCGGCAGCTCAAGCAGCACCAGTAACAGCTCCAGCTCCAACATTACACTGGAATCCAAAAGCGACTTCTGGGCAAAATTTGACGATAGCATCAAGCAGATCCTCAGCTATAAGCCTACGCGCATGACCTCGCTTACCACGATGTCGGCACAGCCTTCCCCCAGTTTCACAGCGCCCACGGCAGGTGTCATGGATGCGGCAACCCCGGCTGCGGCGGTGGCGGCAGCTACCGGCAGTGTTGATCACGATGCGCCGCACCCGGTAGCGGCGGCAGCTGCTGCCCCGACCCCTGCAGCGCCAGCGGCAGCGGCAGCGCCGGCGGCTGCGCCTGCGCCTGCGGCCCCGCAACCCGTGGCGGCGCCACCCACGGGGCCGGTGACGGCACCGGTCAATTTCAGCGCTGGGCCAGCGGGTGCAGTGGCAGACGGGGAACCGGCGCAAGCGACTTTTTACAGCCTGAACCGCCAGGCCGGGACGTTAATGGTGGCGGCCACGGAACGCCAGCATGAAATCATCCGCCGCTTCCTGAAGGCGATCCAGGCCAATGCCTCGTCGCAGGTGCTGATTGAGGCCAAGATCGTGGAAGTGACGCTGAACGACACCTACCAGACCGGGATCGACTGGAATAAATTCGCTATTGGCAACGTGGCTTTCACCGGCTCTTTTGACACGGTGGCCGCCACGACAAACACCGGTGTGACGCCGGGCAGCATCACGGTGCTTTCCAATAAGTTGTTCGGCACGGGGGTCGATCTTTCGGCGGCAGTGCGGCTGCTGGACGAATTCGGCACGTCACGCGCGCTTTCCAGCCCGCGGCTTAACGCGATGAACAACCAGCAGGCGGTGCTGACGTTTGCAGAAAATATCGTGTATTTCAAAGTGAAGATCAAAGTGACCGCAGCGGTTGCGGGCACGGGCGGCTCTGCGGGGACACCTGCGATCATCGAGGTTAACAGCGAGGAAAACAAGGCGCCGGTTGGTATCCTGCTTTCGCTGCTGCCGACCATTAATAAGGAAACCGACGAAGTCACGCTCAGCGTGCGGCCTACGCTTACGCGGGTTACGCAATATGTGACCGACCCCAGCTTCCCGATCCAGATCGCGGTTGCGCTGAACAATCTTTCCGCCTCCTCCACGAATTCCGACCTGATTGATAAGATCAAAAATACCGACAGCAAAGTGCCACAGATCGAAACACGCGAGCTGGACTCCGTGCTTAAGGTCAAGAGCGGGCAGGTGATGGTGATCGGCGGCTTGCTTGAAGACAAGGTGACTGATAGCGACTCCGGGGTGCCGGGCGTGAGCCAGATACCGATGTTTGGTAACTTGTTCAAATCGGTGGAGAAGACCAATACTAAGAAGGAATTAATTATTTTTATCCGCGCTACGATTGTAGACCCGCACGGCAATGCCACGGAATATAACAAGGCGCTTTACAACAAATTCATGCAGGATCCCGAACCCTTAAAATTCTAGAAGGCATACTATGATTACCAATATCCGTTATATCCTTTTGACCGCGCTTCGTGACTGGCTATTCATCGGGCTGCTTGCGGGTATTGTGCTGGCGACGATGATTTCGGCTACGCTGGGAAGCACGGCCTTCCTGGAAAAACAGGAAATGACGCTGACATTCGCGTCCGGTTCCTCGCGCCTGATCCTTATGGTGGGCATGATCGTTTTCGTGTGCTTCCATATCCGCAACGCTTTCGACACCAAGGAAATCGATGTGATTATGTCACGGCCGATTTCACGGTCTAACCTTGTGATCGCGTATTGGCTGGGGTTTGCTTTTGTCGGTTTGTTGCTGGTAGTGCCGATTGTGGGGATTATCGGGCTGATTGGGGTGGTGAACTGGCCGGGCTTTATCGGCTGGGGGGTAAGCCTGCTGCTGGAGATGTTCCTTGTAGTGGCGCTGGCGTTGTTTTCGGCGTTTACCTTGAAAAGCGCGGTGACTTCGGTGATTGCGACCATGGGATTTTACGTGTTGTCGCGGATGATGGCGTTTTTTGTTTACACAGCGCAGTCCGGCATGGTGGGGGGGGAGTTCCAATACGTGCTGCTGCGCTACGCGCTTTCGGCAATCTCCACCATGGTGCCGCGACTTGATTTTTTTGCTAAAAGCGAATGGCTGGTCTATGGGTTCAATACCAATCAGGAATGGATCGCTTTCACCGTGCAGGTGGCGATTTTTGTGCCGCTGCTGGTGCTGGCGGCCATTGCTGATTTCCGCCGTAAGCAGTTCTGAGGCCGGGTATGACGAAGGCGTTCAATCTTAAAAAATGGTTGCGCAATTACACGGCCCTGCTGATGCTGGTATTTGCGCAGTTGGGGTTCTGGTATAAGACCCATGATATCAAGCCGGATTTCGGTATCGTGCCAGAGGTTCCGGGGCGGCAGACGCTACATGCGCTGACCTTTGGGGATAATGAGTTCTATTTCCGTATCATGGCCTTCACGCTGCAAAACGCCGGGGACACGTTCGGGCGTTTCACGGCGCTGCGCTATTACGATTTCAACAAACTTTACCACTGGTTCAGCCTGCTGGACGAACTGGACTCGCGCTCCAACATGATGCCGAGCATGG
The DNA here is from genome assembly GCA_025360345.1 of Alphaproteobacteria bacterium. Classification (GTDB taxonomy): domain Bacteria; phylum Pseudomonadota; class Alphaproteobacteria; order Rickettsiales; family SXRF01; genus JANYBV01. The sequence goes on along the minus strand of JANYCJ010000199.1, from coordinate 4,005 downwards.
CCACCTATTATTTTGCACAGACACAAAATACGCCGGATGTGCGCTATATCGTGGACTACCTTTACGAGCATTCGGTGAAGGATGTGGAACATAAGTGGTGGTGGCTGCTGCAGGCGATTTATCTTTCGCTGCATAAGCTGGACGATACTGACCTGGCACTGAAGGTGGCGCAGCCATTGCAGAACAGCCAGGTACCGGTATGGGCGCGGGAAATGACGGCAGTGGTGCATGAAAAGCGTGGGGAGATGGATGACGCACTTGAAATCATGGAAACGATTAAAAATAACGTGAACAATATTCCGCAGGCCGACCTCAACTACATGACCTATTTTGTGAAGGAACGCCTTGGAAAACTTGATGAATCCAAGAAATTTGGCCAATGGCCGCCACCGCAGAAGCCCTTTCCCCAAGGCGAGAAAAAAGCCGGGGATAAATAACGGAGATGGGGCGGTTGTTAATAAATTTGTGGTATAGTGTTAACGAGTGAACTACTAAATATAGTAAGTTATAGCCAATATGATGCCTTTATGATTATATACGCTAACGCAACATAGGGGGATCTGTTAACTAATGCTGCTCACGCTGACACAGGCATTGCAACTCGTCGGGCTTACCCCGTGCCTGTTTGTCATCCTGTTTCTTTGCGTATTGTCTGCCCGCAACCGGCAGGCGGTAATCCCGATCTTTTATTTTATCGCACTGGTGTGCAGCTTCCTGATTCCGCTACTGGACCTGTATCCGCCGTTTATGGCCAGCCACTGGATCGAGGGGTCGGTGCTGGTGGGGGAAAGCACGCTTACGGCATTCAGCTTTTTGCTGATCTGCCAGTTCATGAGCGGGAAGGTGCCGGGGCTGCCGTACTGGCTGGTGCTTACCATACCGCTGCTGGGGGGAAGCTCGCTGGTGTATGCGGGCATTATGACGGCAAACGATGCCTGCGCGGCGGATGAAACCTGCTGGGATGTGACGACGATCCGCACGCTGTACCATATCTTCAGTTCTTCGTTTATTTTCCTGCTGCTAATCTATTATGCGTCGCGCGCGGGCACGTTGCATAGCAATGACCTGATAAAGCGTCATAAATACTGGCTGATCGTGACGCTGATCCTGCTGCACCTGCTGGTGCTGGCGATTGATATGGCGCGCCTGATGGGGCGTATATCACCGGAGGATGCGCTGTTTGTGGCCACCATGTTCCGGCTTACGTTCATTTACCTCGTATTGACCTCGCTGTTCAGGGTGTTTTACCCGGGGCTGGCCACGCAGGTGATGACGCTGGGGTCGGGGGCGGCGTATAAGCCGGATGTGGACAAGGAGTTTGCGGACAAGATCATTGACCTGCTGGAGAAGGACAGGATTTACCGGCAGATGCGGCTTAACCGCGCCACGCTTGCGGAGATGGTGGGGATTGGCGAGTATCAGCTGTCACGAGTGATAAACCGGCATTTCGACAAAAATTTTAATGAGCTGCTGAACACCTACCGGATTGATGAGGCTAAGCAGCGCCTGCGCAGTGAGAACACGCAGATAACGGTGATCGGCTTCGAGGTTGGGTTTAATTCCATTGCCTCGTTCAACCGGGTTTTTAAGGCGAAGGTTGGGGTTTCGCCCACGGAATACCGGAATAATGAGAAGGCGATTTTAGTCGCCAGCTAAGTCTTAGTAGCCGGTGAGGATGCGCTCTACCAGTTCGCCAATAGTGGGAACGTGGTAGCCCTTGTAGAAGGGGTCAGTTTTGAAGCGATAGGCGTTGTGGCCGGAGAACATCAGCTCATTGTCTATACCTGCGCCATGGGCGATGTCCTGAAGGGTTTTCTGGATGCAGAAGGAGCGGGGGTCGGCGCGCTTGCCGGTGGTGTAGTCGTCGTGGTCTTTCCAGTTTGAGAAGCGGCAATGGCTGAGGCAGCCCATGCATTCGATCTGGTCGATGACGATTTGCTTGCCGTCTTCGGGGGTCACGAAAACCAGTGTTGAATCGGGGGTTTTGAGGGCGTCGGTGAAGCCCTGGGCTTTCCATGCGTCGGCACGGGCCTTGTCGTCGGTTTGCAGGAACACAGGCCGGCCCCGTGCGCCCACGGGCAGGGGCTCGGAGAAGAGTCCTTCCTGTTCGGTGCGGTATTCTACCTGACGCTCGGAGCGGCCACGCAAGGACTGGATGAAGTTGTTATTGACTGCGGAGGAATAAAAGCCGGTGGGGGAGAAGCGGTTCAGGAACACATCGCCTTCTTCCAGCTCCATGAGTTTCTTTTTCCATTCTGGCGTGACGGGACTTTCCTTGGTGAGAATGGGACGCGTGCCGAACTGGAAGGCAATTTCGCCGATTTCAGGATTGTCGAGCCAGTGTTCCCATTCCTTGAGGTGCCACACGCCGCCAGCCATGAGGATGGGGGTTTTATGGAGGCCGAAGCTGTTCATAGTAGCGCGGAGCGCTGCCACGCGGGGGTACGGATCTTCGGGTTTTTCTGAGTTTTCACTGTTGGAAAGCCCGTTATGGCCACCGGCGAGCCAGGGGTCTTCATAGACCACGGAGCCGAGCCACTGGGCAGTTTTGCTGTAAGAGCGCTTCCACAGCGCGTTGAAGGCGCGGGAGGAGGAGATGATGGGGTGATAGTATACGCCGTAGTGCTCGGCGATGTCGCCGAGGCGGTAGGGCATACCTGCGCCGCAGGTGATGCCGTGGATGAGGCCTTTGGCGCCTTCTAGCGTTTCGGTGAGGATGCGCTCGCACGCGCCCATTTCCCACAGGACATTCATGTGGATACGGCCCTTGCCTCCGGCGATGTCATGGGCGATTTTGGCCTGCTGGATGGCGCCGCGCGCGGATTGCACGATCAGCTCCTCGTGGCGTTCGCGGCGGGTGGTGGCTTTATAGGTGTAGGGGATGGCTTTGCCGGTTTCGTCAAAGGTGTCGGCGTTTACACCGGAGAACGTTCCTACTGCGCCAGCGGCGGCGAATGCGCCTGCGGTGTAGCCGTTTGTTACTGCCACGCCTTTGCCGCCTTCTACGATGGGGGCAACTTCCTTACCGGAGATAATAACGTTTTTTAACTTGGCGCGGAAGGCCGCGGCGTCGGATGCTGACAAGTGCTTCAATCCCTGTTTTGGCCCCGTGGGCACAATAAATGGCTATGATGTTATGATAGCCACATGATTTACGACGAAAAGCGAGGCAAGTCCAGCTTTAATGCGCATCGCCCCAGTGCTTGCCGATGCCAGTTTCCACGGTGAGGGGAACGGAGAGGGTGGCAGCTTGCTCCATGGATTGCTTAATGAGGGGAAGGGCTACGGATTCCGCGCCTTCGCGCAGTTCGAACACCAGTTCGTCATGCACCTGCAGAAGCATTCGGACATCGCTGCCCAAGGGGGCGATTTTTCGGGCGCAGGCGATCATGGCGCGCTTGATGATGTCGGCGGCGGTGCCCTGAAGGGGGGCGTTGATGGCGGCGCGCTCCGAGAACTGGCGGATGGCGCCATTTTTATTATTGATGCCGGGGAGGTGGCAGCGGCGGCCAAAGAGGGTGGTAACATAGCCGAACTGGCGCGCCTCTTCCTTGGCTTTTTCCATGTAGGCTTTGATGCCGGGATATTGGTCGAAATACTGGGCAATATAGGTACCCGCTTCGGCGCGGCCAATGCCGAGGCGGCTGGCGAGGCCATGGGCGGAAATGCCGTAGATAATGCCGAAATTGATGGTTTTTGCCTTGCGGCGGAGGTCGGAATCCACCGCTTCCACAGGGACATTGAACATCTGGCTGGCGGTGATGGCGTGGATGTCCTTGCCCTCGCTGAAGGCGTCTTTCAGGGTGGGAATATCCGCGATGTGCGCCAGCAGGCGCAGCTCGATCTGGGAATAATCGGCGGAGACGATATTGTATCCGGTTTCGGCGATGAAGGCGTTGCGGATTTTTTTGCCTTCAATAGTGCGGATGGGGATGTTTTGCAGGTTGGGGTCGGTGCTGCTGAGGCGGCCGGTGGAGGCGATGGTCATGGCGTAGTTGGTGTGGA
>JANYCJ010000196.1 GCA_025360345.1 Alphaproteobacteria bacterium | reverse complement strand
CTTGGTCGCGGGCGGATTCAAGGATGGCGGCGGCGTCTTTGGCATTGCCGTTTTTCACGGCGCGCAGGGTGAGCACAAGGTCGGAGAGCGGGTCCTTGCCTTTTTCATGCTGGATGTCCTGCGCGAGCATGGCGGCTTCGTCTACATTGCCCTGAAGGAGCAACATGCCCTGAAGCTGCACGGATACATTCATGTTTTCGGGCTGGGACTGGTGCACGCGGCGCAGATGCACAATAGCTTCATCAATATTGCCACTGCTGCGGGCGAACTGGCTGGAAAGGTAACTTCCCGCGATATCGCCGCTGATGGGTGTGGATACATGCTTCGGTGCGGCATCCGTCTCCGGCTTGGCGTCGGCGTCGGGCGGAAGGCTATTACTGGTGGCCGCATAGGCCAGAGGGCTGGTGCCGATGAGCCAGAAGGCCGCAGCCAGTGCGCGCCATTTTATTTTACTATCGTTCATTTTTTATTATTATTCAGTGTTTTAATTATTAAAGGCTCGCCTGCGATGCTGGAAAAAAGGCCCAAAAAAAAGGATTGGGCGATAAAAAGCTTGCACATGCCGCGCATCTTACTAGAATCCCGGCGATTCTGAAACACTATTTTAGTGAAAAATCTTTAGCGAGTTGAGTTTTATATGAGCAGTAAAAATAATCCAGAAGCCCGTGGTAAAGTCACCGCCCTTCGCAAGTACAACGGCAAGCCGGTAAAGCCCGTTTTGTTCATTAAACGTGGCGTTGGCCGCTATATCGCCGCCATGTTCGAAAACGGCGACCTGGTGATCGACAAGACCACCGGCCTGCCGATCGCTTATAAAAACGTTTAAGCGGTTTTGAACCCCGCCCCGGCCAACCTTATTCTTACCGGGTTGCCGCGGTCTGGTTCCGCCCCTGTTTCAGCGCTTATTGACTCCCTGCCCGATGCGGTGTGCCTTAACACGCCGCCATGGCAGGTTGCGTTTGCGCGAAACCCGGTTGATATCCTTCCTTTTTGCAAATGGCTGGTCGGCGATTTCGCGTGGTCGCGGCAGAAACTGATTGAAGGCACGCCGATTGCCGATATCCGTAGTGGTGACGGCACACCACTTCTGGACGGAATGCAGGATGCGCGGATGATGCGCGATGACGAGGGAGAGCCGAAGGCGGTTCCTTTCACGCGCCCTGCCTTGCCCGCACAGTTTACGCTCGCCATGCGGCAGACCACGCTGTTTACGAGTATTTTGCCGATGCTGGTGTCGTTCCAGCATTTCACCATCATCGCTGTCATACGCCACCCAGTGGATGTGTGCCTGTCATGGTACCGCATGGCGCAGCCCTTGTTGTCGCAAGGCAACCCGCCGGGTATTGCCCGGTATTGGCCGGAGGCGCTGGAGGCATTGGCGGGCGGCAGTTTGCCGGAGCAGTTCGCCGCGCTTTATGAGCTTTACGTGCAACGCTACCATGAGCTGGGGGTGACGGTGCTGCGCTATGAAGATGTGATGGCCGACCCGCTTACGGTGAGCCGGATGTTCGGCCATGAGGTTTTGCCCGCTGCGGCCGCGCAGCTGAAACCCTCTGCGCGGCCCCGCGATGTGGAGCGGGCGCGGGCGCTGGAGGCGGCGCTGCGGCGCATAGGGGTGTTTTCAAAGCTTTATTATCCTGATTTATAACCGGTATTTTGCAGGTGCGGCGTGGCGGCGGCCTGTGTATAATGGTTAAAGTTTGTATAGAGGTCTATGGCTAAGCCAGAATTAATGTATCAGGAGGAAATGGACGCGTTTTTGCGCGCCTTCGCTTCGCGTGTGGACAGGGCGCCCAGCCCCGCCGAGCAGAGCCAGCTGAATGAAGCCGCGCTGGATTCGGTGCGGCAGGACATGGCGGCGGCGATGCGCGAATCCATGCGCGCCGGCCTTGCGCCCCAACCCACCATTGACGGCAGCGACGCGCACCCGGCACTGCACCCGATCTCGCTGGCCAAGCGCGTGGTGCAAAAGCGCGGACTGGTGCAAAATGCCGATGAGCTTGCGAAAATCACCGAGATTATCGAGAAGACCTACCCGCGCGACGCGGTAACGGGATATTACGCCAAGCAATGTATGCCGGTGATTGTGGGGCTGGCGCATATGCAGGCGCAAGCACAGGAAAACCACGTGCCCGTTTCGCTGGTGGAGGGGGATTTCAGTAATATGGGCGGGTGCAACAACAGCGCGGTGGGGCGCGAGGGCACCGACAAGCTGATCCATAAAATCTGCGAATTGCTGGAACAGTCGTTTGCCGATTATGCCAAAGAGCATGGGCAGAAAGTGGGCATCGTGGCGGCGCAGTCTGAAACGCACGGCATTCGCGCGGGCGGCGACGAGGTGCGGCTGGTGGTGTATGGGCTTGAGCCGAAGCAGATCAAGGAAGTGCTGGATACGCGGGTGCACCCGAAGATCAACCTGCTGGCGGCGGAATTCGGCGTGCATAACGTGAAGCATGAGAAAAAAGGCAAGCTGGCAGGGTTTGGCGCGGCGTTCGGCGCGGTGGATTTAACCCGGGAGACCGACACGGCGAAAATCCGCGACATGCTCAACACCGATATTGAAGAGCGCAAGCGCGTGGACGGGCTGCTGCGCATGGGGGTGACCGATGCGGCGGGCGTGGAGCGCTACATGCGGGAGGTGTATGAGCTGTATCTGAAAGACCAGAAGCTGGTGCCGGCGGCGATCGAGGGGAAGATGCGCGCAGAGTTTGCGCATATGCAGGGCGAGGCCAAGGCGGTGGCGGAAACGTGGAAAGCCATGACGCAGGAGGGCAGCCCCTTCCCCGAGGCATATCATGGGGTAAAGGAAAACCCGAAAGCATTTTTCGATGCGCTTAGCGCGAAAATGGCGCCCAGCGTGAAAGAGCGGCTGGGGGAAATCACCCTCACGCATGTGCCGACGCTGGTGCCGTTCGCGCAGGAAAAGGTGGAAGACCAAGGCGAGGCGCCTGAATCCATCCGCCTGCGAAAGGTGCTTAACGCGCTTAAATTCACCGAGATCGCCCATGCCAAGCGGCCCTTGTTCGAGTGGAACACCGATTTGCGGCGCTATGATCTGGTGCGCCCGCCGAACATGGACCCCGGGCCGGAGCGCGGGCGCACGCTGCGTCTTGCGATTGATTTAATGCAGCAGTTCGACGCGATGGACCCGGCAGCGCGCTGCAAGGCGCCGCACCTGATCGCCGAGGATGGGAGGGATTTCATGGAGCGCTACAAGGGACAGGGCGGCATGAAACTGGTGCAGTTCGAGCTGGGCAATGTGAACGGGCTGAACACGGTGAATTACGATATCGCCGATGCCGCCTTACGCGAAACGGGCAAGTATATACAGGACGGGCTGCTGAAGCACGACCGGGGGCTTGGCACCAATATCATGGACCATGTTTATCATGAAGGCGGCGGGAAATTTAAGGTGATGCTGCCCCCGAATTACCCGGCGGAAGATATTCAGGCAGTGGCGGCATATGTGAACGAGCAGATGGACACGCATATGCGCAAGGTTGCCATCGTCGATTTCGCAAAGGCCACCTATGCCAACCCCTCCCACGGGCGCGAGGCGGAATCTGCGCAGAAGATTTCCCTGCTGGAAGACCGGCTGGGCAAGCTTTCCAAAGGGGGCAAGCCGCTTCAGCTCATGGCGGATATCCCCCACCCGAAAGACAGCAGCAAATCTCTTAGTTTCAAGCATTTCATAATGGATGTGGGTGTGGATAGCGTGGCAGGGCTGGAAGGCAGCATTGACCGCAACAAGGTAGCCGTGGCGCTAGAGGCGCTTACGGCCAAATCGGAAATACAGTTCAGCAAACCGGCGGGCGAAATGAAGAGGACAGGCTCATGAGCGAGGACAGCAAGTTTATCCGCAAACTCCGCGACGGCGGCAAAATGAGCGAAGAAGATGTGGCGCTGGCGGTGTCTGAAGAACGGCGGCTGGTGGAGATGGGCATAGACCCCGACGGCGACCCCATCGAGATCATGCGGCAAGTGTCGGCACGCTACAAGGCGCTGCACAAGGATGACGACAAAGTCTGATTACATGCCGGAATAGTTTGGCCCGCCACCGCCTTCGGGCGTGACCCAGGTAATGTTTTGGGTGGGGTCTTTAATGTCGCAGGTTTTGCAGTGTACGCAGTTTTGCGCATTGATCTGCAAGCGTTTTTCCGCGCCATCGCCTACAAATTCATATACTCCGGCGGGGCAGAAGCGGGCTTCGGGGCCAGCATATTCGGGCAGGTTGATGCGCGTGGGCACGGTGGGATCGGCCAGTTTCAGGTGCACGGGCTGGTCTTCTTCATGGTTGGTGCTGGAGAGGAACACCGAGGACATGCGGTCAAAGGTGAGCTTGCCGTCGGGTTTGGGATAGGCGGGCGGCAGGCATTGTGTTTTTTGTTTCAGGCATGTGTGGTCGGGCTTGTGGCGCAAGGTCCACGGGGCGCGGCCTTTTAATATATAGGTGTCGAAAGCGGCATAGAGCAGGCCGGGGATCAGCCCCCAGTGGAAGCCGGGGCGGATGTTTCGGGCGGCGTAGAGCTCTTCATGCACCCAGCTTTTAGCGATGGATTCCGGGTAGGAGGAAAGGAGCGCGGGTTTGGACTGCCAGCTTGCGGCAATGGCTTCGGCGGCGAGCATACCGGTTTTCATGGCGGTGTGGCTGCCTTTGATCTTGGGCACATTCAGGAAACCCGCCGAGCAGCCGATGAGTGCGCCGCCGGGAAAAACAAGCTTGGGGATGGACTGAAGGCCCCCTTCGTTTACGGCGCGGGCGCCATAGCTGATGCGGCGGGCGTTTTCAAAAACGGGGCGGATGGCGGGGTGGGTTTTGAAACGCTGGAATTCCTGATAGGGGTCGAGATAGGGGTTTGCATAATCCAGCCCGGTGATGAAGCCGACATAGACCTGCCCGTTATTCAGGTGATAGAGAAAGGAACCGCCATAGGTTCCCATGTCCATGGGCCAGCCGACGCTGTGGACGACGAGGCCGGGCTTTAACCGGGCGGGGTCCACCTCCCAGATTTCCTTGATGCCGATGCCGTAGGTCTGGGGCGAAACCCCTTCGCGCAGGCCGAACTCCTTCATAAGCTGCTGGGAGAGCGAGCCGCGGCAGCCCTCGGCAAACAGTGTATACGTGCCGCGAATATCCATTCCGGGCTGGTAGGACGGTTTTTCGTGGCCATCACGGGCGCGGCCGAACTCCCCGGTTTTGACGCCGACCACCCTGCCCTCTTCAATCAGTACCGAGGCTGCGGGGAAGCCGGGGAAGATTTCCACGCCGAGGGAATCGGCCTGCTGGCCCAGCCAGCGGCAGAGGTCGCCTAAGCTCGCAATATAATTGCCGTGATTGTGCATTTGCGGCGGGGTGGGAAGGCGAAAGCTCTTTTTGGCGGTGAGTAAAAGGAAGCGGTCTTCCGTCACGGGGGTGCTCAGGGGGGCGCCTTTTTCTTTCCAGTCGGGGAGCAGTTCATTCAGCGCGCGGGGCTCGATCACGGCGCCGGACATGACATGGGCGCCGACTTCGGAGCCCTTTTCCAGAATGCAGACCCGGATATCGGGGGAAAGTTGCTTCAGGCGGATGGCGGCGGCAAGGCCCGAAGGCCCTGCGCCAACAATTACCACATCATAGTGCATGGTCGTGTCTTCCATGGTTTTATGCTACACCGAAAACATATAAAAAGTCACTGTTATTTATCAGTTTTGTGGTTAAAAAAGGGATTGTAACAAAGATTTCATAGGCATTTATTTACCAAATGTTATACATTGGTGGTGAACCAACTGCGCGACAGAGGACTTTATGCCCGCACCCGAGCCAGAGGCGAAAGACAAGCCCCAAGTGATTGACCTGCAGACCTTGCCGGAGAACAGCAAAGTCCATATCCATGTGGGCAATTCCGAACCGGTGATGGAAGCCACACGCGTGAAGCCGGATTATTCCAAACGCACCATCGCCTCCATGCTTGCGGGCGGCGTTTCGGCTATTGCGGGTTATGTGGCCAGCAAAATCTATGTGAACCAGAAAATGTTCGATTTCGAAACCGAAGTGCTGGGGCAGACCAAGGGCAATATCCTTGGCCGCGCAGGGCTTGGCGCATCGCTTACCGAGGTGGGCGGCATGGGCTCAGGAGGGCTGGCCGCAGGGCTGGGCAGCGGCGAAATCCACATGGCCAACGCTTCGCGGCTTGCGCAGTCGGGCAAATACGGCGAATTCCCGAAATTCATTTATAAAACCCTGGGCGGGCCGGAAGGCAAGACCATGGTGGCGCTGGCGGGCGCTGCGGCGGCAGGCACAGTTGCGGCGGCCATAGCGTATAACGCCGTGGGGCCGGACAAGAAACCCGCCGAAGACCGGGGCAAGGACTGGGCGGACAAGGTTGCGCTGGACAAGGACCAGCCGCGCACCCTTTCGTAACGGCGCGGGCGCTTTACCCTATTACTCTATAATATAGAAACAACCAGATCGGGATTCATGCAGAACCACCAGTTGCTTGAATGGTATTTAGACGCGGGCGTGGACGAAGCCATTTCGGACACGCCGACCAACTATTTTGCGCTGCCCGCTTTGGCGCGCAAAGAGCCGATTTCCGAGCCTGCGGCCGAGGCATCCGCCACGGAAGCCCCCTCCCCGGCCATTAAAGCCACCTCCACAGCCACGCCCCTGCACTACACGCCTTCGGCGGCGATGGCGATGGCGCGTGAGCTGGCGGACAAGGCGGCAAGCCTTGAGGAGCTGGAGGCGATGGTGCGCGGCTTTGACGGGTGCGCCATTAAAAAAACCGCCAGCAAGACCGTATTTTCCGACGGCAACCCCAAAGGCCGGGTAATGATTATCGGTGAGGCTCCGGGTGCGCAGGAAGATGTGCAGGGCATTCCCTTCTGCGGACCGAGCGGCCAGCTGCTGGACCGGATGCTGGCTTCCATCGGGCTAGACCGGGGTTCGGTATTTATTTCCAACACCGTATTCTGGCGGCCCCCGGGCAACCGGCAGCCAAGCATGGAAGAAACGCAGACCTGCCTTCCCTTCGTGGAAAAGATCATTGCACTGGTGAAGCCGGAGTTGCTGATTTTATCGGGGGGCACTTCCACCACTACACTTTTAAAGAAGGACACTTCCATCACGCGGCTGCGGGGCAAGCTCTATGATTATGGCAACAGCTATCTGGCCAAGGAGATTCCCACACTGGTGACGTTCCATCCCTCTTATTTGCTGCGCACGCCCTCGCAAAAGCGGCTGGCGTGGCACGACTTGCTAATGGTTAAGGATTTCCTGGACCAGGCAATCACAACAGGCTGAACCGCAGTTTTTCTGGTACGGGCATTAACAGGAGTGGTTTAATCATTAACAAACCGAAATATCCACAGGGCAATCTGCTGAAAAATAAATGAATTGTTAACAAAACGACAATTAAACTTGCGGCTCAGGGCATTACGGGTTATAACGGACGACCTTATGAATAGAAGCAAGCCATATCTACACGGGAATGTGCGCATCTATCGCGCGGTTTCCTGGTGTTCGGTCCTTCTTACAACCGCCGTGGTGCTTATGCCCCCGAGCTGGAAGTGGCAGGAGCCGCGCGTGGCGCTTTCAAGCGCCAGCACCAATACCTTCTTCTCCTCCACCTTCAAAGACCACACGCCTAAGGCCAGCTTTGGCGAAGAAGGCGTGCTGCCCACCGTGCTCGACACGCAGGACAAAGACCGCTACCAGGCCATTTTCGTTGCACAGAAAGAAGGCGACTGGAAAGGCGCCGACCAGCTGGTCGGGGAAATCAAGAACCAAGTATTGTTGGGCTATGTGCTGGCAGACCGCTATTTAAGCGCCAAATACAAAGCGACACCGACTGAGCTGGCGAACTGGCTCAATAATTACGCCGAGCTGCCGCAGGCACCCGATATTTACGCCAAGGTGACTTCCAAACAGCCGGGGATGCGCGAAGACCTCCCTTATGTGAAGAAGCAGGCGACGCTGGAAGGCTATGGCGACGACAACAGTTTAAGCGTGAACGCCTATGACAACCCTTACCGCGGCAGCTGGCACGCAGGGCTGAACGCATGGCGCAACGGGCGCAAGGCGGAATCTGCGAAGTATTTCGTGGCGGTGGCCGAGCATGAAAAAGAACTTTCCCCATGGATGGCTTCGGCTGCGGATTACTGGGCTTACAGGGCGTTTACCGCCGCGGGTAACGGCAAGGCCGCCGATACTTATTTGCACAAAGCCGCGGAATTCCCGCGCAGCTTTTACGGCATTTTAGCCCGCAAGCAGCTCAATGAGCAGCTGGGGCTGGACACGCAGCCGGTGCAGCTTACCGATAGCGATATCCTGCAGATGGTGGGCGACCAGTCCATCCGCCGCATCGTGGCGCTGACGGAAGCGGGCTATAACGACCTCGCGGAAAAAGAACTGCGCCTGCGCTTCCCGCAGGCCGATGACGACGAGAAGCCGCGCCTGCTGGCGCTGGCGCATGAGCTGGGGCTGGCCTCGGTGCAGATCAGCATGGCGCGCACACTGGGCGTGACGGGCCGTGAGCTGGATTTTGCGCGTTACCCAATCCCGAACTGGCAGCCCGATGGCGGCTACCGCGTAGACCCGCTGCTGTTGTTTTCGCTGATGCGGCAGGAATCCGGTTTCCGCCAGTCGGCGGTGAGCCCGGTGGGCGCACTGGGGCTGATGCAGCTGATGCCGCAAACGGCCACGCTGATGCATAAGCAAATGTATGGCAGCACCAATAGCGCCGAGCCGCTGATTAAGCTGAGCGCAGCTGAGCCGGTGCAGAACATTACCCTTGGGCAAAATTACGTGGAACATTTGCTGACCAACAACCTGGTCGAGGGCAACATGTTCTACCTGCTGGCGGCTTACAACGCGGGCCCCGGGCGGTTGCAGGACTGGAAGGCCAGCCTGAACTACCATAACGACCCGCTGCTGTTCATTGAAAGCATCCCTTTCAACGAAACGCATAATTACGTGATGCAGGTGATGACTAATTACTGGATCTATTCCGAACTGATCGGCGCATCTGACAAGACGGTGCAGGCGGTGCTGGATAATAAATGGCCGTCTTACGATATTTACGGCAGCACGCCGGTGGCCGCCGAAGCGGAAGCCGCGCCTGCGGAAGCCCGCGTTGTTCACGGCGGCGGCGCTTAAGCGCGATGGCTTCAGGGCCACATTTCAAACTTGAAGACAGCCATGAAGGCGTGGTGGCCGGTGTGGATGAAGCTGGGCGCGGGCCGCTTGCCGGGCCGGTGGTGGCTGCGGCTGTCATCATGCCGCGCAAAGGAGTGCCGCGAGGCATCGACGATTCTAAAAAACTGACCCGCGACCTGCGCGAGGCACTGTTTGAGCGCATCTGTAAGCGCGCCTGCGTGGGGGTGGGGCTTGCCAGCGTGGAGGAAATCGACAGCCTGAATATTCTGGGCGCGACCAAGCTCGCCATGCGGCGGGCGGTGGAGGCGCTTAGCTCGCAGCCAGACATCGTGCTGGTGGACGGGAACCAGCCGCCAAAACTGGAGTGCCGCGCCGTGCCGGTGGTGGGGGGGGATGCGATAAGCCTGTCCATTGCTGCGGCCAGCATCGTGGCAAAGGTGACGCGCGACAGGCTGATGGCGCAGCTGGCGGCGGAGCATCCCGGCTATGGCTGGGAACGAAACGCGGGCTACGGCACAAGGCTGCATTACCACGGGCTGCAAACGCTGGGCATCACCATTCACCACCGCCGCAGCTTCGGGCCGATACGGGCGCTGGTTGAGGGCACGCCGGTGCAGATCGACCTGCTGGTGGATGAGCGCGTGGAACTGGAAGTGCAAGCATGAGCGAGCCGGGGTTCCGCAAGTTTTCACTGTTCCCGAAAACACTGGGCGCCTGCGTGGAGCCGCTTACCCGCCCGGCGCTGAAGGCGCAGGGGTTGGCAGGCTCCAAAATACTGACCGAATGGGCTTCTATCGTGGGGCCGATGCTGGCACAGCACAGCCTGCCGGAACACTTAAGTTTCCCACGCGGAAAAAAAACCGGGGGCACGCTGGTGATTTCCACGGAAAACGGGTTTGCCACCCATATCCAGCATATGCAGGCGGTGATCCTTGAGCGGCTGGCCAGTTATTTTGGCTACCAGGCGATTTCGCGCATCACCATTTCGCATAGCTGGGTGCCGCCAGTGGCAGATAAGCCGCAGAAGGCCTTGAAAGCCGCGCTTCCCAAAGGAAGCCACGCGCTGACCGAGGGGGTAGACGACCCGGAACTGCGTGAAACGCTGGCATCGCTGGCGCGGGCACTGGCGGGCGAGACGGCCTAAAAAAAATACCCGCGGATGCAATTCCTTATATATCTTTTATGCTTTTTTTATTAGAAGCAAGACAACCAATGGCATCATTGGGATGTTAACTTAAGGATATATCACATGAAAAAATCTATTATCGTTTTCGCAGCGGGCTTTTCGCTCCTCTGCGGCGCTGCTTTTGCAGACACCACTAATGCTGACGTAAGCGCAGACGTGGGCGCTATCAAGAAAGACAACAAGGCGATCGCGCATCAGGAAAGCAACATCGAAGTAAACCGCGCTGAAAAAGAAGCTGCCAAGAAAAATGGCAACCCGCTGGACCAGGCTTCGCAGAGCGTTCAGATCGGCGCGAACAAGGCCGTTATCGCTGAAAAGAAGGGCGAAAAGAAAGTGGACAGCAAAATCCTCAACCACGACGTTAAGGACGCTGAAGAAGACAAAAACGAAAAGTAGTCTTTATTGCTTTTGTGAAAAACCGCGCCCGGGAAACCCGGCGCGGTTTTTTTTGATGCCGCACGGCGCGGCTTTGCTTTCGAATAATCATTGCACTGAAGGATGAATGCCCTTAAAAATGATGGCTCATTCAACGGAGGATTTCCCGATGCGTTTCTTGCCTGCCAAAACCGGACTTGTCTTAGCTGCCAGCTTGTTTTTCAGTTCCGCCGTCTGGGCAGCGGATGCCACCCCGGTTCCTGCGGTAGTGCCCGCGACCAGCGCAACGGGCACCAGCAGTGCCGTACCTGCGGGCGGGGATGCTTTCAAAGAGCCCAATATGCGCCTGCCGGAAAACAGCGGTGGGGTCAGCACCTCCGATATGATAACCAAAGCCCCGCTGGAAACCGATTTCGTGATGGGCGACCCTAAAGCGCCGCTGGTGATGGTGGAATACGCTTCGATGACCTGCCCGCACTGCGCGCATTTCAGCGCCACTATGCTCCCGTTAATCCAGAAGAAATATATTGATACCGGTAAAATGCGCTATGTGCTGCGCCAGTTCCCGCTAAATGAGCCGGCGCTGAAGGCCGCCATGCTGCTGTATTGCGTAGGCGAGCAGAGCAACGACAAATACTTCGTATTTGCCAAGGTGTTATTCGATGCGCAGGCCAAATGGGCGTTTGACTCCAACTATATGTCCGGGCTGGAAACCATTGCCACGGTGGGGGGCTTAAGCAAAGACCAGTTCACCAACTGCACGGTCAATACGCAGCGGGAAATGGCTGCTTTGAAGAAGAAAAAGGAGGCAGCGGATGAGCTTAAGATCCCGCATACGCCCTTTATTTACATCGGCGGGGAAGCTTTTGAAGGTGAGCGCAGCCCCGAAATCATGTTCCCGTTTATTGACAAAAAACTGGCCGAGGCAAGCGTCGTAAAAAAGCCCTAATACCGCTTGACAGGGGCAGCCTTGCTACATACATTGCGCACGCCTTAAAGGATATTATGACAGGACCTGAAAACCTGCCGTCCCTCGATGATTTACAACGTAAAATCAACGAGGCTAATAGCCAGGCGGGCATGAAGAATGAGGGCGAACCAAAAGCCGAGGAACCCCAGAATGCGGGGGCGGCGATGCAGGTTGGCATTGAGCTGGTTGCCGGCGTTGCCGTTGGCAGTTTTGTCGGGTTTTACTTAGACCGCTGGCTTGGGACAACGCCCTGGTTTTTCATTGTGTGTTTCTTTCTCGGCGCGGCCGCGGGTTTTCGAAACCTGGTGCGGCAGGCACGGAAAGATACGCATATGGAAATCAAGTAATTTCGTTTAAGGGAATTTTTCGTGGTTGAAGCTGCAGAACACGCCCATCATGGCCATAGCCCCCTCGCCCAGTTCGAGGTGCACCCGCTGATCCCGCTGCATATCGGCAAATGGGATTTGAGCTTTACCAATGCGTCGCTGTGGATGGTGATCGCCATTTTCACCGCTACGTTCGTTTTGTTCATGGGGGTGCGCGGGCGCGCGCTGGTGCCGGGCCGCTGGCAGAGCTTCTCCGAGATCATGGTGCAGTTCATGAATAACACGCTGCGCGATGTGGCGGGTGATTCGGCGCTGAAATATTTCCCGCTGATCTTCTCGCTGTTCATTTTCGTGCTTTTGAGCAACGTGCTCGGCATGGTTCCTTATTCCTTTACCACTACCAGCCATATCGTGGTCACGTTTGCTCTGGCGATCTGCATTTTCCTTGCCTGCACGGTGATTGCCATTGTGAAGCACGGTCCTGGTAAGTTCCTGCATTCCTTCCTGCCTGAAGGCACACCTTTATGGATGGCACCCCTCATGTATTTTATTGAGCTCTTCTCGTATCTCGCCCGCCCTGTTAGTCTTTCGGTGCGTCTTTCGGCCAATATGATGGCCGGGCACACCATGTTGAA
>JANYCJ010000189.1 GCA_025360345.1 Alphaproteobacteria bacterium | reverse complement strand
TCTATTTATTGGCCCGGCTGATGGGGTATAGGAGAACTTACGTTCATCTATGCATACGGCTCGTATGCTATCAACCTGACCGCTTAAATAGAAAAGCCAGAAAACCTATTCACAATTTCAATCTGCAGAAAACTGCTTTTGGGCTGTTCGCCCTGGGCCGTTTTCGAATCCTTCGCTGCCGAAGGGAGGACTTATGTACTCCCCCTTTTCCGGGAAGTCAACACCCTAATTTGATATTTTTTACGAAAAATTTATCAACCTCGGGAAGTCCGCGATTTCGCTGGGTTTCAGCGGCGTCGTGGGCAGATACATAGACAGCTTTTTCGTGATGATCAAGCCTTCTTTTGAACTTTTTTTCGATATTTTTTTTGAGCGGTTTCGTCCAACTATTTTCCATTCATTTGCCACGCTATAAATATCATGCGCAGGAGGGCGAAAAACTCTCGTATTGCCCCTGTTTCCACTGCAAATAGCGATAATACGGCGGATAAATCATTACTTAATAATTGCTTGCTAGCCTCCCGCGCTGCTCTAAATCAGGATTATAGCCCATGGGCTCACCCCCGCTCACCGATGCGAAAACACTCACCCGCCGCCAGTTCCTGCTCGGAAGCGGCGCGGCGATGCTCGCGCTGGGCACACGCGGCGCGCGGGCCGCTGCCACCTATAGTAGCGAAAAACCCGTCTCCGCCGTCATCTTCTCCCCACAGGCAAACACGCTCACCCCGGAGGAAAAGACGCTGTTTCGCGACATGAACCCGTTTGGCTACATCATTAGCGGCTATCTGTGCAGCTCGCCCGAAAAGGTCAAAAACCTCATAGATGAATTGAAATCCCTGAGTGGCAACGCGCATCTGCCGGTGTTCATGGATCAGGAAGGCGGAAAAACCGCCCGGCTCCGGCCGCCCTTCTGGCCCGCATACCCGCCCGCCGCCATTTTTGGTGCATTGGCAAAAAAAGACCCGCAAAAAGCCGCGCTGGCCGTATATCTCAATGCAAGGCTGATCGGCAACGACCTCGCCAGCCTCGGCATCACCATAAACATCGCCCCCGTGGCCGATGTCGCCATAACCCCCTCCTCCTTTGGCGGGCATTCCAATCTCGGCGAACGCAGCTATGGCAGCGACACCGCCATCGTCACCGCCCTCGCCCGCGCCAATGCCTTCGGCCTCATGGATAGCGGTGTGCTGCCGGTACTGAAACACATCCCCGGCCTTGGCCGCTCCATGGTTGACAGCCATAAGCAAACCCCCTTCGTCACCGCTTCGCTCAAAAGCTTGCGCGCCACGGATTTCGTGCCTTTCCAGAGCCTAAACAGCCTACCCATGGCCATGACTTCGCACGCCTGCTACACCGCAATAGACCCGGAAAACGTGGCTACGGAGTCCAGAAAAGTTATCAACCTCATCAGGAACGAAATCGGATTCACCGGCCTGCTCATCTCCGACGACCTGCAAATGGCGGCACTCGCCGGAGACCTTGAAACCCGCGCCCGCCTTGCCCTTGCCGCCGGTTGCGACGTGGTGCTGGTCTTAAATCCTATATTCGCCGACAAGCTCCAGGCCGCCCGCGGCGTTGGCCCGCTCAAAGAGGGTTCCCTCGCTCCCATCCGCGCGGCTTTGGCGAATATAAAGCCCGCCCCGGCCGATTATGATTACACATTGGCCAAAAACATTCGAAACGAACTGCTGGCCAGCCTTTGAACCATGCAGGCCCAGTTTGCGTTATGCCGCAAACGCTTAAGCAAAAGCAGCTGCTTTTTCACCCGGAAAACGCGCCCTTTTTCCAAACCTGATTATCCCCTATTCCCTTGTTTGTGGAAATAGTCTATAAGGAAATACCTCATGATGATTCAATACGTTAAAGTTGCAAAATCTGGGGCAGCTTCAAATAGTTACTATATTAATGAATTGGCAACCTTCACTTAACGACTTGTTCAACGTTTTATGGCGATAATAACACTATACACCGAGACGTCCGGAGCCCTGACAAGCGCTGGAAACAAGGATGGGCAGGAGATCATCGAACGCAAGGATGATTTGCTGCTGGCGGAACCGGAGGTGAAAACCAAACGTCCCCCATTCTTCAAGGTGGTGCTGCTGAACGACGATTACACGCCAATGGATTTCGTGGTCTTCATCCTCAAGGATGTGTTCCACAAGAATCACGAGGAAGCAGTCACCATCATGATGGATATCCACCAAAAAGGCGAAGGCGTGTGCGGTGTGTTTACGCGGGATGTTGCGGAAACGAAGGCGGAGCTGGTGATTACGATGTCACGCCGTTCAGAGTATCCTCTCCAATGCCGCGTTGAGAAGAGCTAAAAACGAACAACGCCTTACGACGGGGAACCAAAACATGCTATCCAAGAACTTGGAGATCAGCCTGCATCGCGCTTTAGCGCTCGCCAAAAAGTTCCACCACGAATACGCAACGCTGGAGCACCTGCTCTACGCCCTCACCGATGATCCGGACGCCGCCGCAGTGATGCGCGGCTGTGGCATTTCGCTGCCCGACATCAAAAAGAATTTGTCCGAGTTCCTGGAAAACGAGCTGACCTCGCTCGTGATCGAGGAAGTCGAGGAATCGCGCCCCACCGCTGGCTTCCAGCGCGTGATCCACCGCGCAGCCATCCATGTGCAAAGCGCAGGAAAAACCGAAGTGACGGGCGCAAACGTGCTGGTCGCATTGTTCTCCGAGCGTGACAGCCACGCGGTATACTTCCTGCAGGAACAGGAACTCTCCCGCCTCGACGTGGTGAACTATATCAGCCACGGCATCGTGAAATACGCCGACAACCAGAAAATCGCCGAATGGCGCCGCGAAATAGACACCGACGGTGACGATTCGCTGGAAAAGCCGCAGGCCGCCGCAGCCGCCGGCAAAGCCGAAAAAGAAAAAACCGATGCCCTCTCGCTCTACTGCGTGAACCTCAACAAGAAAGCCGAATCCGGCAAAACCGATATTCTTGTGGGCCGCGAAGAAGAGGTGGACCGCACCGTGCAGATCCTCGCCCGCCGCACCAAGAACAACCCCCTTTATGTGGGTGAAGCTGGCGTGGGCAAAACCGCCATCGCCGAAGGCCTCGCGCTGCGCATCGTGCGCGGCGAAGTGCCTGCCGTGCTGCGCACCGCCGTTATTTTCTCCCTCGATATGGGAAGCCTTTTAGCCGGCACCCGCTATCGCGGTGATTTCGAAGAGCGCATGAAAGCCGTCATCAAGGAAATCGAAAAAATCCCCGCAGCGATTCTCTTTATCGACGAAATCCACACCATCATCGGCGCAGGCAGCACCTCCGGCGGCGCGCTCGATGCGTGCAACCTACTGAAGCCCGCCCTTGCCCGCGGTGGTTTCCGCTGCATCGGCAGCACCACCTATAAAGAATATAAGAGCAGCATCGAAAAAGACCGTGCGCTGGCCCGCCGCTTCCAGAAGATCGACGTGGCCGAACCCACCATCGAAAACACCATCAAGATCCTGCGCGGCCTGAAACCCTATTACGAAGAGCATCACAGCGTGCGCTACACCAATGGCGCCATCAAAGCCGCCGTGGAACTCTCCGCCCGCTACATCCCGGACCGTAAATTGCCCGACAAGGCCATTGACGTGCTCGACGAGGCCGGTGCGGCGCAGATGCTGGTGCCCGAATCCAAGCGCAAAAAGACCATCACCAATAAGGAAGTGGAAGACATCGTGGCCAAGATCGCCCGTATGCCCGCCAAAACCATCTCCATGGATGATGCCGAAACGCTGCGCAACCTTGAGAAAAACCTGAAACTGGTCGTCTTCGGCCAGGATAAGGCCATCGAAACCCTCGCCGCCGCCATCAAGATGAGCCGCGCGGGCCTGCGCGAAGAAGAAAAGCCCATCGGCAACTACCTCTTCACCGGCCCCACCGGCGTCGGCAAAACCGAAGTGGCCCAGCAACTCGCCGTGCTCATGGGCATGGAGCTGCACCGCTTCGACATGACCGAATACATGGAAAAACACGCTGTCTCCCGCCTCATCGGCGCCCCTCCGGGCTATGTCGGCTTCGACCAGGGCGGCTTGCTTACGGATGCGGTGGACAAAACCCCCTTCTGCGTCATCCTCCTCGACGAAATCGAAAAAGCACATCCCGACGTCTACAACATCCTGCTTCAGGTGATGGACTACGGCCGCCTGACCGATTCCAACGGCAAGGAAGTCAACTTCCGCAACGCCATCATCATCATGACCAGCAACGCTGGCGCAAGTGATGCGGCCCGCGCCCCCGTCGGCTTCATGAAAGTGGACCGCGCCGGCGAAGACAAAGACGCTATCAACCGCGCCTTCACGCCGGAGTTCCGCAATCGTTTGGACTCCATCGTGGCCTTCGAGCACCTCACCCCGGAAGTGGTGGCCAACGTGGTCAACAAGTTCATCTTCCGCTTGGAGTCCCAGCTGGCAGACCGCAACGTCACCATCCAGCTCGACGACAAAGCCCGCAAATGGCTGGTCGACCGTGGCTACGAACGCGCAAACGGCGCCCGCCCCATGGCCCGCCTGATCTCCGAAAAGATCAAGAAGCCGCTGGCCGACGAAGTCCTCTTCGGCAAGCTTTCCAAGGGCGGCACCGTCAAAGTCACCGTAGAAGAAGGCGAGCTCGCCTTCCACTACAGCAAAGCCATAGGCCACCGCCAGACCACGTCGGAAACCGACGATGAACTGGTGAGCTAACAACGAACGCACCACGCGAAATCTAAGGGCGTCCCCTAAAAAGGACGCCCTTGGCAAATGGGGAAAAGGCGATGCAAAACCGGCTTCAATTCCTCGATGGCCTTCGCGGCTGGGCGGCGCTGGTGGTGGTGCTCTGCCACGTAAGGAGCATGTTCGCCAATCTCTATCCCCTTCCCGCCAGCCTGCTGCTGAACTTCTTTACGCAGGGCAATCTCGCCATTTGCGTTTTTTTCGTGCTCTCCGGTTTTGTGCTCAGCATCCGCCACCTCCGCAAGCCTGATAACGCTGCGCTGGCCGAAGCCGCCACCGCCCGCTATTTCCGCCTCATCATTCCCATTGCCGCCATAAATGCCCTGGCATGGCTGCTCCTGTCCTGCCACCTCATGCATAATGCCGATGTGGCCAATCTCAGCAGCCCCAGCCCCACGGCATGGCTGCTGCATATGTACGACTTCACCCCCTCCACCGCCTCTTACCTTTCCTCCACGTTTCTGGAAACATTCTCGCAAGGCTCGCTTTACAACACCAGCCTCTGGACCATGCCCACCGAGCTTGCCGGCTCGCTCATGGTCTTTGCCCTGCTTGCTGTCGCGTCGCCGCGCATCCGCCTCCTTGCCATCCTGCTCATCACCCCTGTTTTCTTCGCGTTCACGCCATGGCTGTCCTGTTTCCTCCTCGGCCTTGGCCTCGCCATTATCCACCACCGCTATCAGCCGCGCCTCAGCGCTCTGCGCTACACAAACCCGGCCTGCATCGCCCTCTTCTGCCTGCCCGTCGCCTTTCAGGAAATTCCCTTCCTGCTGCAGGGCCAGGGCCTGACGCTGCGTGCCCTTGCCATCGTCGTGGCCGTCACCTTCTCGCAAAGCCTGCATAGCTGTTTCGCGTGTCGCCTTTCCCGCTTTCTTGGCGCCATTTCCTTCCCGCTTTACCTCATTCACATCCTCGTCGTCTGCTCCCTTTCATCTTATGTCCTGCTGGCCCTCGCGCAGCACGGCGTGCCCATGGGCGCCATCATGTCCCTCACCCTGCTGCTCACCCTGATCGTAAGCATCGGTCTTGCCACGCTGCTCCTGCCGCAGGAACGCTTCAGCATCCGCATGTCAAAAAAAATAGCGGCCTTTATACTCGGCAACCTGCCGTTATGTGCTGCCCCGCCCCTGCATACGTAAAGCAGGTTTACTTGCCCGCCCGCGCCGATATGATATTTCCATGGGCAAACAACTGGAGTTCCTCAATGGATTGCGCGGCTGGGCGGCCCTTGCCGTGGTGCTGGCGCATGTCCGCCTCGTGTTTTCGCATCTCCTGCCCGGCCACCCGCCCGCAAACCTGCTGCAATACGGCTCGCTGGCCGTCTATATTTTTTTCACCCTCTCCGGCTTCGTGCTCAGCCTGAAATTCCTGCGCGAGCCGGGCGCGCATTCGCTTACTGGCGCTTCCATCGGCCGCTACTTCCGGCTCCTCATCCCCATACTCGCCACCAACCTGATAGCACTTGCGCTGATGCAAGGCGGCCTTATCTACGCCCCTGAAGCAGCAGCCCTCGGCACGCCGGATCCGTGGCTGGCGAATATGTATGCCTTCACCCCTTCCCTGCCCCATTTCCTGTGGTTCAGCTTCTACTCCGACCTGTTCCACTACGCGGAGCCAAGCTATAACAGCAGCCTCTGGACCATGCCGCCGGAAATGTGCGGCTCGCTACTGCTCTTCGCCATGCTTGCCATCCTCGCCCGCTTTCCTGCCGCACGCCTGCGCCTGCCCGCGCTGCTGGCCGTGGCCCTGCTCATGCTGCGCCCACAGCTTGCCTCCTTCATGCTCGGCCATCTCCTCGCTGTGCTGCACCACCGCCGCGGCGAAAAACTGGTAAGCTGGAAATATGCCGAGCTGCTATGGCTTCCCCTGTTTGCGTTGCCGCTTGCCACCACCAGCTTCGGCCTGCCCG
>JANYCJ010000133.1 GCA_025360345.1 Alphaproteobacteria bacterium | reverse complement strand
GAAATGAAAGGCAAAACCATCGTCGTGATCGCCGCCTCTTCCGCGGAGCGCTACCTCTCCACAGACCTCTTCGCGGAATAGGTTGCGAGTGCAATACTGGAACCCTCAGAAATGGATGGCAGGAGATACGTATACTCCTGCCATCCGGCATATTTCCGCCAAAGCCCCCTACGCCATTCCCTTATGTTCCTCCATGGCAGTACTGGTGCTGTACAATACCGTTTTTTGGCTCCTCGATCAGTTCGACTGGGACCAGTCCTTCACCCGTTTCATTAGCCTCGCCATTCTCGCCGCGCTGGCCATTACCGCCCGCAGTCCCAAAAGCCTTATTACCATCAATACCCGCTACCGTCCCGCCGCTTTGCTCTCCGCGTGCCTGATCGTCTACGCGGTCATAAACGGCGTGGGCATCGCCTCAAAAAGTATTATGCTGCCCGTGCCTAACGATATCGGCACAACCGTGCAGGAAGCTGCCATCCGCTTCTTTAACGAAGGCCTGAACCCATACCAGATCATTATTTCCCGCAACTATGGACAGGGCTTTCACTACGGCCCCGGTATGTTCCTGGGCTATGCCCTGTGCGCCCTCACCCCTGACCACGGCATAAAATTTATGAATGTGCCCCTGCTTATGCTGAGTATTTTATTCGTATACCTGCTGGGCGCAAACAAGGAAAATTCACAAAACCCCAAAGCCACCGGCCTTTTCGCCGTTGCGCTATTCCTCCTCCCCCACCGCATCTGGTCAGAGCTGTTCGAACAGGGCGTGATAGACATGCTTCCCATGATGCTCATCCTCGCCTCCCTTTATGCCGCGGGTAAAAAATC
Organism: Alphaproteobacteria bacterium; assembly: GCA_025360345.1. GTDB lineage: Bacteria > Pseudomonadota > Alphaproteobacteria > Rickettsiales > SXRF01 > JANYBV01. The sequence goes on along the minus strand of JANYCJ010000133.1, from coordinate 23,619 downwards.
ATGGGCATGGGCTGGTTTCTGCGCTGGCCTTTCCTTCAGCGTCAAATTCTCTCCCGCAGTAATGCTCATCATGCTACTGGTGGCTGGCTCCTGCAACCGGCGCTTCCTCGCTGGCGGCCTCATTGGCCTCGTGCCGATGTTTCCCTTCTTTTACTGGGATTCCGTCGCCATGATCCACAACAGCATTCTCTTCCACCTCACGAAAACCTGGGATACCACCAGCATCTATTCCATTACCCCCGCAGCGCTCCATTTCACCCTGCCGCTTTTCCAGCTTGCCGCGCTGGCCATCATCCTTTCCCGCGCCTGCCTTCAGCCAAGGATCGAATCAACGCTATACTGGCTTTTGCTGTTAATCACCGCCACCGAAATGGTCTATGTCCAGATTCACGGCAACCACCTGATCTGGCTCTTGCCGCTGGCTGCCGTACATTTCAGCAACTACCGTTACGCCTTTTTGCCGCGCATCGCCCAGCTGCTTTTGCCCCCGCCCCCCTCGCCGAACCACTAGCTTCCATGAAAACGCCTTCTCCCCACGTGGAAACCGAGTCCCTGCGGCGCTATGCCCGCCATCTGGTGCTTAAGGAAGTAGGCGTAGCCGGGCAGAAAAAGCTGCTCCGTTCATCCGTTCTGGTCATCGGCGCTGGCGGTCTCGGCAGCGCCGCGCTGGGCTATCTTGCCGCCTCCGGCATTGGCCGGCTGGGCATCGTCGAGCCGGACCGCGTTGAGCTGTCAAATCTTCAGCGCCAGCTCCTGTTCGAAACCGCCGATATCGGCCAGCCCAAAGCCGCCGCCGCCCAAAGCCGCCTCGAGGAAATCAACCCCGGCATCACCGTCGAGCCCCACCTCCTCCGGCTCGACGCAGCCAATGCCGCAAACCTCGTTTCCCGTTATGACCTCGTTATCGACGGCAGCGATAATTTCACCACCCGCTTCGCAGTGGCAGATGCTTGCTTCCATGGCAAAAAAACGCTTATTTCGGCAGCCATCAGCGCCTTTTCCGCCCAAGCCACAACATTCAAACCCCATCTCGGCGCCCCCCACCCTTGCTACCGATGCCTCGTCACCACCATGCCCGAGCGCGAACTCACCTGCGAGCAGGAAGGCATCATCGGCCCCCTTGCGGGTATGCTGGGCAGCCTACAGGCCCTGGAAGCCATCAAGGAGCTGCTAGGCATCGGAACCACTCTCTCCGGCTCTCTTCTCATCTATGATGCCCTCAGTGCCCATATCCGCACCATCGCCCTCCCCCGCAACCCCGGCTGCCCCCTATGCTCTGCCAGCGGTGCATAACATTTTTCCCCCGAAACCTTCTTGCCTTCAGTCTCTCCCGGGTTTAGTGATTATCTCATGCGAAACTTTCTGCGCCCTCTCCTCTTAAGCCTCATGCTGGCATTAAGCGTATGTCCAACTCCGGTGTTTGCGGCTAACACTTCCGGCCTTCCCGTGCCGCGTTTCGTCTCGCTTAAATCAGATGAAACCAACGTTCGCACCGGCCCCGGAACCCGCTATCCCATTGCCTGGGTATATCGCCGCGCCGGTATGCCGGTGGAAGTTGTGGAAGAATACGACCTCTGGCGCAAAATCCGCGATGTCGAGGGCACCACCGGCTGGGTTCATAAAACCATGCTCGACGGGCACCGCAACGTTACCATCAAAGGCCCCTCTGCCCAGATCATTAAAAACGACCCGGAAAAAGACGCCAAAAACATCTTGAAAGCCGAGCCCATGGTCACTGCCCGCCTGGTGGAATGCCAGCTGGACTGGTGCCGCGTGCAGATTTCCGGCCGCAAGGGCTGGATTGAAAAGAAAAACATCTGGGGCGTCTACGACAGCGAAGTCTTCGAATAGCGCCTAGAAAATCATTAAAACCCTTATTCACGGCCCCTTTCCGCCCTTTTTCCCCCCAGCAAAAGTTAGCACTTGCAAACCCAGATAAAATGCCTATTATCCGCTGCTCAGATTTAAGTCTCTGCCGTGCACCGGGCGTTAATATCCCGGTTCATAAGAAGAATGAGCGGGCGTAGCTCAGGGGTAGAGCGCAACCTTGCCAAGGTTGAAGTCGAGGGTTCGAATCCCTTCGCCCGCTCCAGTTCTTCCCATATTCCTGTTGGGGGATCGTCTAATGGTAGGACAGCGGACTCTGACTCCGTCAATCTAGGTTCGAGTCCTAGTCCCCCAGCCAACTTCCACGGTATTATGTAGCAAACACACCTAGCTACATTTCGACTAATCCCCTCTCTTTGCTATCATACCGGCATTGAGAAAACTCTTTCCCTATAAATGCGCGGCGTAAACTTGACTTAATTCGTAACACAATTGCTACGCGCCCATAAAAAGCCGCGGCGCTAAAGTCAACCTCTCACATCAACACCACCTGCGCCTGCTTTTCTGGCAGCAGGAGGACTTCGCGCCACACAGCGACTGACAAAGCCATTTTTTACTTTGTAGTACTATTACGGGCCGAAGTAGCCACGGGCATATCCAAGACAATCCATTGTCTGCATAATGCAGAGGACAAAAGGATCCATATTTTAAGTTAATTAATACTTTTAACGACAGAAATTCACAAGCATCTAGGTCTATATATATAGAATTATCAGACAGATAATTTGATAATCAAACTTTAATGCATTCATAAAAACTTAACATTACGTTCATCAAAAATGATGAGTCCCTAGAATACAATATTTAAAGGAATAAGATTAAGGGCCCATAAATGCCAGTTTGCTTGTCATAGCGAGGAATAATCATGCCTCCTCCTGATAGTCCTTGGAATCGTGACAAACCCTCGCCTGAAGAGCGGGATCGTATACTGCCGGCCGATGAACCGGCAGCCCGGGCAGTCACAACAGAATTGGAGCGGATCACCCGAAGGATTTTAGCCGGTGTGCCCGAAGACGTTCGCAATGAATATGAAGAACGTAGCGGCAAAAAATTTGGTGATTTGGAATTCACCTTTCACCTGAGCGACAGTCCAGAAATAGATGCATATATTTATGCGGATCGCCACCCCGCTCCGATAACCATTTCCAAAGGCCTCTGGGACGACGCCAAGTCAGAAGATGAAATCGCCGGCATCATAAGCCATGAAATCAACCACAAGCTCCTCGGGCGCTCTGGCAATAAATGGCGTGACGAAGCCGCCTGCGACCTGAACACAGTGCGCACATTGCGCAATGCCGATTACCAGGAAGATGGCCTGCAGCAGATTTTTAAAAGATGGGCCGACAAGGAGGTAGTGGATCCCGATACCCACTTCCAGCGCGATTTTATGGCAACGGTGGACGACCCACACCCCAAAATGAGAAACCGCGAACTGGCCCTTGGCGCAATCAGCGCCATTGACCATAATCAGGCCAGCAAAGAAACCGGCCAGGCCCGCAAAGATACGCGCTCTATTACCGGCAACACGCCCGTCACTAAAAAAAATCCCGCGGTCGCCAAGCTTTTTCCCGCTGCACGCTACCGCAATATTTTACAGAAAAGCCTGGACAGCCAAGGGTACGAACAAAAGAGTTTAACTGAAAAACTGGAGATGCTGAGCCGGGAGGCCGACATCATCGCAAGGGAATTGCCCGGCAAAGGCGCAGAGGCGATGCGCACCTGGGCCGCTGACTGCATGGCAGATGAAATCACGGCGCTTGCGAAACAAAAAGGCGGCAGGCTCAACCCCAAGGATATGCACCAGCAGGAAGTCTTCACGCGGCTGGTAGACCAGGTCATAACCATGGATCCCAGCGGTGGCAGCAGCGCGGGCAGCACACCGGCAACATCGAGGGCCTATGCTTCCCTGGGCGTTTTATCCGGGCGCATTGTGCCAAAAAAAGACGAAGATTTCACCGGCAAACCCCTCGAAAAAATTGGCCTTCTGGGTAACCTAGAAAAACTGGCTGTCGCTCAGCAGCGCTTTGTAGCGGCACAAACGCAGGATGAGGCGATTGCCGCAGCTAAAGAAGTAGTGGCTTTGCAAAAGCCATACCTGCAAGGCAATCTCCCCCCAAAGGTGAAAATCTTATTGCGTTCGCTGGCACCGAATTTTGCCCGTCCAACTGAAGAAGTGATGAAGGTTCAGAATGAAGCCGCGTATAAATTCATGCGCGAAAACTATACAAGGCCACAGTTTGAAGAAGCATTGCTCGCCACGCCGGGGCTAAAACCCAGCTATCACCAGCATATGCAATGGGCAGAAGCATCCCCTGAAGTAGCACTGGCATTGTGGTCGATGGAAGTCGTAAATCCTGAAAATCGCAAAATTCCACGCCATGATCCCGTGGCCATGGCAGCATTCCTTGCGCAGGAAGGAATCTCCTCCCTGGAAGGCAGCATACCCTCCACCAACCGCCTGCCCACGGACCGCAATCACCGTTATAATACCAAGGGCGAAATCGTCCTGTCCGATCCTCCCACCAGTGAAAGCAATTTTTTATCTGAAGCAATGGCGGTAAGCCATCACCATTTCAGTGCGTGGATTGCGGCCGTAACAAACCGTGCGCCCCGCCTTGCACGCCGCGAACAGGCCGAAATGGCCGTGTTGGCGCAAAATCAATGGAAAACGGATTTCGACGCTATTGCCCACGCAGCATACCCCACTGCTGCCTTCAGCGAATTTCTCGCAAAATACAAGGAAGAGCTTACCCCGGAATTGCGCGCCATAGCCCGTAATAAAGCGGATGTAAGCTCTTTCGCCCATGGCGACGGCGTTGATGCGGGTCCACAAAAAGGCCGCGCGTTTATCGAAGCGTTTCTTGCACATGCACGCACCAGAATGCAGGAAGAGCCGGGCGTCTATGTGCCGCTGATGCAGAATTTTTTTGAAGCAAAGAAAACAAAATTTGATGGCCGCCTGCAAGACCTGCTTGCCACGGCATCTGAGAGGATGACAAACGACGAGATAGGCTCTGAGGGCAAGATGAGCGTGTTAAGTCCAGAGCATCCCTACATAAAATTTCTTCTCGAAAACCCCGGCGGCTTCATGGACAACCGTGAGCGTTCCAACTTCATCGCAAGCCAGACCTATGCTTATGATTTCTTAAGCTCCGATGAGGGTGTGCGGCGGGGCAATGGCCGCAAACCTGATGGTACATTTGATTCACAGGCGGGCTGGATGCTGAATCCATGGCCATTAACACACGGAGGCATAGCCCCCGCGACCTTGGAAGATGCACGCGCCAACCTCTACATGATAAAGCTGGATGCCGAAGTACCGAATTTCCATCTGTATGACGACGCTGCCATTAGATTTAAGACCTTTCTGCGGGGACAGGCGTTTTCCGCCGCGGCCGTGCTTACCAATATCCATCAATTCTGCGATTTCTCAAAAGAGACCGGCGCAACCCCCAAGGAGATCCGCACGATCGGACGTCTGCGGATAGCATTAGCCTTTGACGACAGGCTGCGTGATGAAATCACCACGGTGACCGAGGCCATGAAAGAGCTGGCCGAAACCAATCTCAAAGGATTGAAGCAGCGCAGCGCCCCCATGTCTGAATGGATCGAGCATTACCAGACTTATGAGGCCACCGGTGTATTTCTCGAATCGCAACCGCTGAAAAGAAACTTCGAACTGGAATTGCTCGAGCGGATGAAAACACTCTCGCCCGATGAAAAATATCAGGCGGCAAAAACTTTGCTGGAGCGCCGTCAGTTTGCACCCGGCGACGACGTAGCAAACACCCCAAGCCTTGAAGCCTACCGCGAACGTATACCAAGCAGGGAATATGCCGGGGCAAGTACATATACCCCGGAATTGCGCAGCAATATCATTGAATATTACACCGACGGGCTTGCCCGCAGCTCTCGCATGGAAACCCCTTCGAACATAGATGCCCTGAAAGCGCGTGTAGATGAAATCTGCGAACAGACTACCAGCAAAATGCGCGAAGATATTTTATGGGAGCTTGCGGAAAAAATCCAATCACAACGCGACCTCACTAATTATATCGGCGAAAAGGTGCACGAAGGCTACAGTGAAACTACAGGAAATAAAAAAGCTGAGTTGAGCGTAAAAGGTCTTGAAAGCCTGCATCGCCACATGACGGCTACGCCCGAAAAACGCGCCATTACCATTGAGTTCTTCGCCCACTCCTACGACGACAACCTTGCGCGCAAGGCGCTGGACGTTCTGGACCTGCAAAGCATGAGCACCCACGATACCAGCCATCTCGGCTCATTGGCTTCCGAAGAAAACCGCCTTGCTGTCATGCGCATGATGCACAGCTATTACACCGCCAGCAGCGACACCACAAAAATTGGCGTAATGGCTTCACTGCTGTTCCCGAACGGAGACAAGGATTTTTCGCAGAGCAAGCAATACGTATATGAAAAAGTATTGCCGGTCGATGAAACGGCCCCAGACAAAGCGGGCAAGCAACGCGGCGCTGATAATAAATTTCTGCGTCAGGCGCTCGATAAGCTCATGGCAAACAGCCTTCCCGAAGGCGGCCCCGACGAATCGTATAATCGCTTATTGCTCGCTGCCATTCTTGCTGGTTCCAGCGGAGACGCCAAAGGATCAAATTACACCGCGCTATGCCGGGCAGTACAAAGCTCCGGTGCTTTAGGCAAGAAATTTATTCAGGCCCTGAATAGCTACCCCGGCATTTCCGATGCGTTGCGCGCCGCATCGAAAGATAGCAAAACCAACGCAGACCCGCCCAACCGCGGTCAACTATGGGCCATGTTCGATGAATTCGGCCCCACCAGTCCCTACTACGATGCGCAAGGGCAGCTCGTTGGCAAGCGTTATGAAGGCCATCTCGGCGCACGCCTGGGTGCGGCTTCCACAGCAGTAGTGGCCGATGTTACACAGCCTGGCAGCTCTTATGAGGAAGTGATAAAAATCATTCTGCCCGGCCTTATCGAACAAGCCGAGCGCCAATTCAAGGTTTATAACTCAACCTTAAAAGGCCTCGCATTCTGGCATCCCCGCATCAAGCCCGCCATTGGCATTAATCGCCAGGCAATGGACAGCCTCCGCATCGAAGTGAACATGGATGCAGCAGCCCAGCAGAAAGCCATCGCCACCGAACAGTCGCATGGCTTTGAAGTAGTGGTCGAGGGCCGGCGCGTTCGCTTCGAAACTGTAAAACGCACCCGTGCCGGGGAATCTTATGAAGGCGCAATCCGCGCCCGCGGCGAGCATTTTAACGATCTTCCCACTGACACCCCCGAAGCAGAACAAACCCGCTGGATCGCTGCCACCGCAATGGCCGCCAAGGAAACTTATTTGCGCATGTCAGGCCTTTCCGCAGATAAAGACCGTCATGGCGGGCAGCAACATATCAGGATCGAAGCAGACGCCAAAACCGGCGAGAAGGTCATTGTCATCAGTGAATTCGACCATGGTGGACAAGCCCTTGTTCCTCCCACAGACGCCGAGAAAAAAATTGTTGCCTCGGCAATATCGCGTGCTATGCGCCGTGCTTCCAAGGAAGGCAAAGAGAAATTCGGCGGCATTATTGTCGAAGAGCTGAGCAAAATTGCAAAGAGCCGCCCTTCCCTGGAAAATTTCATTTCCGCCGAAATCCGTGACATGCTCGCCCAGCAGGATTATGTGCGCGTCGCTGAAACCCGCCCGGGTACCATGCAAGCTGTAGTGCAGACTGTTATTAATACGGGCAATGTAGACCCGGTCATTGGCGCAACCTTGCGCACGCCGCTTTATTTCATGTCGCAGATCCCTAACCCCGATGCGCCCGCCATCGAGATCCGTGCCCCCGCCACCATTGCGGTACGAAACGCCGGAAAACAGGTTGATATTTCTTCTCTGCACTGGACGACATATGCAGGCCTGAAATTCCTGAGCATGTTCAAAAAAATCGACGGCCTTCCAGAGAATTTCTCCGCCCCAGCACCCGGTATCCGCAATAACGCGCAACCTGCCAATGCCGTGCCGGATATGTCCGGGCCAGCGCAGGCTCCACGCTCCGAAGCGCCCGCGAGCAACCCCAGGCCTATAATGGACGAATCCGGCGCTCTCCCCGCGCGCCCGCCTGCCAGCTCCTCACGCGCATCGCAGCCGTCCAAAGCGCCCTTCAGGCCTTATGAGCCACCTCGCGGCGAGCCCTTGCGCATCAACGCAACCCTGGACCCAGAAACGCGCGCGCTGATGCGTGCAATGGCAGCGGAGTTGCTGCTGAAGTCTTTCGGCATCGATGAAGCCCACGGCGGCATGGAAATTCTCACCTCGGGCAGGCTGCGCATATCCACCGATTCCAGCCATCCCGACTACACCAGCAATATGCAGCGTGGTGCGCAGCTCGAAGCCGCCAACAGGCTTCTGGGAAACCCGCTGGAAATATCGAAAGTAGGCGATACCGTCACTTTCACCCTGAAACCAGCATCCAATACGCCCGCCGATATTCCCGGCACGTCATCCCGCCTGCTTGCTTCAGACAAGCCTGCAGCACCGCACACTGCAACCCCCGAAGAAGCCATTGCCGGGCGTGCCCTGCGGGTGCAACAGCTGCTGGCAGAATCTTCCGATATCTCTGTTTCCCCCCGGCTGGCGCAGGCGCTGCCGCAATTGCTCCAGATCGAAGGCCGTTACAGCGCTATATCGAATGCCTTCGACTTTATAGACCGTCATGTGGGGGAAATGCAGGAACTAGGCCCGCTGCAACAGCAAGTCGTGCCCGAAGTGCATCAATACATGGAGCTATCGCGTCAATACCGTGCAATTTCCGACAAAACTTCGGAAGCGGCGCAGGTTAAATATGCTGAAATGACTGGCTTGAAGATCCGTTTCCGGGAACAAACCGACCAGCATATCGGCAAGGTGCAAAGCCAGTTTGATACACATGTGCGGCTGACCCGCATGACGCGTTCGATGAATGTGCTCTCAACCCTACAAGGCATTGCCGCCATCCAGCAGATTGAGAACAACACGGGCTTGACCTCCTTCGAGAGGAATATTGGCAGGGCAATGGCCTATTCGCAGCTGGGCACAGGCGTTGCGGGCGTCGCGGTAGATAGCCGCACCATGTTCAATCCCAGCTCACTGGCCGGGGCACGCTTCGGCATGGTCAGCAATACACTGGGTTTCGGTGTGGGCGGATATGAGATGTATGAAGGATACCAGCATGGCGATGCGCTTGGTTTTACCATGGGCACAGCGCATATGGGCATTTCCAGCGCCGGGGGCATGGCATCCTATCTTACCTATGCAGGGAAAGCACCCGCGCTAGCAGGTGGCCTTGGGCTGGCCGCGGCTGGTGGCTTCGCCGTCGTATCGGTAGCCGTGGTCGGGCTGAAACTCTACGCCAACCATGTTGATAGCCAGGGCATGGCGGAAGAGGAAAAAGCGTTTCAAGCACTTAAGCAATCACAGAACCTGCCCGGTATCACCGCTTATTTTGGCGATATCAACGTGCCCCTTAAGCCAAAAATGGATGAATATACCCAGCTGGGAACTCTCAGCAAACTGCCCGCACAGCACCGCTGGCGCTATGACACCGGCTCCATTTTTGACCTGAAGCCGCTAAAGGAAAACCCAAAGGCGCTGGAAGGGCTGTTATACGATATAACGGTAAATAACAAGGAAGCCGGAGAAAGATATACACGGATAGGTAAGAACGCCGTGCTGATGACCTCCAGCGATTTTATGAAATTCATAACCTTTGGTGCCGATTCAGCCACTGGTATTGATGGGCAGAAAACCTTTAATTCTGTGCTCGATAAAGGCGAGTCCGCACTCACGCTGGCTCGCCAAAGCGAAGGCGCGCTGGCTGAAGTACGGGGTGAACTCTCCCCTCCGGGTTCCAGGCATCCCATCCGCGGCTACAATGCCCGCATGGATGAATACGAGCGCGAATTCAAACCGCTCGAGCAGCAGGGCTTCGGCCCGCAAATAGCAGAGTTGGAAAAGCTACGCGACATTATCATTGCCACGCGCAACCACGACATACAATTTGTGATTGCCGAGCGCATGGGCATGACCGCATATTCCGAACCGTGGAAAGAAATGGCCGAAGAATACCAGCGCGGCGCAAATAGCGACGCGGGAAAAATGGCGCAGGTCGCCGGTGTTGCCGCCTCGGGTAATATAAAACTGATACAGAACTTTCTGGGAATTAGCGACGCGAACTGGAACCACAAAGAGGCAGAGGGCAAAAGTGCCCGGGAACTTTTCCAGACAGCCATTAGTGAGGATAATGCTTTGCAACTCTTGCAAGGTTATATGTACATGACCAGCGAGGGCAGGAAAGCCACGGAGCACCATATCGCAAAGCTCATCTTCGCCGATGAAATGGCAAAGGTAGAACCGATGCTGGCGCGCGACGCAGAAAAAGCCCGGGAAAATGCCCCGCGCCTTGCCGTGGTGATGCAGGCGCTAAAACAACTCCCACTGGCCGCAGACCCAAAAAAGGCTCAGGAGCAGGTGCTGAAAGCTTACGACGAAATGCAGGCAGCCCGCGGTATCAGCGGAACCGATCGCGCCAGCCAGAAAACTGCCCTTACCCGGCTATTGGAAGAGGCCAGCGCCACCCCCGCAGATGCCAGTAAAGCATATACAGTAGCCGCTTTCATTCAGGGCAATACGCAAGGGGAGGCAGCAGAGTTTTTTAGTCGCAACCGCGAATTTCTGGAAAAAACCAAACTGACGCAGCGCCCTGACCTGAATGTAGGCCTCGTCGGCCTGACAGGCAGCATGGACGAGTACATGCAGAAGAAATACACCTTCGCGCCCACAACACTGTCGCAGGAAGCCCAAAAAGCCATTACGGAACAAGAGAAAACTCTGGAAGCCGTATCGAAAGATAACGAGCTCAGAAAGGCAAGGGTAACACTTCTTGCGCAGGAAGTTCTCACGTTGGGCGGAGGCCAGTTGCCTGAGCCGCCCCTTTACAACCGCGATGGCAGCCCCATGCTGAAAGACGGCAAACCCGTGACCGCCCCGGAAATGATCCGCTCCTACGAGGAAGCCATTACGGCAAAAAAATCTGAACTGGATCAAATGAGCAAAAAAGCCCTGCAATATCCCAGCAAGGATTTAGATGCGCAGATCGTAATTGGCCAGAGCGTTATAGCCCAATGGAAACTGACAGTGGCCTCAATCGAAGAAAAAGCCATGAAATCCAAGCAGGAAACGGCCGGCGCCATACTCAGGGATTATCGCAAGGATAGCATGGCGCTTTTTGACGACGCGATAGCGGCCCAGCCACTCATCACCCCCGATCAAATGCCGCGAACAATGGCGCTGGAGCAGGAAGCCGCCAACCGGATGGAAGAAATGCAAAAGCGCGGTAAGGCAAGCCCAGACTATCCAAACGCCGAAGCCGCATTCCTGCAGGCAAACCGCAGGCTGTCACTTGAGTATGCAACCATTGCCAAGCTTACATCGGAGCCGTATTTAGCAGCGCTCTCAGAGCAATATAAGCGTGACGAGTCATCCCTCACCGGCGAATTAATGGCGCAGGAAAAACTCGCATATGTCAGGGCGCTGCAAACGGTTGCCACCTCTGGCACCGGCGTGGCAAAAGATAAGGCGCAATCTTTGTTGCTTGAAGTGGAATCAAAATCCCTGCAGGAATTCAAGAAGGCGCAAGCTACTTTGCGCGATGCCAGCATGTCGCTCGATCAGCGCGAAAAGGAATTGGCGCAGGAGGCAGCAAAGCCAGCTCCTCCCGCACCTGCCGCAACAACCGATGCAAGGAAGGACATAGCCCGGCAACTCGACTCCCTCCGGGAGTCCAATACCAGCTTCGCTTCCCAGACGGCGATGATGGAAGCGCAAATCACCGCAGCGCGCGATACGGACCTGAGGATGGGAAGAATCACTTACACCTCGCCCAATACGCTTGCGGCGCAGGAGCGCCTTGCCGCCTTCAGGGCCGAACATCCCCCACAGCCGGAAGGTGAAATGCCCGTGGCGGTGGCGCTTGATATAGAAAAAACCCGAATGCAGCAGCTGGTGCTGGAGCGCAAGCTGACCGAGCAACATGCGAGCGACGTAGATGAGTCGCGCAGCAAGCTTGGCAGCCAGCCGGACGGGCTTCCCGTACCGCTCCCCAGTGTGCCGCTGCCGATGGGCGGGCCTTCGGTTCCCGCCATTCCCGTAACCTCGGCAGACAGCGGCCGTGATGCGCTTTCACTGGTCGCCCTGAGCGCTAATATAGGCGATATCGACGGCGCGCTGATGGCACTTCTCAACGACGGCTCCCTTGAAGGAATGCAAATTCGCGGTCAGTTGGAAATGCGCCGCAATGAAATTGCCCTGCTGAACGAAAGCGCCCTGCAGCATCCATCGAGCGGCGCAGCACCAGGCGCAAACCCTGATAAGCAGGCAACGGCACAGGCCGCCGCAACTGCCATTCCGGGTCTGGCTTCCGTGGTGCAAATGCTGGCAACCGAAACTGATGAGAAACCCGCCAGGTCAAGCACCCTTGCGGGCGTCACCAGCCAGGAAAAAAACCAGCCTGTGGCCGATGCCAGTATGCTGGTGGCACTGGCCGCATTCCAGGCCCCAGCGGAAACAACGTCCCCGCCCAGCAAGGCCACACCCCCCGCCTCGCTTCCCAAGATTCTGGGTAATGGCCCAGTCTTGTCATAAAGAGCCTTTAGCAGCCAACGCAGCTGACTCAGCCCCCCACACTAACCCATTGTTTTACATACCACGAAGATATTGGCTGTCACCGAACCGTCATTAGACACCTGCATAAGTGCCTGCTACGCTTGAAAAAAGACATCCCAAAGCTGCTGGTTCATGATCGCTCCTCCCTCCCCTTTGTCCGACCTCATCATAAGTTACATCAGCGAAGGCGGTAGCGACCTTGGTGAGTTCTTTCTCGGCTCGCAGGCTCGCAGCCAAATAGATCCGCCACCAAATCCAAAACATTGCGTCGGGCGGTTCCCGGGCCTGATGCCACAAATGGGCGGCACATTTTCCGCAATGTGCGATCAGCTAGGCATGGCACCTAAGTCGCTCAAGCGCATGATAGAGCTAAACCATATTGAGAAAGCTTCCGTAATAGAAAAGCTGGAAGCAAATCTGGGCATCGGGCACGGCACAAAGCAAGATGCAGCGCTGTGGTATCTGGCACGCGGGAATAAGGATCTACCTCCCATTGACGAAATGATAGAAACCGCGCAATGGCGCATGGGCCGCAGGCAGGGCGCAGAGATACATTCCGCCGCGCGTGAACTGGCAGTGCAGCTTTTCGAACGAAGCGGATACACGCATGACAAGCTCGGCGACCTGAGTGGTCATCCGCGCCTGATGAGCGACACAATGCAGAACAAAGACCACCGCTTCGACACCATCCGCGCAGAAGCGCTTGCCAGTGCGCTTTTATCTGGCGAATACAAAGAAAAGATCAGCCGCCTCACGCGCCTTGTATTAGGTCACGCGGCCCAGGCAGTACCCGACGATCTGGCGGCACAGCGCCGCAAAGGCGAAATTACCGTGAGAGCCTTTCTGCAAGGCCTGCGCGCCCACGCCCATCTTTCCCAGCGGAGGCTGGCTCAGGCGGTAAACATCCATGCAAAAGAGCACGGCATCGAGATGCACGAAATCAGCCAGTCCCATATCGAGCATTGGGAAGCAGGCGAAACCATTTCCAAACTGCCCGTTGCCCACGCGCTGGGAACAGTGCTGGGCCTGTCCCCGCAAAATCTCGACACCATCCCCTGCCTCGAAAAGGACAAGCCGCAGCTCAGCAAGAAAGAATGGCTTGCGAAAATTCGCGCCGGCGAAATCACCTTCTCGGATTACCTGAAGGAAATCCTACAGCAGGAAAGAATTTCTCAGGAGGCTTTCGCAGCATCTATTGTAGTTAGCGGCGTGCCTGCCACATGGCCCACTCTCCACCGTTGGATGGTGGAAGGCAAACGTGTCGAACCACCCCACGCCGCAGCCCTGGCCGAACGCATGGGCTACCAAGACCCTGCAGACAAGCAAGATTTCATCGCCTTCGCGCGCACCGGCCTGCTCAGGCGCAGTGATCTCGCCTTCGTCTCATCCGAATTGCTGCTTGGCAAAGTCAGGCTGGGAGAAGCCTTAACCCGCCTGCGCGCGGAAGAAGGGCAGTCACCCGAAGAATTTGATGTCACGTTAGGCCTGAACCGGGGCCTCACCCGCAACCTTGAAACCGGCAAGGTAAAAAAAGCCCCGCCAGCAGCGGCAGAACGCATCGCCGCCCGTTTAGTGCCAGGCGACAGCGCAAAGCGCGATGCGCTACGCGCACGCCTCATGCTTCCTGCCACAGAAGATATCGCCTTCCCCATAGACGGCGAAACCTACAGCGCCCAACTCGCCACCAGCTGCAGCCATGTCACCCTCGATGCTGTGGCCATAGCCGAGCGCAGTAAGGCTGTCCGTTTCGAACTTCACGACCCACCCGTAGAGCTCTGGTGGCGCACTATGGCCGCAGAGCACTTGGACGCATACATCGGCAGCCAGAAGGAACCGCCCAAGCGCCTAGAGGAAGCTTGGAACGACCTGCATGACCTCTTGTTTTCTAATGTGCACCCCGCACGCCTGAAAAGTGAGCGCTTCAGGTCAAACGTAGAAACCATAGCGCTGCATATGGGCAGCCGCGAGGACGGCGGCTCTGCCCGTATCGCCATGCTTGCCACCATAGTCGAGCAGATACATGATCGCAGTTCGCCCGAGCAATGCGATGCGCTGGCGCATTTCGGCGACGTACTGATGATGAAGTACCTGCGCCAGCAGATTGCCTCCGGAACCAGACGCTCCGGCAAATCGCTGGATACAGATACAATCTTCGATCAGGCACATGATAAGCTGCACACCATCCTTCTGGACAAGCGCATTGACAATTTAACGACCATGCCCGGCCTGGTGGGCCTCATGATTTCTAATAAAGTGAAAGACGCCAGCCGCACATGGCACCGCCACAAAGCGCGGAACACCAGCACGGAAGGGTTGGAAAATCATTCTGCCGCTTCCGTGATGGACGAAGACCCCTTCCAAAGCGAAATAGGCCAGAAACTTCTCGCCCTACTCGATAAGAATAAGCACCTCCTCACCCCAAACGATGTCGAAATGCTGGCCGCCATCCGCGAATGCGGCTTCGACGAGCGCGGCCTGTATAACCGCCTTGCCGAGCATTTAGACATTAATACCGGCACCGTGAAATCCCGCCTGCATCATTTACGTGAATCGCTGCTCAGCATTCCCGATATCGCCGAAAAAGCAGCCGAGCTTATGAATGACGAAGCGCCTTCCCAACCCGGGCGCCACACGCCCGCTATGCACCGTTCATTCGCAGGAACAAGGTCCTGATCCCGTTAGTGCTTCAAAATCCGGCATGAATGCACTTCCCCGAAAAGGATTTTAATAAGAATGTAACAATCATAATGGGCGGATTTATGTATAATATAATCCATGCATAACCTAATTTTACCGCATGATTCAGATCGCCTGGGCAAAGCATTAAGCAGTGCCACGGGAGTTTTGTTTATACCTCAGGAAACTCTGGCCATATCCCTGCATCCTGCCTCATCGGAGGCAAATGCCCTTACCCGAAAATTGAATAGGCTTGAAGTCCCCGCCGTAGCCACCGACAACAAAGTATCGGTCAGCTTTTCCCAGCTGCAGCAAGCAATAATCAAATCGGGTCTTGATGAAACTCGGTTCTTCGCAATGCTGGCCGAGGGCATTAAAAACGCTGCGCAAGAAAACGAACAGCCCGTTGAAACCCAGAATGGCCAGCCCTCCAATCCTCCGGAGCGGGAGCGCAATCACAAAACAGAAGTAGAACTGGTCGCTTTGCAGGAGGGGCTGGAGGAAAACAAGATCGCCGTAAAATTTCGTGAGTCATTACTGCAGCGAATTGAACTTCAGGAGCGTTTCGAGCCGGGATTTGATAAGACCCGCGCTCTAGAAGAAGCGAATAAACTGATCAAGGCAGTGAATAAAAGTTACAACATCACCGTCCTTTCCACAAAAAAGCGCAACATCGTAGCTGCCGCCCGCATAGAAAAACATGCCGGAAACCGTAACGTAGAATTGCAGGAAATGGAGCGCGCACGTGCGGAAGCAGCAGCTCTCATAAGAGAAAAAATCATACAGTCCTCCGCCATGGGCAATAGCGACACTACATGGCAGGGCGCTGCGCCCGGCATACCGGCAATAGAAATACAGCCTCTCCGCCAGCCCTTAGTAAGGCAGGGTTTTCTGCCAGACACCATGGAATTGAACCCATTGGCCATGCAGGACGCAATTTCAGCCATGATGGAAAAACTGAACCTGCGCGATCCATCGGGCCAACAGCCGCTCTCCCAACAAAACGTATTTGTAGCACCCCCATTTTTTATTTCGCAGCGCCCCGATCTGGCCCAGCTGGCCATGTAATCTCAAAATCAGAAAAAATGCGCCATTTCCATAAAGAAAATGGCGCATCTTTTTTTAGCTACTTAGATATTATTTAGAACCGCTTTTTTTAGTGTGTTTGTCAGCGGCTTTCTGCGCGTGCTTCTTACCCTTATTGCTGTGCGACTTGGCTTGCACAAGGCTATGGGCTGCACGTTCATGGTTTCCGGATTTGCTATGGTGCGCAGCATCTTCATGATGCTTCGACGCAAGCCGGAAACTATTTGCCGCTTTGCGGTGCGAAGCAGAGGAAGAATCTTCGTCCTCGTCGTCGTTGCGGGCAGAACGGCTGCGGTTGGAAGAACGGCTACCCATATCGTCATTATCGTGGCTATGGCGCCCGGCTTCCGCATGGCCCTTCGAATCGCCAAACCATCCGCGCCCTTCTCCAGAAGAGGAGCGCGACGAAGTGCCACTACGTGAATTGCGTTGGGAATCGCTGTCATTTTCTTCATCGTCATTGCTCGAGCGGCTACGGCGCGAAGAGCGGTCGTCCTCATCATTACCGGAAAAACGCCCCTCCTCATCGCGTTCGCGGTTTGAGCCGGATTTCCCGGAATGCCTGCCGCGCGAACCGGACTCCGATTCATCTTGGTCATCATTGTCATTGCGACCAGAAGACCGCTGCCCGCTCATGGAGCGATTATCGTCTTCATCATCAAAGTTAGAACGTTCGCTTTTTACATTAACTGAACTCTTAGCCATATGAACTCCTCTTGGTTACGGCTGGAAAAGCCAACCGGGAGAAAGAGGATATGGATGTTATTATAAAAAAACTGTTGAAAAAAAATTGAACAAAATAAGCGCGCCATACATATTTATTGAACCTGCCCGGGAAAGTATTTGCTTACATTTTAGCAATCAAAAAACGTTATGATGCTCTTCGTCCGGTACGCAGATTCTTAATCGCAAATAATATCAACAAAAGCCACGCCGCAAAACCCCACGGCACGCATTTCATGGGAAATATTTGGTGGAACATGGAGAAGGCCGGCCACGTGCCCGTCCAGAAATAAATATAAATGACTAAGAGAAATATCCCCGCCAGCAGGCCATACATCATGCCAAGCAGCAAATCCGCTGCAAACATCAAAGGCAGCGCTGCCACCGTATACTGCACACCGAACCCCGGCGTGAGGATAAGAAATGCCGCCATCACCAGCGCAGGCAAAACATAATTGTTGCTAAAGCGCAAATACCGCCCCGTCAACCCCAGCAGGCACGCCCCGGCAAACACCGCATCCTTGCCCAGTGTTAGGTAATTAAGGCGCGCCGCATCGCTGCCAAAGGGATTACCGGCACTAATGCCTGACCATGCGTAGGCCACTGCCAGCCCCCATAAATCCAGCTGGGACTTAAAGCAGATAACATGATTGTAAAATCCCTCTGTCGCCCAAAGAAGCGGCGGCAGGAATGGCAACGCCCCGACCGCCAGCCCAAGGAAAAGCTGACGAAACTCCAGCCGCGTCCTGCAAAGGGCGAACATGGCAGGAATCAGGATGACCGGAATAAGTTTGACATTGATGGAAGCTGCAAGCACCAGCCCGCCAACGAAAAAACGCCGCCTATCCGCAATAAAATACGCCGCCGCGAGTGCCGGGAAAGAATAAACACTATCAGTATAGCAATGATATCCCGAAACCAGGATAGCATCCAGGCACCACGCAAACGCCACAGCCCCTAGCAAACCCGCCTTTTCCCCATTGCGCTCACTTAGTATTTTAAAAAGCAGCAGGCAGCTTCCCAAATCGGCGGCAATTGCTGGAAGGCGGAAGATAAAGAAAAATGACACGCCCAAACCGCGTGATAAGGCCAACGCAACCTGCGACCATTCACACGGCAATGGCGGATTGTTCAGCTGCGCATCATTCTGGTACACATTGAAAAGCCCGCTGGCGTAAATCTCATTGGCCTTCTCAATCCAGAACCTTGCGTCATTCGTACCTATAGAATGCCACGAAATCACCAGCCGCAACACTATCCCCAGCGCGACAAGCGCCCATGCCACCGCGCGAAATTGGTCGCTCACAGTGGAAGATGGAGTCTTAAAATAGGCAGGAACAAGCGTCAAAACCGAAACCCACACCAGAGGAATACACCTCTTGCCTAACCTACTTACGGTTACAGTTCAATAGCATCGAATCATTAGCGGTCCCGAACCGGCTTTTGCCGGATTCCCGCCATGGTCGCAATCGCAATGCTTACCGGCGCAATAAGATTGCTGCGGTCCTCCAGTGCTGATTCCACTGCAGTATGAATGGCAGTAGACATCGCACGCCGCGCATTAGGGTCCACCGGCGTGGAATGCATCAGGTCAGGGGTGATGACGGTAGCCGCCTCCTTCTGGAATTTCTGGACAACAGCCTCAGCCACGGCCTTATTCGCCAGAACCAGGCCCGCCACATCAAGTGCAGCCTTTTTGCCAAGCCCCGGCACGGCCATTTCTAACTCTTTTGCAACCACTAGGTCCGTGCCGACTTTAAGCGCCTTGTTGGCGCGCAGGAATTGCTCCATATCAATCATGCCCTCATGCTCCATGACACGCAGTGTTTTGACTGTGACATTAGCAAGATTTTCCCGCGACACCGGCGTCCGCTGAACATGCCCTTCAGCATTCGCACTGCCGTCAAAAGTATTTTGCATCGGCGGTTTCATATCCCACGGAAGGCGCGGATCGTCATCGGGCGTCGAGCGCACTGCCTTGAATATTTTTTGAGCCGCTTCGCGGAATGGCTCCCCCTGCCCTTCCTCGGATGCACGGATGGTGACCGTGCAGGATTGCCCGTGATAAGGGTTATGGTTATAGGTTGTAGTGATTGTGCCGATCGGGCCCTTTTGGGGATGGAACTCCTCCACAATATTGGGCTTGGCCGCATCAAGCCGGTTTTGGTCAGGCTGCGTTACATACCTGCTTGTATCACCGAAATGTGCGGATAAGCCGGGGTCAACGGGAAACAAATCCCTGTTCGGGTCAAAGTCGTCATCATTTGGGGGGGTTGCCATACGGTATCCGCGCTAAGGTTAGACATATCCATCATCATAATGGCTATGAATAAAATAACAATTAACCATTTAACCTTATTCGGGCCACGCGCCGTTAAGAAAAACGCAGGAAAAATAAAAACTTACCGAATATATGCCTATTCCGGCTCACGTATCTCATACCAGATAGCGTTCAATATAGCGAAGGTGGAAGCCAGCCCCAACCCCAAAATCCATGCGAAATACCACATAAAACCTCTAGTAAAGTGAGTGTGTGTTGTCTTGAATATATTGCTCTGAAATCTTGCCCCGCAGCACACGGTAAACCCATGCCGTATAGGCCATCACGATCGGCATGAAAACAAGCGCTGCAAGCAACATGATAAAGAGTGTGAGCTTGCTGCTTGAAGCATCCCACACCGTCAGGCTGGAATTGGCATCAAGGCTCGAAGGCAGCAGGAACGGAAACAAGGAAAGCCCCGCCGTGGCAATCACCGCCGCCACCGACACTGCGCTGGCCACGAACGCACTGCCATAACGCTTTTTCACCACCATCAGTAGTGATAAGGCCGCTCCCATATACGTAAGCGCCGGCGCCAGCATCATCCACGGATATTGCCGGTAATTATGCATCCATCCACCCGCCACCAGCTCCACTTTTTTGTGAAGCGGGTTGGAAGAAAGATCATGCGCCAGCTCGCCGTTGATTACAAAACCCTTCATTCCTGACACCCACACCCCGGCCACACTCAGCAGCACAACCAGCAGCAATGTTGCAACCACGCCTGCCTTCCGCGCCCTCGGCACGAAGGCCCCTTCCGTTTTCATCAACACATAATTCGCCCCGTGCATACAAAGCATCGCCACGCTGGTCAGCCCGCACAGCAGGGCAAACGGGTTGAGTAGCGCCCAGAACCCGCCCTCGTAATGGCTGCGCAGGTCATCATCGAACCCGAACGGAACGCCCTGGAACAAATTGCCGAAAGCCACGCCAAATACGAGCGAAGGCACGAAACCGCCAATAAACAACGCCACGTCCCATGCGCCACGCCACCATCCATGCGCCAGCTTGTTGCGGTAGTCAAACCCCACCGGCCTGAGGATAAACGCCATTAACACCAGCAGCATGGCAAAATAAAATCCGGAAAAAGCCACCGCATACAATATCGGCAACGCCGCGAACGCAGCGCCGCCGCCAAGTATGAACCACACCTGGTTGCCCTCCCACACCGGGCCGATGGAATTGATAAGCACCCGCCGCTCCATATCGGTTCGCGCAACGATAGGCAGCAACGTGCCGATCCCCATGTCGAATCCGTCCATGACCGCAAAACCGATAAGCAACACGCCCAGCAGGCCCCACCATATCAGCCGCAGGCTTTCGTAATCCAGTGGCAGGTGCGCGGGGTTCATGCCTGTGCCTCCTTCGCCAGCACACCCGATGGGCCAAGGCGCGCATATTTAATCATCAGGTACATATCCACCACCAGCAACGAGGAATAAAAGATAACGAAGCCGATCAGGCTGCTCAGCACCTGCGTCACCGAAACACTGGAAACCCCAAGGAACGTGGGCAAAATACCTTCAATCGCCCAGGGCTGCCTGCCATATTCGGCAACGATCCAGCCAAGCTCTGTGGCCACCCATGGCAAGGGCAGGCTGTAAAAGCACAGCCGCAGGAAGCGCCGCTTGTGATGCTCACGGTGAACGCTGCAGAAATAAAAGGCCGCCGCAAACAACACGATAAAATAAACGCCCAGCCCTACCATGATCCTGAACGACCAGTAAATTGGTGGCACATGCGGAATCGTGTCTGCGGCAGCCATCTTTATCTGCTCGTCCGTCGCATGGAGCGGATCATCGGTATATCGTTTCAGCAACAGCGCATATCCAAGGTAATTATAGTCGGACTGCAATATCTTCATTTCCTCGTCATGATTGCCCTTTCCCATGCGGATATCCTGCAGCGCCTTATATGCCTTCAGCCCGGTATGGATATGCGTTTGCGCCTCATCCTTCAACTGGCTGATGCCCGGTATTTCCGTGTTCAGCGAGCGCGTGGCCATCAGCCCCAGCAGATACGGCACCTTGATCTCATAATCCGTCTTATGTGTCACCTCATTGGGAATGCCAAACAGCGTAAACCCGGCAGGCGCCGGCTCCGTCTCCCACATCGCCTCGATCGCTGCGATCTTGACCTGCTGGTTCGTGGTGGCGTTATAGCCGCTCTCATCCCCCAGCACCACCACCGATAAGGCAGAAGCCAGCCCGAAGCTTGCCGCAACCGCCATCGAGCGCTTGGCAATGGCCATATCGCGCCCCTGCAACAGGTACCATGCGCTGAGCGACAGAACAAACATCGACCCGCACACATAACCCGCGCTCACCGTATGCACGAATTTCGCCTGCGCCACTTCGTTGAAAAACACATCCCACATCGAGGTCAGCTCCATCCGCATCGAATCCGGGTTGAAATGCGCCCCCACCGGGTGCTGCATCCAGCCATTGGCGATCAATATCCACAACGCCGAAAGATTCGCTCCCAGCGCCGTAAGCCACGTCACGATAAGATGTTGCAGCCGCGAAAGCTTGCCCCATCCAAAAATCATCAGTCCGACAAAAGTAGATTCGAGGAAAAAGGCCATCATCCCTTCGATAGCCAGTGGCACCCCGAAGATATCTCCCACGAAATGCGAGTAATATGCCCAGTTCGTGCCAAACTGGAACTCCATGGTGATGCCAGTGGCCACGCCCATGGCAAAATTGATGGTAAAAAGCTTGCCCCAGAATTTGGTGGCATCCCGCCACACCTCCCTGTTGGTCATCACATAAGTGCTTTCCATAATGGCAAGGATCACCGAAAGCCCCAGCGTCAACGGCACAAAAAGGAAATGGTATAATGCCGTCACCGCAAATTGCAGGCGAGACAGGCTAACAACAGTTTCAGCAATCATTATTCATGCTCGTTATATCCAATAAATTGTTCCGTGAACTGGCTCTGGCTAGGGCGCAGCCGATTCTCCCCTGAAAAAAAACAGGTCCATAGCATAATCAGCGCCAGTAGTTTTAAGGTGATAACCACCCCTAATTCCTTGCTCATTTGCGCCCTTCTACTTTGCATTGCATCGGCAGTATTTGATCGCAGTCAAGTGCCGCACGCCAATGAGAGAATCAACATAGAACAGGCCGGGCAAACATCTGTCTGGGCATCTTGCAATAGCACCAAAAAGCCCGGCATGTGTTAACACGTGCCTCAAAATTCATTTTTTAATATATCCAAGCAAATTCAGTATATTGCAATTCTATATTGCATGAAGTTCTTCCCACCCGTTTACTTCTCACGGCATCTGATATAAATAGCCCCATGCGCATATTGCTGGTGGAAGACGACACGATGCTGGGTTCATCGCTGAAAAAGGCGCTGGAAAAACATGCTTATGGCGTAGACTGGGTGCAGGATGGCGAATCCGCCCTCGCAGCCCTTCAGGACCTTGAGTTTGAAGCCGCCATACTCGATATCAACCTTCCCCATAGGAACGGGCTCGAAGTATTGCGCATGGCCCGCAGCGAAAAAATCCAGACCCCCGTTATCCTGCTCACCGCCCGCGACACTTCCTTGCAAAAAGTGGAAGGCCTGGACAGCGGTGCCGATGACTACATGGTAAAACCCTTCGACCTCGACGAACTGCTGGCGCGCCTGCGCGCGCTTATCCGCCGCCGCGAGGGCCGCATCGCCCCCATTCTCAAATGCCTGGACGTGGAAATAGATCCCGCCGCCAAGGTTGTGCGCAAGGCCGGAACGGCCGTCCCCATGACCGCCAAGGAATTTCAGCTGCTGAAACTGCTCATGGAGCGCGCGGGCAAATACGTCACCAAAAGCGATATCGAATATGCGCTCTACAGCCCGGAAACCGCCGTGGAAAGCAACACCACCGAAGTCACCATTTACAACTTGCGCAAAAAGCTCGGTGGCGGCTTCATCAAATCCATCCGCGGGGTTGGATATATGGTGGAAACATGATCCGCGGCACGCTCACGCGCAGCCTGTTCCTGCGCATCACCCCCACTATCCTCGTCTCCATTATCGCCATCGGCGGGCTCGCCTTCCATAGTGCCACCCGCGAAATCAACACCATGTACGACGCCCAGTTGATCGACAATGCCAATGTGCTGTGGATGCTGCTGCAGGACGAATTTGAAGAGGCCGGCGCCACCACCCCGAAGCAGATTGAAGATATCGATTTCAGTATGGGCGACCAGATCGAAGTAAACGACCGCGCCGAGGATTATGCTGATGCCCG
>JANYCJ010000120.1 GCA_025360345.1 Alphaproteobacteria bacterium | reverse complement strand
AATACCACCAACTTTTTTACCCATGTCATTCTCCTAATAAATTTTTTGGCCTGATAATTTCGGACGGCCATGATACGGCTCAAAACCCGCTCATGTCAACGCTTCCAAGACTCCTTTGTTTTTTTTCTCCATGCGTGTTTGACAATCCCGACCATCACAGTTAAAAATAATTAACTAAAAAACAGGGAATCACAATGCCACAACAGAACATCGCAGAAGAGCCGAAAAAAACCGCGGAAGATATCGCGCGCGAAACGCAGGTGGAAGTTATTCGCCAGCGCATGGTGCAGTCCCCGGAAATGAAAGCGGCGCTGCAGGCCTATGCCCAGACCCGCGCAAAAGCCATTTTGTTTGAGCGCGAAATGGACAAAGCCTATGCCGAACCTGAAAAGCTGCAGGCTGCGATGCAGGCGGAATGGGAAGCCAAAAAAAGCAAGGAGCAGGGTTATAAGACAAGCGCCCACCGCGATAAATTCATCCGCAAGTTCAAGCGCGAGACCGACGGTGAAGTGGGCATCATCACCATAAGGACGATTTTTTCAAAAGACCCGCTGCCCCACCAGACCATGCTCTCCACCGAAGAAGCAGAGCGCCTGACAACCCTGCGCAACGAATCCCAGCTTGCTTCCCTGCAGCTTCTGAACACCATGCGCGCCACCTTGCGCGATAAGGAAAAAATGTTCACGCAGGAAAAGCCCGATGGTGTGGTAAGCTTCGCAAAGGATGAGAGATTCAACGACTCAGCCGCCCGCGAACTATTCCGCGCTACCCACCGCGTGCTCGAGAAAGAACTGCTGGCGCAGGGCGAGGCGCTGACACAGGCCCTCACCACGCAGGCAGGCATCACCTCTCAAATCGGCACCACCGTGCCGTTCGCTAAAACAATTGAAAATAAGGCCGCGGGACGCTAGCTGTTTTTCTGCTTCTTGAGCGTTTCAGCAATCAGGAAAGCCAGTTCCAAAGACTGTGAGCCATTGAGTCTCGGGTCGCAATGCGTGTGATAACGGTCGCTCAGGTTGATTTCCGAAATCGCCTGCGCACCGCCAAGACATTCCGTCACATCCTGCCCGGTCATTTCAAAATGCACCCCGCCTGCAAACGTGCCCTCCGCCTTGTGAATGGCGAAGAACTGCCGCACTTCGGAAAGGATATCCGTGAACTTGCGCGTCTTATAGCCATTGGGGGATTTGATGGTGTTGCCATGCATGGGGTCACATGCCCACACTACCGTTTTGCCGGATTCCTTTACCGCGCGGATCAGCGGTGGCAGCATTTCGCCGATCTTGGTGCTGCCCATGCGTGAAATCAGCGTAAGCCGCCCCGGTTCGTTCTCCGGGTTCAGCACGTCGATCAGCTTTAGTAGCCCATCTATCGTCATAGAAGGCCCGACCTTGCAGCCAATGGGGTTGGCCACGCCGCGTAAAAACTCCACATGCGCTTCCTCCGGCGCGCGCGTCCGGTCTCCGATCCACAGCATATGCGCCGAGCCCGCGTAGTATTTGCCGTCCGTCTCGTCCAATCGCGTAAGCGACGCTTCATACCCCAGCAGCAAAGCCTCGTGCGACGTGAAGAAGCTCGCTTCCGAAAATTCCTCCACCTCATCCAGCGGCAGGCGGCAAGCCTGGATAAAGCCGATGCATTCATTGATCCGCGCAATCAGCTCGCCAAAGCGCTTGCCTTGAGTGGAAGTTTCCACGAATTCAACATTCCAGCGATTGATCTGCTTCAACGAAGAATACCCCCCCCGGGCCAGAGTGCGCAGGAAGTTAAGCGTCGCAGCCCCCTGGTAATAAGCCCTGAGCAGCCGCTCTGGGTCTGGCGCACGCCCCTCAGCTTCAAACTCCATGCCGTTGACCATGTCCCCGCGATAGGCGGGCAGCGCGCAGCCATTGATCGTTTCCATATTTTCCGAGCGCGGCTTGGCAAATTGCCCCGCAATGCGCCCCACCTTCACCACCGGGCAGCTCGCGCCATACATCAGCGCCATCGTCATCTGCAGCAATACCCGGAAGAAATTCTTCAGGTTGTCTTCAGAAAACTCAGCGAAACTCTCCGCGCAATCCCCGCCCTGCAGCAAAAAGGCCTTGCCAAACGCCGCATCAGCCAGCTCGCGCTTCAGCGCCCGGCTTTCCCCGGGGGAGGCAAGCGTGGGCAGGCTCCGCAGATTGCGCTCCACGGCAGCCAGCTTCGCCCCGTCATCATACTGAGGCTGTTGTTTTATCGGCAGTTCGCGCCAGCTATCGAGGCTCCATTCAGGCTTATGCATTTGCAATCCGGGTAAAAAATGGTATGTGAGAACCCTAAGTATGTAAGGTTAATCATAACGTATGTCCAGCCCCACCATGAAGAATATTGCCAAAAACGCCAATCCTGATGCAGAAAATACCATTGCATTCATGGGGGTTGCCGGCGCGAACGCCGATCTTGCCTGCCGCCAGTCCAACCCGTACATGACAACCCTGCCATGCCCAAGCTTTGAAGACGTGTTCGAAGCCGTTGCCGGCGGAAATGCCCAGCTGGGCATGATCCCCATCGAAAATTCGCAAGCCGGCCGCGTGGCCGAAATCCACAATCTCCTGCCCCGCACCAACTTGCATATCGTCGGCGAATATTTCCAGCCCATCGAGCATTGCCTTCTCGCCCCCAAAGGCGCGACGCTGCAAACCATCAAGGATGTCTACTCTCACCCGCAGGGCCTGCTCCAGTGCCGCGACCATTTGCGCGAAATGGGCCTCACTGCGCACCCCTATTCAAACACCGCCACCGCCGCGCAGGACGTTGCCAAATGGAACGACCCGACCAAGGCCGCCATTGCCTCGCCGCTGGCAGGTGAACTCTATGGCCTCACCACCCTGCGTGAGCATTTGCAGGATGCTGACAGCAACACCACCGTCTTCGTCATCATCGCCCGCGAACCCGTAGACCCCGAGCCGGAATCGGGCCGCATCCTCACCACGCTGCTCTTCGCCATCCGCAACATCCCCGCGGCCCTTTACAAATCCCTTGGCGGTTTCGCCACCAACGGGGTGAACATCCTGAAACTGGAAAGCTACATCCCCGGCGGCGCCGCGCGGGATTCGGCGCAGTTCTTCCTCACCTTCGAAGGCCACCCCCGCGAGAAAAACGTACAGCAGGCCTTGGAAGAACTCGGCTTTTTCTGTAAAAAAGTTACTGTCATTGGCGTCTACCCCGCCGATGCGCGCCGCTTCAGTTATTAAGCGCGGGCTTATGGTTGTTGCCTATCTGCTTGTCAATCAGCGCCTTGGTTTCGTCGCCATCGGGCAGTGAATAGTACGGCTCCCGCATATCTTTCATCGCCTGTTCGGTCTTGCCGCTTTGCAGCAGGCTCACCGCCATCAGGTAGCGTGCGGGCGCATTTTTAGGGTCTTGCATCAGGACCATGTCCAGGCTCTTTTTTGCCTCATCGGTCACCCTGCCTTCGGCTTCCGCCACCAGCGCCTGCGCATAAGCAAGGATCGCCTTCGGGTTGCCCCCCGTAAGCTTCACCGCCTGCTGGTAGGCGTTCACCGCGCCTTTATTCTGCCCTGTCATCATGAAATCGTCGCCCAGCCCCATCCAGCTCGCCGCATCGTCGGGATGCTCCTTCACCGCTTGGGAAAGCTGGGTGATGCTGTTGCGGATAATTTGTATTCGCCGCTGCTGCTCAGCCACCATAGGCACCACTTCCGGCGCG
Organism: Alphaproteobacteria bacterium; assembly: GCA_025360345.1. Lineage (GTDB taxonomy): Bacteria > Pseudomonadota > Alphaproteobacteria > Rickettsiales > SXRF01 > JANYBV01. The sequence goes on along the minus strand of JANYCJ010000120.1, from coordinate 1,454 downwards.
CCCACGCTATAATACACTCCGAAAAGTATGGCGAAGAAAAACACGAACAAAGTGCCCGCCATCAGGTAGCGTTGTCGTATCGTGAAATCGCGTGAGCGGAAAACCGGCGTCAGGATCATCACCAGCAGCGCAATCAATACAAGGCAAAAACCGCCATACAGCACCAGCATCGGTCAACTCGCTTCAGTAGTGAAATAACGTTTCAGCAGCAGGCTCGCCAGCCCCAGCACCAGCAGCGGCCCGGCCCATAGCAGCCCCGTCATGGCGTTGAGGGGGGGCACCATCAAAATACTGTCGCCAAAGCGCGACACCAGCTCGCCGCGTATCTCTGCCTCGCTGTCGCCCGCTGCAATCCGGCTGCGCACCTCGCGGCGCAAATCCGCCGCCACATCCGCTGGCGAATCCGCAATGGATTCCCCTTGGCACACCATGCAGCGCAGCTCCCGGAATAGCCCCTTTGCGCGCAGCTCTTGCGCCGCATCCGGCAGCGGCGCTTCCAGCGACAGGCCATAAGCCGGAAATATATAAAGGCAAACTGCCAGCGCAGCCATCAGCAACGGCCTGGAACCAGGTTCAAAGCCAAGCTTAGCGTCCCTGTACATTGCCCGGCACAACAACATAAGGGGCAGGGGCGGGCTGCGCCCCCGCAGGCTGGGCAGGAGCCACGGTGGCCGCCGGCGTTTGCGGCACGGTGGCAGGCAGTGGCGGCATGATCGCCGAAGGCGCGGGCAGGGCGCCCGCCGCGGGTTGCGCCGGGGCGATTTGAGAGGGAGCGGCTGCTGGCGCGGGTACAGCCTGCGCAGGTGCAGGTTCTGCAACCGGTGCCACAGGCGCGGCTGGTGGCTGCAATGCGCCCGGAGAGGGAACCAGCGGTGGCATATCTGCCGGAACCAGATCCCCACCGGGAACGGGGTTCGCAGGCACCGCCATGGCACCGGGGGCAGGGGGCGGGGCAGGGGCCGCATCAGGCGTGGGCGTATAGCTGATACCGCCATTTGCGCCATGCGCCTTACGGTTGCGCCCGCGCTGCGGCTTGGAATCAATCGAAGGCGGCGGTAGCACTTCCGGCTGTGCGATCAGGCCGGGTTTCGCAGGGTTTTTAGCGGGTAGGCCATTGAGTTTTTGAATCAGCGGCAGGATATACTTGTTCACCTCCTCGTCATCGAGCGGCGAAATATGGTGGTATTGCACCACCCCGTCGCGGTCCAGAACCACCGTTTCGGGAATGCCGGTCACGCCGAACGCCGCTGTGCTGTTTCCCGCCTCATCATTGCCCACGACCTGATAAGGGTTGCCATTCGCGGTAAGGAATTTCACCGTGTTGAGCGGCTTATCATGCCATGCGATGCCGTAAATATTTACCTTGCCGGTCTGCGCCAGCTTCATCAGCGTTGGGTGCTCCACCTGGCACGGCTTGCACCATGAGGCGAACATGTTCACCACCACCACCTGTC
>JANYCJ010000183.1 GCA_025360345.1 Alphaproteobacteria bacterium | reverse complement strand
CCCAGCCAAGACGGCTGCGCACCCGCTCTTCCATATCTTCCAGATCCGAAGGCGACCTGTCGCACGAAATAATCAGCTGCTTGTTCTGGTCCACCAGCGCGTTGAACGTGTGGAAAAATTCCTCCTGCGTCGAATCCTTGCCCGAGATGAACTGCACATCGTCAATCATCAGCACATCCACAGAGCGCAGCTGCTCCTTGAACGCCAGCGTCTCTTTAAACCGCAGCGCCTTGATGAACTGGTACATGAATTTCTCGGCCGACAGGTACAGCACCCGCCGCTGCTGGTTGTTCTTGCGGATGTGCCACGCCAGCGCGTGCATCAAATGCGTCTTGCCAAGGCCCACCCCGCCATACAGGAACAGCGGGTTGCATCCCGCCACCACCGCCGCCGAGTCCGAAACCCGCCGCGCCGCCGCGTGCGCCAGCTCGTTCGGCTTTCCCACCACGTAATTATCAAACGTATAGCGCGGGTCTAGCGCCGCTCCCATCTGGAGTTCGCTGTCCACCGCTTCCGTGCCCTGCCAGTTAGAGGCAGTGATGATGTTATCTCCCGTCGCAAGGGGCGCAGCCGTTTCCGTTTCCGCAACCGTTGCAGCGCCCGCTGCCGCCAGCACATACTCAATCGCAAACCCTTCGGCCACCTGCTCTTCCGCCCACAGCGCGGCAATCTGCTCGCCGTAATGCGAGCCCACCCATTCGCGCACAAACCGCGTTGGCACGGACAGCATAATGCGCCCGTCGTCGCTGCCCGCAAAGCGGATCGGTTTCAGCCAGCTTCGAAAAATCGCATCGCCATACATGGCGTTCAACTTGCCGGAAATGCGGCTCCACGCATCCACCAGCAAATCGTCGATTGTCTGAAGTTCAGCCAGTTGTCCCATCATATTTAACCTTGCTTCCAGGGTAGTTGTTTGGCCTTCCAGCCGCGTGTCGCGCCCCGGTGCGCGCTGGCATCCGGGTCACCTTCAAATCCGTCACTGACGTTGAAACAGTAGCGGTATCCCAATGCCGTCATGGCCACCGCCGCATCCAGCGAGCGCCCGCCCGAGCGGCACAAAAACAGCAGCGGCGTATCTTTGCCCGCCACCGCCGCCAGCTCTTCGGCAAACCGCGTATTCGTCGAAAAATCGGGGTACATCTTCCAGCAGATCATCGCCAGCTTGCCCTGCGTGCCCTTAAGCTCCGGCACACCCACGAACTGCCACTCCGGCACGGTGCGCACATCCACCACCACCGCGGCGTTGTCCTTCACAAACCCAAAGGCCTCCTCCGGGCTTACTTCTCCGGCATAATTGAGTCCGCCCAATAGGTTAGCGGATGATTTGGCTAAAAGCAGGTCCAGATCGGGCGTTGCAGAAACTGCAACCGGGTGTGAAGCGGACATAGGAGTGCCTGTTATAGACAAAAGAAGGGTGTTCCGCCTCTTTAAGCCTTGGGCGGTTTGAAAATATTCAGGAGTCTGACTTAAGTGGGATTAAGCAGCGAGCTTCTTGATGCGCGAAGACAGGCGGCTCATCTTGCGAGAGGCCGTACCGAGCTTCACCACGCCTTTGCTAACACCGCTCATCAGCGTGGGCTGCGCTTCTTTCAGCGCTGCTTTGGCTGCATTCGAGTCGCCGGAAGCAATAGCCGCTTCAACCTTCTTCAAAGAAGATCGGATGCCGCTCACGCGCTTGCGGTTTACAGCCGTGCGTTTCACAGTCTGTCGAATGCGTTTTTCTGATGATTTATGGTTAGCCATGAAGTTACCCGTTGCCCTAAGAATTGCGGTTGGTTTTTATATGTTTGTGATCAGTTGCTGATCGGATTTCTGACACTAAAGACGTTTTCATCCCCCGTCAAGTGCAATCAGCACAAAAAAACCAAATTTGTGCACAGCCCCAAAAGCCGCTCTGGGCCTCAGTTGTAGCCTTTTTACAACACGCCCGCCCGCACTTATGCAATGAAACTTATCCACAGACAGAACCTCCAGTCTAGTGCACAACTCAAAAACAATATATTTCAATGGCTAATGCTGGCAATGCGGGCAAAAAAACGTCGAACGCCCCGCCTGCCGTATGCTCACGATGGCCGTACCGCAGGTAAAGCAAGGTTTTCCCGTCCTTCCATACACGTTGAACTGGTGCTGGAAATACCCGCTCTCCCCGTTCACATCCAGAAAGTCCCGCAAAGACGACCCCCCCGAGGCAATCGCATCCTCTAAAACCTTCCGTATCGCCTTCACCATCCCCGCCGCCTTATCCGCCACCTCATTGGCAGGCCTGCGCGGGTCAATCTTGGACAGGAACAGCGCCTCGCTCGCATAAATATTACCCACCCCCACCACCAGCTTCTGGTCCATCAGCGCCACTTTCACCGCAATGCTCCGCTTCAGCAGCATTTTTTTCAGGTAAGCCGGCGAAAATTCCTTCTCCAGCGGCTCCGGTCCCATCCCCGAAAACGCCGCGTGTTCTTCAATCTCCGCCGCTTTCGCCAGCCCCATCATGCCAAACCGCCGCGCATCATTGAACACCACCACCCGCCCGTCTTTCAGCGAAAACACCACATGGTCATGCTTCCCAAAGGCCTTCGGCTTTTTCGCCAGCACCGAAAACCACCCCGTCATGCCCAGATGCGCAATCAGCACCATTCCCGTGTCCAGCATAAACAGCAAATACTTCGCCCGCCGCTTCACCTCCCTGATGCACGCGCCCTCCAGTGCCTCCGCAAATCCATCGGGAAACGCCGTGCGCAAATCCCCCCGCCGCAAGCTCACCGCCTTGATGCAAGCCCCTTTGAGCGCCGCTTCCAGCCCCGTGCGCACCGTCTCTACCTCAGGTAATTCAGGCATAGTCTTCCCACAAAACAATAAACAGTTGAGCGAGCCCCAAATTACACCTATTTTACCGCCCATAACAGAGGAAATTCCATGCCCGGCACCACCCATTTCGGCTATCAGCAGGTCGGCGAAAACGAAAAAGAAACGCTCGTCAAAGGCGTGTTCAATTCCGTCGCCTCCAAATACGACATCATGAACGACCTCATGTCCGCAGGCCTCCACCGCCTCTGGAAAAACGATATGGTAAACATGCTCGCCCCCCGCGAAGGCATGAATATATTAGATGTCGCCGGCGGCACCGGCGACATCGCTTTCCGTATGCGCGAAAGCGCCGACTGCCACGTTACCATCTGCGACATCAACCAGCAGATGCTGGAAGAAGGCCGCAACCGCGCCATCGACAAAAACTTTTTATCCGGCCTCGACTGGGTCACCGGAAATGCCGAATCCCTTCCGTTACCCGATAATCATTTCGACGCCTACACCATCGCCTTCGGCATCCGAAACGTCACGCATATAGATAGAGCACTGGAAGAAGCCCACCGCGTTTTAAAAATCGGCGGCCGCTTCCTCTGCCTCGAATTTTCCCACCTCACCCATCCCTTATTACAGAAGGGCTACGACGCCTACTCTTTCGCCGCCATCCCGAAAATCGGCAAATGGGTCACCGGCGACAGCGCCTCTTATCAATATCTAATAGAGAGCATCCGCCAGTTCCCGAAGCAGGATGATTTCGCCGCCATGATAAAAAAAGCCGGCTTCGCAAACGTGCAATACCGCAACCTCACCCAGGGCGTCGTCGC
>JANYCJ010000110.1 GCA_025360345.1 Alphaproteobacteria bacterium | reverse complement strand
TTCAACCTGCTGTATTCCGCCATGGTCCACGCCAACCTGAACTGGACCTTCGGCCCCTTCCGCCACATTTTCGCAAGCCCCGTGTTTCACCGCTGGCACCACACAACGCAGGAGCAGGGGCTTGATAAAAACTTCGCCCCCACCTTCCCCTTGCTGGACCACGTCTTCGGCACCTTCTACATGCCCGAAAACGAACTGCCGCAGGTATACGGTGTGCTCGGCAAGGAAATCCCCGAAACCTTCTTAGGCCAGCTCGCCTACCCGTTCAAAAAGCCTAAGAGTTAAGCAGCTTTTCCACATCATCATTGGAAAGGGGCGCATCACCCGCCGCCTCCGGCTCTGCTGCCGCCACTTCTGGCTGCTCGGCCTTGGCCACTTCTTCCTGCTTCTCAGCAGTCGGTGGCAGCGCCTCGGCGGGCGCATCGCTCGCCTGCGCCGCATCATCCAATCCCAGTATCGCCTGCGGCGCCATATAAGTCTCTTCATGCAGCTTAATGCTGCCCGCCGGCAAATGCTCGATAACCGGGCGCGCCAGCTTCCTCGGCTTTATTTCCTCATGTGGGAATTCCAGCACATTGCTTTCCGCCGCCACATAGCGCTCCACCCGCAGCGGGGCAGCAATGCCGCTGGCGCGGATGGCCGTCTGCGCGTTCACCGCGCTCAGCTGCACAAATTCCTTTTCGGTGCTATACACCCGGTACTGTGCAATATTGCCCTCTCCCAGCTCTTTTCGCGGGATCTCGAGCGCCTGGAATGGTTCCTGCTTCGTGTCTGTCATCGGATCTTCCTGATCGGGTACTAAAAACGGCTTAGTACATTTTCCAGCGCATGCAACCTAAAAGATGCGTCACTTCGCCTTCCGCCGTGCCCAGCGGCAAAATGCAGGTGCGGTAGCGGATATTGACATGCCTCTGGTTCACGAATTCCGCTTCGTCTGTAACCGGTTTTTTTCCGTTCACCGCTTCGTTGAACTTGTGCACCATCGGCGTATTGTCGGTTGAAATCAGCGTGCTCGAAACGCCCGTGCCGCCATCGCCATTGCCATAAGCCTCCATTAGCTCGTGGCCCATATAGCTGTAGCGGTAACCCAGCCGCCGCGTCACGTCGTCAATGCTGATGAGGAAACACGAGTCCCAGATATCCTGCAGCTCATCGGGGTTGATGTCGCTTTCCTTCGGGAAGTGCTTGTCGCCCCTCAGCTCTTCCCAGTATTTTTGCAGGCGGCTGTGATAGCGGTGTTCGTCAGAATGCATAAAAATCTTTGCCTGAAAAAGAATGTCACCCACCGAGTATAACGCAGGCAGGTGAATGATTTATGAACATGCCCCCATGCACGCAAAACCCGTCTTTCACCCGATACCGAGGCAAAGCGCGCCTTCCCGCCCCGTAGTTGAAAAATTAACGTATCTATTAACCAAAAAAGCTCCCCCCGGAACCCACTGAAAAGTCGCAATTAGCCTTTTTCCGGGCCAAAAAGTTGCCTCCCGGTGTTTTTTATGCTATGACAAAAGTTGAAGAGCCGACAAAGGCCGGGAAACAGGGAGTTGCAGTGGTAGCAAACACAAAGCAGGAAAGAATGGATGCCCTGATGCGCAGGATAGAATCTGGCCGCAACAACGCCGCCGATCTTCTCGCTGCCCACACCCAGTCCCCTGTCCGCGAAGCCCCCCAGATCACAACCCGCCGCCGCGCCTATGCCATCTCCGGCGGCGCCGAACCCATGGAATCCCTCGCCTTCACCCCCGAAAAAGGGCGGATCGAGTCCATGATGCGCGCGCTGAACGATAAGAAACTGGCCGCCGAAGCTGCCGCAGAACCCCAGCTTGCCGACACAGGCAGCCTCAGCCCCACACCCAAGGGCCTTCCGTCCCAGCCCCCCTTGCGGGTTAAAGCGGGTGAACTAACTTAAAATATCCAGCAGGCTCTGCGTCACCTTGTCCTGCACCTGGATAGCCTTGATGTTCGCCTTGAAATCATACGAGGCCACATTCGCGTCAATCAGCTGCTGCGCGGTGTCCACATTCGGCGTGTCCGTAAGCCCGCTGGGGCTGTTCGGGTCTGCCTGCTGCGTGGTGGCGGGGTTCACGTCCTTCACCTGCGCCTGCACGCCAGAATTACTGAGCGAAACAAGGTCCACCCGCTGCGGCGTATAGGGCTTGTCCACCACCTGCCCGTTATCAAGGCTTTTCGTGCTGCCTTGGTTGGCAATATTGTTTGCCGCCACTTCAATGCGCGTCGAAGCAGCCGTAAGGCCGGACAAGGATGTATTGATCGAAGACATGGAACACTCCTTCTACATGAGCAACCAGTATAAGCCCCCGCCCGTTAATCTGTCGTTAATAATAGCTGGCATTGCATCTATCGCCGCTATTTCTTCCTTAAGCTACTGGGATTAAAACCCTTTGGCTTGGCCGCCGCCAGCAGCCTTGGCCGCTGCCTCACCGCTTCGATGGCCTCGGAAATGGCGTGTTGGCACTCCGCTGCCAGCACCTTCCGGTCGGCATGGCCCTCCGTGTGGATCGCGGGCAAAAACACCATTTCCGCCGAAATGCCCGGCATCATCAGCAGCTGCCACAAATGCGGCGCCAGCTCCATATCGCCGTACCATGCCACCGACGGCCACTGGCTGCGCCCCAGCGGCAGCCCGCCGATATGCGTATAAATCACTGCCGCCGGCTGCACATATAAATGCCTGCCCTCGAAATCATCCTTCGCAAGGTTGAAAAATCCGGATTTGAAATCTTTCAGCTCCACCCCGTTGCCGGTCGTCGCTTCGGGAAACAGGCACACCGCCTTATCATCCGATAGTGCCTTGTGCAGCACCTGCTTCATCTCCGCCACTTTTTCCGCCCTGCGGTTGATAAACACCGAGCCGCACAGCTCGCACCACCGCCCGATAAAAAACCATTTCCGTATTTCGCTTTTCGGCGTGAACTTCACATTAGCGCACGCCGCGATCAGGATGATGTCCAGATAGCTCACATGGTTCGTCACCATCAGCAATGGCCGCTCCTTAGCCAGCTCCCCGTTCATGATAAGCCTGATGCCGATAATCACCAGCAGCCCCCGGTTGCACAGGTGTATCAGCCAGTCCCGCCATGCTGGCTTGCCCAGCATATACGAAACCCACAGCCCCGGGTAAAGCAGCAGCAGCCACCCCACGATGCAGAATAATTTAAAAGCCGCACGTAGCTTGCCGCGCATATCAGGCGTTGTCGTTCGTGCGGTAGCGCTGCGCATATTTTTCAGTGACCAGATCGGTCTTCACCACGATGCTCACATCCGTGGTGTTATACTCGGGGTCGATCACCGCCCCCAGCCCGATATACCCGCTAAGCCGCAAATACCCTTTAATCAGCGCAGGCAGGGCGATAAACGCCTGCTTCGTGTCCACCTCTTCTTTGGGCATCAGGTTCATGTTGATGAACCGCTCCGGCAGCGCCGCCGGGCACAAATCTTTGGGGGCTTGGTGGTAATGGTGCAGGTAGGAAAGCGCCATCGCGTGCGCCTTGGGGTCGGTGCCGTGGAAACTCGCGCAGCCGAACATCAGCGCAATTTCGAACTTCGCCACATACGCGCCAATCCCGCGCCACAGCAGCTGCATCACCGCCCGGTTGCGGAAATTTTTGTCCACGCAGCTGCGCCCCACCTCGAGGATGTTGCCGTTATATTTTTTGATCGGCGAAATATCGAACTCGCCCTCGCTGTAAAAATGCCCAATTTTTTTCATCGGTTCGCTGCGTAGCAGCCGGTAGGTTCCCACCACTTCCGTCTGCCCGCCGGGCTTGTGCTCCACCACCAGCAAATGGTCGCAGATCGCGTCATACTGGTCGAAATCCCGCTTTTGCGCCGCGATCTCGCCCGTCGGCACCGCGCCCATTTCCTCGAAAAACACCCGGTAGCGCAGCTCCTGCGAAGCCTTGATTTCTTCCGGCCTGCTGGCAATGAACACCTCAAGGTTTCCCGCGCGCAAAGCGCCAAGGTCATACAGGGAATTCACGGGGGAGTGGAGCATTGCGGGTTGATTCACAGCCTATTTATCCAGCGGAACGGCATAAAGTTCAAGCCTGTGGTCCACCAGCCGGTATCCCAGCTTCTGGGCGATTTCCTTTTGCAGCGCTTCAATGGCGTCATTGGAAAACTCAATGATTTTGCCCGTTTTCACGTCAATCAGGTGGTCGTGGTGCTCCATGGAAGCCTCCTCGTACCGCGCCCTGCCGTCGCCGAAATCATGCTTCTGCGTAATGCCGGCCTCTTCAAACAGCTTGAGCGTGCGGTACACCGTGGCAATGCTGATACGGTCATCCACCGCCGCGGCGCGCGTATACAGCAGCTCCACGTCGGGATGGTCCTGGCTGTCGGAAAGCACCCGTGCAATCACGCGGCGCTGCCCCGTCATCTTCAGGCCTTTTTCCAAACACTTAGCTTCTATGCGCGACACTTTGTCCGGCATAGTGCACTCCCTGTTGTTTTTAATAGCAATATGGCAATCTACACGGAAATTCCCGTAAGGCAAGCCTCGGCGGCTAATTTCCCGCATCACAATGATTTTTTAATGAATTATCCTTACAATGCCTAGTCAAAGCCACCGCCAAAACAGCCCGGAACGCAAGCATGTCGCAGCCCCGCCAGCCCCATATCTCCCCCGCGCCAATGCAAGGCGGCTTCACCCTGCTGGAACTTTCCGTGGTCATCATGGTCATCGCCGGTGTCATCGGCGGCATGTTCATCGCCACCCTGATGCAGGAAACCGCCCGCATGAAAAACGATGTGGCGCTGGTACAGGAAGTCGTCACCGCCGCCAAAACCTTCGAGCTGAAATACGAATACCTCCCCGGCGACCTCCCAGACCACCAGAGTTTTTTCAAAGCGCCCCTCATCGCGGGCTTCGCGGGTGACGGCAATGGCCGCATCGGCGTCACCATGGGTGGCGCGGGTAATGAAACCGCGTACTGCTCCGCCGGCTGCGCTGGCGATCAGGGGGCGGAGTCCACCGTTTTCTGGCTGGAGCTTTCGGAAGCGGGCCTGATCCAGCTCCCCACCTTCCCTTTCGCCAATGCGCTGACCGATGTGAATTCCTTCGCCCGCCAGTCCATGGGCTACCCCACCATCCAGCAAAACCTTAATTACGGCCTCAGCATTTCCTCCAGCGCCACCGAAACCCGCAACTTCCTTGTCTATGGCGCAAACCAGGCCAGCGTCGGCTCGCAAACGGTAAACTTCGGCAGCAACACCCCCTCGAATTTCGCCCGCTATCTCGACAGCAAAATAGATGACGGCAAGCCCAAAACGGGCCTCGTCCAGAACCGCTGGAACATGGGAGATGCCGTCACCCCCACCATCGGCACTAACTG
>JANYCJ010000106.1 GCA_025360345.1 Alphaproteobacteria bacterium | reverse complement strand
CGCGCACCAGCGTGTCATATTGCGGGGTGAAGCTTGAATCGCCGCGGAAGGTGAGCTTGCTGTGGTTTTTTGTGCCGTCGAATGCATTTTTCACAAAGAAGGCGACGTGGGTTTTGTAGGCGGCGTTGCCGATATCGAATTTACCGAGGGAGATTTCCAGATTCGGGTTTGTCACGCCAGCGAGGCTTGAGGGGCCATTATAGGAAAAATCAATATCAATGGCTTGTTTGCCATAGGCCGAAAGATTGCGGGGATAGGCCTTGCTGGGGTCTATGGCGCGGAAAAAAGCGGTGACGGCTTCGTCCCCGTCGGGGGTGGCTTCGATGTCGGTGGCGTTCAGGTATACGCGCATATGCTGCACATCCAGCAGGGGGGCATTGCTGATGTAAAAGCGCGCAGGGCCGCTGCGGCCAAGGGTTTTGCTATCCTGTGTGACGGTGGTGGATGGGAAGGCGCAGTCGAACATGCGGAAATCACGGGTGAGGGCCGCGCTGTCGCGGGCGAGGGTTTCATAGTTCCAGAGGCTGCTGAGCAAGCTGGCGTTACGCTGGAGCTGGAGGCTGCAGAAGGTGCCGCCGGACTGGTTGTAATTGGTGGTGAAGGTTTTGCCGTCAACCTTTGCTACGCTTGTCCAGTTTCCCACGACCTGCATGGTGTAGTGATCGGACAGGGCGCTAACGCCGAAAATAATCTGGCCGTTGAGGGTTGCGGTTTCTTCCCATTCCTTCTGGGTGGGCAGGGGGGTGTGCATGGGGGTGCCAGCCTGTGAGGCAGCATCCGAGATCTGTTTCATCAGGACATCCATGCGGCCGGAAAAGCGGGGATGGACAATGGCGACATTCACCTGACGGGGGAAGCCCGAGGTTTCCAGACGGTCGTAGCTTACCAGCTTCTGGGTTTTATTGATGTTGGCAACCGCGTTTTCGATAGCTTGCCTGGTTGCTTTGGCCTGACCGTACCAGGTAAGGCCATAGCCCCCGGCGAGCACAGCGATGAAAATGGCTACGCCGATAAGAATGGCACTGCGCATGGCTTTGGAACCCCCTGAATGTTTTTTCTGCGGAAACCCTAAACGTTCAAGCGCCGGGACTCAAGTAATTTTGTGCCTATTGAATCAGCCATTTATGGGCGTTGGCGCGGGCATCGCGGTCCCGATCCTCAAGGAGCTTGCGCTGGAGGGTGGCGGCGGGGGCAATTTCACGCCAGATATGGCCGGAGGGCTGGAGCATACTGACGGGAATAACCCCCCAGCTGCTATTGGCAAGCAGGACGCTGCCTGCTTCGAGGATATCTTCAAGACCCGCCTCGACCTCGATGACGTCATAAAGGCGCATGAGGGCGGCGCGGGTGGAGCCTTCCAAGGGGCCGGCAGCGAGGGAGGGGGTGTAGAGCTTGCTGTCGCGCATCCAGAAAAGATTGGCGGAGCTGGCTTCGCAGAGCTGGCTGCGCTCGTTGAGGAGCAAAGCCTCATAGCAGCCATTGGCCTGCGCTTCCATGCGGGCAAGGGTGGAGTTAAGGCCCTGACAGAGCTTGACATTCACCGGGAGCGCCTGCAGGGAGATTTTTTTGTAGGAGCAGAGCCAGAGGTTCAGGCCCTGCGTGGGTGGGCTGGAAGAGGGGACGGTTTCGACGACGAAGCAGGGGGAGGCATTGCCGTTTTCAGGCTCGGGGAGGTAGCCGCGGCTGCCGCTGCCGCGGGTAACCTGGATGCGCAGGGAGCCGGTGCGGGCGGCATTTTTGTTCAGCAACTGGCGGCAGAAGGGCTGTAATACAGGAATGTCGAAGTTTATTTTAAGCGCGGCCAACCCCCGGGCGAGGCGCTCCATGTGCCAGTCGTACTGATAAGGGACGCCATTATGCAGGGCGATGGTTTCAAACACGCCGTCACCGAAGCGGAAACCCCTGTCGTGAATGCTTACAAGGGCTTCATTTACGGGTAGAAGCGCACCATTTATGTTTGCGAATGTCATATGCGCTTGTGAATGTGGCGGGCGGCGTTATAAAATGTGACTCTTTTACAGGCTTATCTGTTGGTATGCCAATTATTTTTCATAAAGGTTCCGAATGGTAATCCTTGGTTTGGGGAGCAATGTGGGCGAGCGGGAAGCCTATTTGCGGGCGGCGGTGGGCAGGCTGCGCGGGATACTTACGGACGTGACGCTATCACGCGTGCTGGAATCAAAGGCATTGCCCTGCCAGCGCAAGCAGCCGGGCATGGACCGGCCATTCCTGAATATGGCGGTGCGGGGGCAGACCACGCTTGAGCCGCTGGAACTGCTGGCCGCGATCAAGCAGATGGAGCGCGAGCTGGGGCGGGTTGAGCGCGGGGTTTGGGGGCCGAGGGAAATTGATATTGATATCCTTGCCATGGGCTGCGGGGAAATTGGCGAGGGAAGCCTCGTGGTGCCGCACCGGGAATTGCTGAACCGGGATTTTGCGCTGATACCGTTTAATGACGTGGCAGCAGAATGGCGCTACCCCGTGGAGGGGGAGTATCAGGGGCTCAGCCCGGCGGAGATTATAACCCGCAAAAGATATGCCATTGGAGAGGATTTGCGCGAGACGGGGCTTGGTTTTGATGACTGATACGAAGCTGGTGGCGATTGTGAATATTACGCCGGATTCTTTTTCGGACGCAGGCAGCCTGTTCAGCCCGCAGGCGGCGCTGAAGGCAGTTGAGATGTTTATCGGACAGGGGGCGGAGGTGGTTGACCTTGGCGCGGAATCTACGCGGCCGGGCGCGGAGAGCCTGTCTTGGGAAGAAGAATGGAACCGGCTGGAGCCGGTGGCGATGCATATCGCCGGGGCGGTGAAGCGCAGGGCGGCGGTGAGCATTGATACGCGGCACGCAGCGACGGTGCGCGAAATATTGCCGTATGGGGTGGACTGGGTGAATGATGTATCGGGATTTTCTGACCCGGACATGGTGGAGGCGGTGGTAGCGACGGAATGCAGGCTGGTGGTGATGCATTCGCTTACGGTTCCTGCGAACCCTGCGGTGGTATTGGCGGAAGATGCCGACGCCGTGGCGGAGGTGCTGGCATTCGGGCAGAGGCGGATTGCCGAGCTTTGGGCGCGGGGAATTGCGCGGGAGAGGGTGATCTTCGATCCCGGCGTGGGGTTTGGAAAGACCGCGGCGCAATCGGTGGCGCTGCTGAAGAATATTGCGGCGTTTAAAGCGCTGGGGGTGCCATTGCTGGTGGGGCATTCGCGCAAGTCATTCCTGAAATTGTGGAACGGGGTACTGGACAAGGACGAGGCCACGCTGGATGTGTCGCGGTGGCTGATTTCGCAAGGGGTGGATTTCCTGCGGGTGCATGATGTGGCGGCGCATACGAAACTACTGCGGCAAGGCAATAAGCGGGCGCATGATGCCTGAGGTGCAGGCGGAACTCGACTCGTTGCTGGCGCAGATGTTCCACCCTTCGCTGCGGGTGATTGAGCCGGGGCTGGAAAGGGTGCGGGAATTCCTTACATTGCTGGGTTCACCGCAGAAGCGGCTGCCGCCGGTGGTGCATGTGGCGGGCACGAACGGAAAGGGTTCGTTGCTTGCGTATCTGCAGGCTGTTTTCGAGGCGGCGGGTCTGCGGGTGCACCGCTACAGTTCGCCGCACCTGGTGCGGTTTAACGAGCGAATTATTCTTGGGGGAAAAGAGATTGAAAATGGGGCGCTTACGGATTTGCTGCGGCGCATATCGCCGCTGATCGGGAAGCGGCCGGTGACGTTTTTTGAATCCACCACGGCGGCGGCGTTTCTTGCTTTTTCGGAAACGCCTGCGGATGTGGTGCTGCTGGAGACGGGCATGGGGGGCAAATGGGATGCAACCAACGTGGTGGATACGCCTGTGCTAACGGCGATCACGCCGGTTTCCATGGACCATATGAATTTCCTTGGCAACAGCCTTGCGGAGATTGCGGGGGAGAAGGCGGGCATTATCAAGCGCGGCGTACCTTGCGTGGTGGGACGGCAGGAAGCGGTGTCGACGCAGGTGATCTCGCTTACGGCAGACAGTCTGGGCGCACCGCTTTACCGCATGGGGCGTGGATGGCAGCTGATGGAGCAGCAGGGGCGTATGCTTTATGAGTCGCCGGAGCGGCTGATTACGCTTGCGCCGTCGCTTGCGGGGCGGCATCAGTTTGATAACGCGGCGACGGCGGTTGCCTGTGTGGACAAGCTGCCGCAATTTTCGATCAGCAATTCGCAGATTTCGCAGGGGTTGGCCGCTGCGCAATGGCCGGCGCGATTGCAGCATTTGCAGGAGGGGAGGCTTGCGGCGCTCATGCCAAAGGGGCTGGAATTGTGGCTGGACGGAGGACATAATGCGCAAGGGGGGCAGATGCTTGCGGATTTTTTCCGGGAACGGGGAATGAAGGAGATCTATCTTGTTTGCGGCATGGTGAAGCTTAAGGACACGGCGGCGTATCTGGCGCCGGTTGCGACATTAGTGAAAGAACTGTACGCGGTGGCCATTGAGGGGGAGGAGACCGGCCAGCCTGCGGAGCAGGTGCAGATGGCGGCTTCCCATGCCGGGATACGGGCGTTTTCGGCGCAAAGCGTGGAAAAGGCGTTGCAAAGCATTGCCTCACATGCCAAAACTCCGGGCATTGTCTGTATTTGCGGCTCACTTTACCTTGCGGGTAAGGTGCTGGCCGCCAACGCTAAACCATAGAGGATTTTATGCAGCCCCAGAAAGCCGCCACGCAGTCTTTGGAAACGATTATTGACAAGGCATGGGAAGACCGCGCCAGCCTGAACGCCGCCACGAAGGGCGAAGTGCGCGATGCGGTGGACGATGTATTGAACATGCTCGATAGCGGCAGTTTGCGCGTGGCTGAAAAGCTGGGTGATGCTTGGCAAGTGAACCAATGGGCGAAAAAAGCGGTTTTGCTGGGATTCCGCCTGAACGATATGGAGCTGATTGAAAGCGGCGCGGTGTTTGGCAGCGGGGCTTCGCAATGGTGGGACAAGGTTCCCTCTAAATTCGCGGGCTGGGATGCTGCGGCGTTTAAGGCGGCTGGGTTTCGCGCCGTGCCGGGGGCGATTGTGCGGCGCTCGGCCTATATTGCCAAGGATGTGGTGCTGATGCCGAGTTTTGTGAATGTGGGAGCATATGTGGGTGAAGGCACCATGGTGGATACGTGGGCCACGGTGGGCAGTTGTGCGCAGATCGGCAAGCATTGCCATATTTCCGGAGGCACTGGTATTGGCGGGGTGCTTGAGCCGTTGCAGGCCGGGCCGGTGATTATCGAGGATAACTGTTTTATCGGCGCGCGCAGCGAAGTGGCTGAAGGCGTGGTGGTAGGGGAGGGTTCGGTGATTTCCATGGGGGTGTTCCTCGGGGCTTCCACCAAGATTGTTGACCGGGAGAGCGGGGAGGTGACCTACGGCAAGGTTCCGCCTTATTCCGTAGTGGTGCCTGGAAGCCTTGCAGGGAAAAACGCAGGCTCGCCAGCACTTTACTGCGCCGTGATTGTTAAACGGGTGGATGAACAAACGCGCTCAAAAACTGCTATTAATGATTTGCTGAGGGGTATATAGTCTTAACCCTAATTAACGTGTAGGGGGGTTATGGCGCTTTCAATTAAACTTGAACAAGATTCCGCAGCGGCGATGGCGGCAAAGCCGCAGAAGCCGCGCATGGGCATGGTCGAGGTGCAGGACATTGCACGAAAAGTGGATATTTACGCGGTTCACCCGGATGTTCTGGAAGTGTTGGGCAAAAGCGCCGATATGGACCATGTGAAGCGCGTGCGGGAGCAAAACAAAGAACGCGCGCCGGGCAAGGAGCAGACGGACATACTCATCATTAAGTTCCGCCCGGAAATGCCGCGCAACGAATTTATCAAAGTGACCGACCAGCTTTACAAGGCACGCGGCAAAAATAACCTGGCCGACGAGCATGTGCTGGACCGCCTGCGTGACAAGGGTTACATGGTGGTTTCGGAAGAAGGCGCAGTGGAAGCAATTATGCGGATGGCGCCAAAGCAGGTGCATGGCGCGGGCGTGGGCGCAAAAAGCGTCGCCTAATATTCCACCCCGGTAAGATAGAGGCCTTCGGGCGGGCAGGTGGGGCCGCCGGCTTTGCGGTCTTTTGCATCCAGCGATTTCTGCACGTCGGCGAGCGTCCAGCGCCATTTGCCAGCTAAGGCAAGGGTACCGACCATGATGCGCACCTGATGATGCAGGAAAGAGCGGGCGCAGGTGGTGACGCGAATTTCTTCGCCGTGGCGGCGGACTTCCAGTTTTTCGAGGGTTTTTATGGGGGATTTGGCTTGGCACATGGTGTCGCGGAAGCTGCTGAAGTCGTGGGTTCCGACAAGGATATCGGCGGCTTTTTGCATCTGGGCGGTGTCGAGGCTTTCCATGATGAGCCAGGCGCGGTTGCTCTCCAGGCTCAGGCGTGAGCGGCGGTTGATGATGCGGTAGAGGTAGTGCCGCTTCGTGGCGGTGAAGCGGGCGTGGAATTCTTCGGTGACGCTTTGCGCATTGATGACGGAAATGCGGTTGCGGTGGTTCTGGCTGGTTTTACCGGCGGTGTCGATGCAGTTGAACAAATAATAATTCAAACCCTGCATGACCCGGAAGGGGTCCATTTCACGGGGGAGGTCTATATGGGCGACCTGCGCCGTGGCGTGCACGCCCGCGTCGGTGCGGCCTGCGCCCACGATGCTTACGGGCTGGCCACAAAACTGGAGGGCAGCCTTTTCCAGCTCGCCCTGCACGGTGGGCTGGTCGTCCTGTTTTTGCCAGCCAGCGTAGCCGGTGCCGTCGTATTCTATGGTGAGTTTGTAGCGGTGCATATTATTGCACGATGCTCCCCTTGGGTATGGGGTGGCCGCGCAGGGCTTCTTCCACGGGCATACGCTTTTTGCCGGGGCGCTGGATGATGGCGGGGCGAAGCGCGCCGGGATTACAGGCGATGGTGAGGTGGCCGTCTAGCACAGTTCCGGGAGGGGCGCTGCCTTCTGCGGTGGTGGCTTCAAGGATTTTGATGGTTTCGCCGTTATAGGAAAAATGCGCGCCGGGGGAGGGGTTTAGGCCGAGGATGTGCTGGCAAAGGGTGGCGGCTGGCTGGTTCCAGTTTATGGCGGCTTCTTCCTTGGTGATTTTTTTTGCGTAGGCCACACCTTCGCTGCTTTGCGGGGTGGGGGTGATGCTGTGGGTGGCGAGGCCTTCGAGCGCCTTAAGAAGCAGGGGGGCGGCTTCTTTTGCGAGCTGGTCGTGCAGCTGGCCGGCGGTGGTTCCGGGGGGGATGGGGAATTTTTGGGTGAGGAGCATGTCGCCGGTATCGAGGCCTTCGTTCATTTGCATGATGACGATGGCGGTTTCCTTATCACCGGCCATGATGGTGCGCTGGAGGGGGGCTGCGCCGCGCCAGCGGGGAAGAAGGGAGGGGTGGATGTTTATGCAGCCCAGCGGGTAGGCTTCGAGGATGGGTTTTGGCAGGAGAAGGCCGTAGGCGGCGACGATGGCGGCGTCTGCGCTATGGGAGGCAAAGAGGCTTTGGGCTTCGGGGTCTTTGAGGGAGATGGGGGTGTGGACGGGCAGGTTATGCTCGAGGGCGTATTGGTGCACGGGGCCGGGGGTTTCTTTCTGGCCGCGCCCGGCGGGGCGGGGTGGCTGGGAATAGACGGCCACGATGTCGTGGCCCGCCTCATGCAGGGCGCGCAGCGAGGGAAGGGCAAAGGCGGGAGTGCCCATGAAGACGAGCTTGCAGGTTTTCATGGGTTTGCGCTTTGGCCGGTTTAGTGGTTGCAGTTCTCGCCGTGCACGTGCTCGTGGCCGTGGTCATGGTCGTCGTGGCCATGGTCGTGGCCGCAATTGCTGTGGTCGTGGGGGTCGAAGTAGCCCTGTTTTTTCAGCTTGGTGAGCTTGCGCAGGATCATGTCGCGCTTTACGGAGGAGGCGTGGTCTACGAAGATGATGCCGTTGAGGTGATCAATTTCGTGCTGGATGCAGGTGGCGAGCAGGTCTTCGAAGGTTTCCTCCTGCTGCTTGCCTTCGATGTCGGTGTAGCGGATGCGCACGGTGGAGGGGCGGGTGACATCGGCGAACTGGTCGGGCAGGGAGAGGCAGCCTTCTTTGTAGGTGTTCTGCTCGGGGGAGTTTTCCACGATTTCGGGATTGATAATAATGTATTGCTTGCCAGGGGTGCCGTCTTCGTCGCGCCAGGTGACATCTGCCACGAGGATGCGCTTATGCACGCCTACCTGCACAGCGGCGAGGCCGATGCCTTTTTCATGATACATGGTGTCGAACAGGTGGTTGGCCAGTTCGCGGATCTCGGTGGTGATTTCAGTGACGGGGGCGGACTTGGTTTTGAGGCGTTCGTCCGGGGCGATGATGAGAGGTAAAATAGCCATAATGTTCCATGCGTTAATCTAGAATTTTTGAGGGGATGATCTTAACACACATCCTGTAAGCGGCCAAGGGATTCGTTTTTGCCAAGTATTTCCATGACTTCGAATACGCCGGGGGACACGGTTTTGCCGGTGAGGGCAGCGCGCAGGGGCTGGGCGATGTTGCCCAGTTTCTGCCCGGTTTCCTCAGAATAGGCGCGGCAGACCTGTTCGGTGCTTGCTTGCGTCCAGTCTTCGAGGGCTTCGAAGCGGGGGAGCAGGGCTGTGATGATGTCCTTGCCCTTTGATAAGATATCGGTGGCTTTGGCGTCTTTTTCAAGAGGGCGGGGGGCAGCGTAGAAGGCTGCGTTCTCGGCCAGCTCGTTGATATTCTTGGCGCGGGATTTGAGGCCGGACATGCCGCGCAGGATGCGGTCCTTGCTCACGGAATCGGCGTTTGGGAAACGGGGGAAGATGAGCTCGGCAAGGCGGGCGTCGTTTGCTTCGCGCATGTAGTGGCCGTTCAGGTTTTCCAGCTTGGTGAAGTCGAAGCGGGAGGGGGATTTGCCTACGGAGGCGAGGTTGAACCACTCGATGGCTTTTTCGGTAGTGATGATTTCTTCGTCGCCATGGCTCCAGCCGAGGCGGAGGAGATAGTTGCGCACGGCTTCGGGGAGGTAGCCCATGTCGCGGTATGCATCCACGCCGAGGGCGCCGTGGCGCTTGGAAAGCTTTGCACCGTCCGCGCCGTGGATGAGGGGGATGTGGGCGAAATCGGGGGCGGTCCAGCCCATGGCGTTGTAGATCATGAGCTGGCGGAAGGTGTTGGTGAGGTGGTCGTCGCCCCGGATGATCTGGGTTACGCCCATGTCATGGTCGTCTACCACTACGGCGAGCATGTAGGTGGGGGTGCCGTCGGAGCGGAGGAGCACCATGTCGTCGAGCTGCTTGCACTCTACCGTCACTTCGCCTTGTACTTTGTCCTGCACGGTGATGCTGCCATCCAAGGGGGCTTTGATGCGGATGGTGGGTTTTATGCCCGCTGGGGCTTCGGATTCCGGGCGGTCGCGCCAGCGGCCGTCGTAGCGGAAGCCTTTGCCTTCTTTCTGGGCGGCTTCGCGCATGGCGGTGAGTTCTTCGGCGGTGCAGTAGCAGCGGTAGGCCTGGCCTTTGGCGATGAGCTGCTCGGCCACCTCGGCGTGGCGGGGGGCGCGGGCGAACTGGTAGACCACATCTGCGTCCCAGTCGAGGCCGAGCCATTTCATGCCGTCGAGGATGGCATCCACGGCGGGCTGGGTGGAGCGCTCGCGGTCGGTGTCTTCGATGCGGAGGAGGAATTTGCCGCCGGTGTTTTTGGCATATAGCCAGTTAAACAGCGCGGTGCGGGCGCCGCCAATGTGCAGGAAGCCGGTGGGAGAGGGGGCAAAACGGGTGATGGAGGACATGATGTGCTGATTTCGTAATAAAATTGAGGGGTGAATTTATGGGTTTCCGCGGCTAATTGCAAAAGAAACTTAATGGTATTTCCCGGCAAATCCGGGCTTTACGATTGCGGCAATATGGCTATAACTAAAAGACGCAACCGAGCCCGAGGACATTTATGACCGAAACTCCCAAGCTGCACACTAACCGCAGGTTACATACCCAGATTTTCGTAGTGGGGCTGCTTTTAATCATCATTTTCTGCAAGCCGATGATGGCCTACCGCAATTTCTGGGTATGTAACCTGCGGTTAGTGTGCAGCTTGGGAGTTTCGGTCATAAATGTCCTCGGGCTCGGTTGCGTCTTTTAGTT
>JANYCJ010000092.1 GCA_025360345.1 Alphaproteobacteria bacterium | reverse complement strand
TCGCAATCCGCCGGCGGCTCCGTGACCAAAATTCAGGCCGCAAGGAGCGCCGCCACCACCCTGCTCGACGTGCTCTATGGCTCCACCAATAATACCGTGCCCAACCTTTGGGTCGGCCTCGTGCCCTTCTCGCAAACGGTGAACATCACCACCGCCCGCACCAGTTGGGTCAATGCCGGTTCGCAAAGCTGGGCCACCGGCACCTACGGCCAGTGGTACGGCTGCGTGGAAGCCCGCGGCGCAACCGGCCGCGACGTGACCGACGACCCGCCAACGGTCGAAAAATTCAATAAATATTATTACCCCTGCGATACCGCCAGCGATCCCTGGAGCGGCACCGGCCCCTCGCATAACAACTGCGCCACCGGCTCCGGCTTCGCGGTGCGCAGCCCGCTCAACACCAGCTCCCTCGGCCCCAACCTCTACTGCCCGCAACCCATGATCCCCATGGTTGCCGAAAAAGCCACCGTGGTCGCAGGGCTGAATGCCATGCAGGCCGTGGGCGGCACGGAGCTAACCATGGGCGTGGCATGGGGCTGGCGCTTGCTGTCCCCGCGCTGGCGCGGCCAGTGGGGCGGTGAAATGGACCCCGCGGGCCTGCCGCTGGATTACCACACCCCGCTGATGTACAAGGTCGCCATCATCATGACCGACGGTGACAACGACATCTCGTACAACGTGTACTCCGCCTACGGCTACCCCAACGCGGGCGGCCAGCTGGGAACCACCCCCTGCTCCGGCTCAAACTGCGCCACCGGCATCTCCCGGCTGGACAGCCGCACCACGCAGATCTGTAGCTCGATGAAGCAAAACGGCATCATCATCTACACCATTGCGCTAGGCTCGGCCGTAAGCGCCACCGGGCAAAGCATCCTGCAAAACTGCGCCACCAGCTCGGATTACTACTTCCTTTCCCCCACCACCAACGAGTTGCAGACCATTTTCCGCCAGATCGGTGACTCGCTTGCGAACTTGCGAATTAGCCAGTAACATCCAGCCCGAAACCGCCGCCCCGCAAGGGGCGGCCCATCCTGTAAAAAATGAGCGCCGCATCCCCATGAACCGTCCTGTGCTTGCCACCCTGCTGCTGTCCACCCTGCTCGCCTCCTGCGCGCAAGGCACCAGCCACAAAGACAGCGCCGAATATAAAACGGCCGATAGTTATATGAAGGCCGGAAACCTGCAGGCCGCCGCCGAAGTATGGCGCAAAATGGTCCTGGCCGATCCCGATGATATTGATTCCGCCATCCAGCTTTCCACCGTGGAACGCAAACTGGGCAGTGCCGATGAAGCCGTGAAGCTCATGTCCGATTACAACACCCGCTTCCCGCAAAACGCGGCCCTGATGTCGCAACTTGGCTATGCGCTGGTGGATGCTGGCAAAACCGAAGACGCCGTCGTCACCTTCGAGCAGCTCATCGCGCTGCAACCACAGAACGCGCTGGCCCTAAGCGGCAAGGGCGTGGCATTCGACAAGGCGGGCAACCACCTCGCCGCGCAGGACATTTATAAAGAGGCCCTCGCCATCTCGCCAGACTCCGTCACGGTGCGCAACAACCTCGCCATGTCATTGATTTTAAATGACGAGCCGCAGAAGGCCATCGACATCCTCGAAAAACTCCATTCGGAAAATGAAAGCAACCAGACCATCCGCCAGAACCTCGCTTTGGCCTATGGCATCAAGGGCGACAGCAAAAAAGCGCTGGAGCTGAACCTGAAAGACCTGCCCGCAGACCAGGCGCAGGAAAACCTGCGCTTCTACCAGAAATACATGCAGCAGCATAAAAAGAACGCGGGCAAGGCCGCCCGCACCCATGTCGGCATCGGTTTCTCCGAAACCACACCCGCCATGAAAGCCAAGGCCGTGGACGACGACGCGCCAGCACCCAAACCCAAAAAAGTCAAAGTCATCCCCCTGAAGGAAGAAAAACCCGCGCCCGCCCCAGCTATGCCTGCCCCCATAGCCGAGCCCGCGCCCGCGCAAACCATCGTCATCCCGCCGAAACCGGAAACGCCCGCCCCAGAAATAACTATTGAAACACCTGTTGAAATTCCCGAAGCCGCCGCCCCCGAAACACCCGCCGAACCGGTAGTGCTCCCCCATTCCGAAGCGCCCTCCCCGGCGGTAGACGCGCCCAGCCAGTCACTGGAAACGCCGCCGCCCGTTCCCGCCACGCCGCACGGCACGCCCCTGCCCACGCGAGAACAATCCACGCCATCGGATTTCCCCGGCCAGCCTAAATAAGCGTTAGTTGGTGGAATTCGCCGCGATGGTATCCATCAGCTTCACCGCCGCGGGCGCAATAATCACGATAAACAGCGTCGGCAGGATAAACAGGATCATCGGTATCGTCATCAGCGCGGGTAGCTTCGCCGCCTTCTCTTCCGCCCGCAACATGCGCGAGGTGCGGAATTCCGCCGAAAGCACGCGCAGCGCCTGCGCAATCGGCGTGCCGTATTTCTCGGTCTGGATAAGCACGCTCACAATGCCGCGCACCTCCGGCAGCGCCGCACGCTCCGCAAGGTTGGTAAGCGCCTTGTTGCGGTCCGGCAAAAACCCGATCTCGATGGAAGTCATGGCAATTTCCTGCGCAATTTCGGGATAGGAAATCGCCAGCTCCCGCGCCACCCTGTCAAGCATCGCCGCCAGGCTTAAGCCCGCCTCCGCGCAGATCGTCATCAAATCCAGCACATCCGGCAAGGATTTCTGGATGGCCTTATACCGCTTCTTGCGCGCATTGGCCGCATACATCCCCGGCACCTTCAGCCCCATATACGCGCCAAACACCGGCCAGATATAATTGAACATCTTCCACTTCGGCGAAACATGCGCCAGCGAATACTGCATCAGGAATAAACCCATGCCGCCGAGGATAAACGGCATAACCAGCGTGAAAAACGTGTACACGTAAATCGCATCCTTGGAACGGAACCCCGCCTCGATCAGCAGCGACTCGGTCTTGCCGATCTGGCTGCGCTTGATAAGCTGCAGCCGCGTCACCACCGCGCGCATGAAATTCACCGAGGTCTCGGGCTTCTTGCGCTTCTTCGGCGCCATGCTCTCGCCCTGCAGGAACTTGCGCCGCTCCTGGATCGCCTTGATCTTGGAGGCCATCGGGTTGGACCGCCGCATCCCGGCGAAAATCCCCACGATGGAAAGCAGCACCACGCCCGCCGCCACCATATACATCTCGTTTTCCGTCATGCCCTTGGGCAATATGCCGGCCAGAGTGATGGGCTGCCCTTTTATCATGGCTAAATCTCGAAATTGGTCATGCGGTTCATCACCCACATGCCGGAAATCATCATGAACGCGGCCACGCCCGCGCAGATATTGCCGCGGTAATCATCCCATAGTGGCGTCATGTAATCCGGGGTCATCAGGCTCACCGCCAGCAGCACCACGAACGGCAGCGCCCCGATGATGTAAGAAGAGGCCCGCGCCTCCGAGCTCATCGCCTTGATTTTCATGCGCATCACGAAACGCCCGCGCAGCACCTCGGACAGATTGTTCAGAATCTCAGACAGGTTGCCCCCCGTTTCGCGCTGCAGCACAATGCAGGTGGTGAAAAAGTTGAACTCCGTCATGTCCAGCTCCACGGCAGTCTCCTGCAGCGCCTTTTCCAGCGTCACACCCAGCTTCATCTTATAAGAGATGTTCTTGAAGCACGAGCCCACCGGGTCAGGCACTTCCGTGGACACCAGCACCAGCGACTCCGACACCGGAAGCCCCGAGCGCAAGCCCCGCACAATCAGGTCAATCGCATCCGGGAACACCCGCAGGAATGCTTTGTTCTGCTTGGTGATTTTCCGCTTCAGCAATTTCAGCGGCACCCACACCCCGATCACCAGCCCCACCAGCGCCGCCACGATCAGCTTCTTGCCGAGGATATAGCGCAGGAAAAGCGTGATGCCCGCCCAGATCAGCAGCCGCCGCACCACGTATTGCTTCGGCGAAAGCGTGATGCCGCCCCGCGCCAGCTGGTCGCCCAGCCGCTTGAAATCCGGCAGCGGCTTGGCCAGCCAGTAAGTTATGCCCCGCACCTCTTTTTTCTGCCGGCGCAGGTTCAGCGCGTCCGTCAGTGGCGGCGCGGGCTTGCGCTTCTTCAGCCGCTCAATACGCTTGAGTGTTTTTTTGCGTTCGCTGTCGCCCCCCAGCACAATGCCGATGATGAGCAGGGCCACCATCATCCCGGCAATGGAAATCATGCTGATGCCGCCCATTATTCAGCGCCCCCCGCCATCATCGCCTCGATCAGCGCCTTCTCCAGCCCGAAATACGAAGCCTGCGGCGAGCAATACGGGCGGATGCCGCTGGACTTAAACTTACCCGTCAGCTTGCCGTTCTCATCTTCGCCATCGAATTCAAAAGTGAATAGATCCTGCGTGATGATGACATCACCTTCCATGCCCA
>JANYCJ010000074.1 GCA_025360345.1 Alphaproteobacteria bacterium | reverse complement strand
TATTGCGCGCGTGGAAAAGCTGGAAGAAGAAAAAGCCGGCATCGCCGCAGATATCCGTGACGTATTCGCAGAAGCCAAGGGCAACGGATTTGACGTGAAAGCCATTCGTACCATACTTAAAATGCGCAAGATGGACGCCAGCGAGCGCGAAGAACAGGAAACCATCCTCGATGTATACCTGAACGCGCTGGGCATGTTGCCGGAGATGGAAGAAGAGGCAGCGTAACCCGCTTAGTTCACAAATAAATTTATTTTATAAAGGGAATGTGCGTGCACATTCCCTTTATTTATTTGATTTCAGTTCCAGATATTTGGCGATGCGAAGGAAGCGGCCAAAGCTGTAGAGCACGGCGTTAATGAAGCCGCGGCGGCCGCGCAGGATGTAGCCGCGAAGGATGTAATCCTTGAAAAAAGCGAAGGGAATTTCCACCAGCATACGGGTGGTGGCGAAGGAAACGCCCTTTTTCTGCAGGTTCTCGGCCTGCATGGTGCTGTAGAAATTCATTTTCTCTACAACATGAGCCCATGAGCGGTAGGAGCGGTGCAGCACGGGCGCGTTCAGGATGCGAGTGCTGCCGCCGGTGACGATAACTGAATCATGGACGGGGCTGTCGGAGAAGCGGCCCTTCTCGCGGTTATAGAGGCGAAGCACGTAGTTGGTGTGGGCGAAGCGGGAGAGTTTCGGCTCGCCGGGGAGCAGGTCGCGGATGCGGAAAGTGAAACCCGCTTCGGGCGGCTCGCCGCTTTTGAAGAGGCCGTGGATTTCTGCCTTAAGTGCCGGGGTAATTTCTTCATCGGCATCGATATTCATGAGCCAGCGGTTTTTGCACTGGTCTTCGGCGAAGCGTTTTTGCAAGCCGTACCCGGGCCATGGATTATAGAGCACGCGGGCGCCCAGCGCCTCAGCGGTTTTTACCGTGGCATCCGTGCTGCCGCTGTCGATGACGATGATTTCCTCCACCCAGCCTTTGACACTATTGATGGGCTGATGGATGCGGTCGGATTCATTTTTGGCGATAATGAAGACGGAAATGGGTAACATGGTTGGCATTGACCCGATTTAGAATAAGAGTAAGGTTTGCACCATGTCTGAGCAAAGTAAAGGCTAAACTAGGTTTCCCGTGGCTGCGCCTTCCCTGCACATTGTCAATATGATGCTCAGTTCCGGCAGTGGGGGCATTGAGCAGGCGTTTTTGGATTATTGTGAGGGGCTGGTGCAGCGCGGCCATCGCGTGACGCCCGTGACGGTGCCGGTGGCGGATGTGAATGCGCCCCTGAAAGCGATGGGCCTGCAGCCCGTGCATCTTGGCAATTTCAGCGAATGGGACGTGCTGGCGATGTGGCTGTTCAAGCGACAGCTGAAGCGGCTAAAACCAGACCTTGTACTAGCACAGACGGGGCGGGCATTTATGCTGGCAGGGTATGGCACGAAAGAACGGTGCCCGCTGGTTGCGGTGGCGCATAATTACAATAAGCGGGCGCACCGCTTTATCAAAGCTGATGCTGTGTTTGCGACTACGCCCGACCTCGTGCGGTTTGTGGTGGATGAGGGGGTGGAGGCCAAGCGGGTTTACCTCATTCCCAACATGATCCGGGTGACGGGCCTGCCGGAGGCGCGCGCGCCGCAAGACCTGCCGGTGATCGGCGCGATGGGGCGGCTGGTGGCGAAGAAAGGCTTCGACGTGTTTAT
This sequence comes from Alphaproteobacteria bacterium, assembly GCA_025360345.1. GTDB lineage: Bacteria > Pseudomonadota > Alphaproteobacteria > Rickettsiales > SXRF01 > JANYBV01. Next base: position 765 of record JANYCJ010000074.1, on the reverse strand, counting down.
CGAGGCGCTGCGGCTGCTGAAGGCACGCGGCATGCATTTTAAAGCGGTACTGGGCGGCACGGGGGTGGAGAAGAAATTCCTGCTGCAATGCGCGGCTGACGCCGGGCTGGAAGATACGCTCCACTTCATGGACTGGGTGGAGGACAAGAAAGCGTTTTACACTGGGCTGGATGTGTTCTGCCTGCCGTCGCACCATGAGCCTTTCGGTATTGTGCTGCTGGAGGCGTTTACCTATGGCACGCCAGTGGTGGCGACGGACTCCGAGGGGCCGCGTGATATTATCAGCCCGGAAAGCGATGCGCTGCTGGTGCCGATGGGCAATGCGCAGGCCATGGCCGACGCGCTAGCGCGGCTGTTAAGCGACCGGGCGCTCGCAGCGAAGCTTGCGGCAAACGGGTTTGTGAAAGCCAAGACGCTTTATTCGGTGGAAAGCGTGAGCGAGCGCATTGAGCGGGCCGCCCAGCAGGTGGTGGCGCGGGGGTTGCGCTAGGCTGCTTTTAATTGAAGCGAAGCAAGAATGCTTGCGGCGGCGGCCTTTGGGTCGGCGGCTTCGGTGATGGGGCGGCCAATGACGAGGTAATCCGCGCCGAGGTCCAGCGCCTCACGCGGGGTCATGGTGCGTTTCTGGTCGCCTGCGGCGCTGCCCTCGGGACGAATGCCCGGAACGACCAGCTTGAAATCCGGGCCGCAATGTTCGCGCAGCATGGCAATTTCTTTGGGAGAGCAGACCACGCCGTCAAGCCCGGTTTGCTGGGCCAGATCGGC
>JANYCJ010000173.1 GCA_025360345.1 Alphaproteobacteria bacterium | reverse complement strand
CTGGCAAGGGCACTGGCGAGCAAGGCTTCTTATATGAAGATATGCCGACAGGGGCAGGGGGTGCATGAGGCGCTGGGCGGCACAACGCGGCTGCAAGCGCTTATTGCCGCGCTAAACGGAAGCTATACCGACGTTGTCTTTCAATATGGCGTCAATGATTTGCGGCTGCGGGGCAATGTCAGCCAGCTGGAAAGTGAAATGCTGAGCTATCTTTCCCTATATAATGGGCGAAAAAGCGTTTGTACGCTTACGCCGCGTACGGACAGCACGGACAGCTGGGCCACCACCGGCGGGCAGACGCAGAAAGCAGCGCCGTGGGCACTTTCGGACCTTAACACCTATAATAACTACGTACGGGGGTTGCCCGCGGGTGTCAGCCGGTGCATCGAGGCGGCGGATGGGGCAATGTCTGCGCGAGACAGCGGGCTTTGGGCGGCAGCGACGCCGGGCAAGACGCTGGATGGCACGCACCCTACCCCTGTTGCGGCAGCGGCGGTGAGTGATTCTGTTGCGCAAAACATCTTTTAAGCGGGCATGTTATGTCAGGGGATGAACAGCGATTTCCGGTTCTGTTTTCATGGTTGCGCAGGATGCCGGGGGCGGTGCTTTTTTCGGTTGTGATACAGGCCGCGGGCGCGCTGGTATGGGCCACCCAACTTGATGCGCGGGTGAGCAGCGTAGAGCGCCAGTCGGTGAATACAGTGATGCTGAATGAGAAATTCGCGCGGCTGGATGAAAGGCTGGAATATTTGAAAAAGGAAATTGAAAGTATGCACAGGCAAACAGAGCAGATCAATAAACGCCTTATCAATATCCATTAGTCCCATGATGCATATTTCTGAACGGGGTATTGCGCTGCTCAAGCAGTTTGAAGGGTTTTCAGCGGCTGCTTACCTGTGCCCGGCTGGCAAGCGGACGATTGGGTATGGGCATGTGATGCATGAGGGCGACGATGTGGCGGCCATCAGTGAGATTGCGGCTGAAAACTTGCTTAAACAGGATATTAGTGTTGTGGAGGCGGGGGTGTCGCGGGTGGTTGGCTGCGGTCTTACGCAGGGGCAGTTTGACGCGGTGGTCTGCCTTGCGTATAATATTGGTGTTTATGCATTTGAAAAATCTACTTTATGCCGGTTTGTTACCCAAGGAGAGATGGAACTGGCGGCGGAGCAGTTCGGGCGCTGGGTTTTTGCAGGGAATGTGAAACTTCCCGGGCTGGTGCAAAGACGGGAAGCGGAAAAACACTTTTTTTATCCTGTTAGCATTATTTTCTTTGAATAAAAACAATGCGATATGGGGTGCGGAATAAAATATGGGCAGTTTCATAAAACTGTAACACAACTTGTGGTGTTTTTGGGTATTATACAGTTAAGTAGAAAAACGATTTAACCCATCAATTCTTTTTAACGCGGAGAACTTTTATGTCTGAGCCCCTATTCAAACCTTATGACGTTGCTGCACAGCCGGTACATCCCTCTACGCAGGGCAAGGCAGTACCCGAAGCTATTTTCAATTCAGCCAACGATACTGCTAAGGCGCTGAACGATCATTGGGACACGCTCAATACGCAGCATTCCGTTAATAAGGCAAAACTTGAAGCGCCGGATAGCAAATGGGCTACTTCAACTGATGGCCAGGCAGCCGCACAGACGCTGAAGGAAACCGGTGGTAAATTCGAAACCGCTGCCGCTCGCCTGCAGGCTGAGCTGGAAGCTTCCAAAAAAGCTGCCGTGGCTACTTATGAAACCGGTGTTGCCAGCGCGGCTAACAAAGCTGAAATTGATGCTTTGGCAAAGGCTCGTGACAAAGCACTTGCGGAAGTTGCCAAGGATCAGGAACACCTGACCCGTTACCGCACCGAAGCTAAGGTTTTGGGTGGCCATGAACATATTGGCGGCGGCCCGAGCGGCGCACTGGAAACTGCTACCAGCGCAGTTGGCGCGGCTGCAAGCGTGGGTGGCAAGATTTATAGAAATACGCCCGAAGCCGTGAAGCTTGGCGTTATTGGCGAAGAAGGCATGAAGGGTAAGAACTTTGTGCAGAAGATCATGGCCAATGTGAAGGCAAACGTGAATGTTGCCAGCATTGACAAGAGCACGGGCGTTATTACCGAGTCGAAGTTCCTTGGCAAGAGCATGAAGGTTGGTGGTGCGGCGCTTGGCGTTATCATCAGCGGCTACGGCTTGAAGGATCTGGGACAGGTTATGGGCATTATCGGTGCTGATACGGACGAAAAAGGCCAGGAAATACCGGCTGATGGTGGCAAGCTGTTCAAGGCTGCCGCTGAGCTTGCAGGCGGTGCTGCTGTTACTTACCTTACGGTGCTTAAAGGTGGCAAGGCTCTCGGCCTGGCTAAGTAACTGCCCGGTCTTCCGGTTATTGGTTTTTGTTTATAAGTGAAGAAAGGATTTTTTATCATGGCGGAATCAGTAGCTATGCCTGTTGCCGACAACAAAACTGCCGCAGATGCAGATGCAGCGGCACGTTCGGCACGCGTTAGCGCACTTATTGGTGCTATCCTGGCAAGCCCTAATGTGGCGGCGATTAAAGCGGCGCTTGCTGATGGCGATGTAGCTGCGGCTGCTGCTACCGATAATGGTGTTGCGGGATTGGTCGGGATTTTGAGCGGTGCGGGTGCAGTTGCCGAAGCAAAAGAATTGCAGGCCCTGCAACCTAGCGCCGATGAAATGAAGCAAATTAAAGAAGGCGTTAACCCGCCGGCACAGGGTGCTGCCCTTGCGGTTGGCGATGCCAATGCGAAGGTTGCTGCCAGCGGCGGCGCTGTTGAAACGACCAGCGGGCCTGAGAAAACTCCTACGGTTGTTGCTGCCGGTACGGCCGCGGACGGACAGGGTAATCTTGGTGCAGGCTCAGCCGTGGTTACCGATAAAACTGCCGCGCTTACCGAGACCACTGTTTCCCCCCAGCAGGGCATTGTCGCCTCTGCGGCGCTTTCTACTGCCAATGAAGGCCCTCCCGATTCTAAAGCCAAAGAGCTTCTGGACCGTTTAGGCATTAAGCAAAATGAAGAAGGCCGTGGCCTTGGTGTGGCTACTACGGCTTCCGCCAGCGCAAAATAGATCGTGTTGGATATTATATAGTTCTCTAGGTTACTCTCTCTGACCCCCTTCCTGCAAAGGAAGGGGGTTTTTTTATTGTTTAAATCTTTAGTTAGCGGGGGTTTGTCATCAAAGCTTCATACAAAAATGCTAAACTGAAGGGTGGATAAAGCGTAAAAAGATAGCATGACCGTTACTTTAAAACCTGTTCTGGACGCCCTTGGCTATTCCAACGCTACGCAGCAGCGGGCGGTGGTTAAGCTGTTGCAGGCTGCCGGCGCCTTTGGCGAGGTGGAGGGCGTGAACGGCATTCTTTGTGATAAAAAGGCCGACGCGATCCTGAATAACCTGACGTTCAATGATTTGCAGCAGGCTTCCAAGGTACTGCATGATATTACGCAGGAACATATGATCCGCCCAAAGGGTGAAGAGCGAAGCCAGATCAATGAACCGGAATCTTTCAAGCAGCACCGCGCTGAGCTTCTGCAGGTGCTGGAGCAGGCGGGCATGACCGAAGGGGTGAAGCCCACACAGAAATATTACGACCATGTGCTGGTGCTGGGCGCGACCGAAGCAGAGGTGGATAAGCGCCTTGATACGCTGAAGCAGATGTGGGACCAAGGGGTGCGTTTTGGCAAGATACAGCTGCTGGGAAGCGAGCGGCCGCTGGTCGCTGAGCAAGAGCAGAGCGCCGGCAGGCGTGGGCCAAACGGCGCGGCCAGCCGCATTGAAATGGATATGATGGAAGCGCGGTATTACGAAAAGGCTGCGAGCTGGCCCAAGGATATGCAAAATGTGCGCGTGTTCGAAGTGAATACTTACAACAAGCCGGATGGCGCACGTGCGACCACTAAAGATACGATAGAAGCGTGGCAGCAGACGCACCCGGAAGCGGGCGAGGTGCTGGCGATTTCCAGCCATCCTTATGTGAAATACCAGGATGCAGCGATCAAGGCGGCGGTGCCGCGCAATTTCCATGTGGATACGGTGGGAGAGGCTGCGCCGCGAGATATTAAGATCAGCGTGGCGGCGGATACGCTGGCGCGGCAGATTGACGTGGGTTTCGACAAGCTGCAGGAGCGCCTGAAAATGCGCAAGCCCAAGCTGGAGGCGCAGCTGGTGCTGATCGACCCGAAAGAAATCCAAGTGGATGCGCCGACCTACCAGTTCCGCTCCGGCGGGGACAAAGCGGGTGTGACGGAAAAGGGGCGCTATCATACGGAGCAGTGGGACCCGCTGCTGCATGGCGACCCGATACTGGTGCATGAGCGGCTGGACGGGCGGGTGTTTGTGGCGGATGGGCATCACCGCGTGGATCTGGCCAAGACGCTGAATGCCAAAGGAACAGGCCCGGGCAAGATGGCGGCGATGGTGCTGCGCGAGGCCGACGGGTATACCGCGCAGGATGTAAAGATCATTGCCGCTTACAAGAATATTGCCCATGGGCAGACGGATGCCGTGGACACGGCACGGGTGTTCAAGGAAGCGCAGAGCGGCAAGGTCAATATGGAGCTATTGCCGCATTTGCAGATGGATAAGGGCAATTTGCGCATGGCCTTCAGCATGGCTAAGCTTTCCGACGCCGCGCTCGATCAGGTGCGGAAGGGTGGCATATCGCCGGAAGTGGCGGCGAAGCTGGCCGAACGCGTGCCGAATGATGGGGCGCGGCAGGAAAAAATTCTTGGGCTGGTAAAGCAGAAGCTGGAGCAGCAGGAATATAAGGTGACCGAGCCTTCCAAAGCTTCGCAGGTGCAGATCAACATCTTTAACCTGCCAAAAGATTTCAAAATTGATTCGGGCTTCGTGCAGAAGCTGGCGGAGCAGCGCAGCGGGAAAAGTGTTACGCTGGGCTTAGCGGGCTAGGCGGCCGCTTTCCTCTTTATCGTGATCGAAGCCGTAATAGGCTTTTACCTTGGCCTTAACCTCGGCGGTTGGCTCGCCATAGCCCTTATCCACAACCACGGCGAAGTGGGGGATGTCGCCTTTTTTCAGGCAGCGGAGGGTTTCTTCGTGAAGCATTTCGCTGGCAATGGCGTAGAAATACATTTTTTCTTTGCGCAATTCGTCGAAGGCGGGGACGAAGTAGACGTGGATTTTCTTGGCCGCGTCGTATTTGGAGCGGTAATGGGGCAGTTGCTCCATCATATTATCGGGGGCTTCGGTCATCGGCCTTTGCTTTTATCCAGCGACTGGGGCACTTCGGCCACCTTAAGTTTTACCACGTGCTTGCTGAGGTCGGGCGAGCCGGGGGCGTGGAGGATTTTGTTGCCATCTATTTTTTCATGCTCCTGCTGGTCGGGGTTGCGCTTGTGCTCCTCGACCTTAGTGAGGGTGACGCGCACGGCGAACCAGCCTGACTCGGTGGTGTAGGGCAGGTTTGCGTCATCGGCGGCGACAATGGCGGCAGCGTTGCCGGCGGCTTTCAAATCTTCGATGATGGGTTTCAGATGTGCCCATGTGGTTTCGGAGCCGGTGGCTTTGAGTTCTACCTGGGAGACGGGGAACTTAATGGAGACATTGGCTTCTGATTTGGCTTTGCGGATAACGTTCAGGATATCGACACAGGCCATACCGCTGCGCTCGGCGGTGGCCTCATAGGGGTAATCGGCTTCATTGGGCCATGTGCCACGAGCGTGGACGGAGCCGCTTTTCGCGTAGCGTTCATCGAAAATATGGCTGTAGAGGTCTTCGGTGATATGAGGCACGAAGGGGGCAAAAAGGCGCAGCAAGGTTTCAAGGCAGTGATATATGGTGTAGAGCGCTGATTGCTGGGCCTTGGCGGAGGCGCCTTCGCTGCCATAAGCGCGGTTTTTGACCAGTTCCAGATAGTTGTCGCAGAAGTCGTTCCAGAAAAAATCTTCGATTGCTACTCGGGAGTCGCAATATTCATATGATTCAAATTGCTGTGTGGCTTTCTTAATGCACTGGTTTAAGCGCGAGAGAATCCAGATGTCGAGGGTCTCTGTAATTATTCCGCTCTTGGCATCGCCGGCAGCGGTAGTGGGTGTGCCTTCGATGCGGCTTAAATTCTGGGCGGCGAAGTTTGAGGCATTCCACAGTTTATTCACAAGCTTGCGGCCAATTTTTAACAGGTCTTCAGAGAAGGCCGTATCGGTGGCGAGGCGGGATGTTGAGGCCCAGTAGCGCACCGCGTCGGAGCCTTTGTCTTCGATGAGGGCGACGGGGGTGATGACATTGCCCTTGGACTTGCTCATCTTGGATTTGTCGGCGGCGAGGCACCAGCCGGAAATCATCACGTTTTTCCACGGTATGGTATCGCCATGAAGATGGGCTTTGACAATGGTGTAAAAGGCCCATGTGCGGATGATCTCGTGCGCCTGTGGGCGGAGGTCGGCGGGGAAGAGTTTAGCGTGGCGCTCTTTGTCCACGGTGAAGTCTTTATTGATGCCGCGGGAGTTCAGCTGGGGGGAGATGGAGCTGGTGGCCCATGTGTCCATGACATCTTTGTCGGCGGTGACTTCTTCGCGCGTGTAGCCGGGAGGGAGGTCGCGCAAAGGATCTACGGGGAGCTGATTGAAATCGGCGTATAGAATCTTGCCCTCTTCCCCGGGGCGTTTTGAGTGCCAGACCGGGAATGGGATGCCGAAGAACCGCTGGCGGGAGATGCACCAGTCTTCCTTGAGACCTTCAATCCACTGGTTTAGGCGGATGCGCATATATTCGGGGTGCCAAGTGCATTCTTCACCTTTTGCAAGAAGTTGCTCCTTCTTGTTCACAATTTTGATGAACCACTGGTAGGTCGGAATGATTTCAATGGGGGTGCCGGAACGTTCCGCGCATTTGACGCTGTGAACAATTTGAGTTTGCTTGAGTAATTTGCCTGAGGCCTGAAGCAGTTCGAGCATTTTGGCGTTGGCCTGTTTGGGCTTAAGGCCTTCAAGCTGGACGAATACGCTGTTGGTGAAGGGGAAATCCACGCAGTTGATGCGGTCCAGCTTGGCGGCATAGTCGCCATCGCGGCTGCCGCGGAAGTCGATCTCGGTAGGCTCGCCGCCATCATAAGGGCGGCGGAGGATGGTGATTTTGCCGTCGAGGCCGAGGATGGTGCGGGTGGGCAGGTTGTGCTTGCGCCACCATTCCTTGTCGGTGTCGTCGCCGAAGGTGCAGCACATGACAAGGCCTGTGCCTTTGTCGCGCTCCACCAGCTCATCAGGGAGCATGGGGACTTTGACGCCAAATAAGGGGGTGATGGCGGTTGCGCCTTCGTATTTTGCGGCGTTGGGGTCTTCCGGGTGGTACATGACGGCAACGCAGGCACCGAGAAGCTCGGGGCGGGTGGTGGCGATAGTGATGGTGCCGCCTGCTTCAATGGCGAATTCGATATCGTTCATTGCGCCGGGCATGTCCTTGTTTTCGATCTCGGCCTGTGCGATGGCGGTCTGGTCTACCCAGTCCCAGTAGGTGGGGCGGAAGTCGCGGTAGGCTTCTCCCTTTTTCATGAGGTCTACGAAGGAGGCTTGGGAAAGCCTGCGAACATCGTCGCTGATGGTGTGGTATTCCTGACGCCAGTCTACGCTTAAGGCGGTGCTTTTGAAGAGTTTGCGGAATTCGTCTTCGGCGTCTTTTACCACGACGCGGCATTTTTCCACGAATTCCTCGCGGGGCATGGCCGAGCCCTTGATGTTCAGGGTTTTTTCTACGAGGCGCTCTGTGGGCAGGCCGTTATCGTCGAAGCCCATGGGGTAGAAAACGTCCTGGCCGGACATGCGCTTGTAGCGGGCGATAAAGTCTGCCTGAGTGTAGCTGAAAATATGCCCCATGTGGAGCACGCCGGATACGGTGGGGGGCGGGGTGTCTATGACATAGGTTTGGTCCCGGGGCTTGTCATTCTGGAAATGATAGGTGCCCGCGTTTACCCAATGCTCCTGCCAATGTTTCTCGCGGGCCTGATGGTCATAGGTTTGTGGTAATGTTTTCATGATTCCAGATGCTTATGTGTTGATTTGGGGAAAATCCGGTCAGGGCTCTTTTGTACGTTTAGTATTGAAATATTTCAATATTTTTCTTAATGCGGATCGAGGTTATTTGCAGGAGGTTAAAGATTATTAGCGAGTTTCACATATGTTTAACATAATTAGCTTATTTTCTAGTGTTATAGTAAGAAAAATTTAGGGGGTGTTCATATTATGTCCGATGATAGAAAGATGACACAGAAAAGGCTCCTTAGCGCCAATGATGTGATTGCCGTTGAGGAAGGGACACGGATCCCCTGTGGGCATGGCTTTATTGTGCTCGGTAAGCAGCAGGGCAATACACTTGATTTTACGCATATTGACCCCCAAGGCGAAGCGCATTCGCACAGCTATGACTTTTCGCACGGTGCGCTTACGATCGGGAGGTCTCCGCGCAATGAATTTCAACTTCCGGAGTCAGACCTTACGGTTTCACGCGACCATGCCCAGATTCGCTTAAAAAGCAATGGGACGCTCAGCTATAAGCATATCAGCACTACGAATGATATTTTGAATCCGCATTACGTGGCGCAGGCCAAGCCAGTCCCGGATGCCGCTGCTGTTCAAATTGGAAAATTAGCCGACAAAGATCTTCTGAACCAAGGGGATGTGATTCCCATGGAAAACGGTACCACCTTGCTTTTTAAGGATACGCCCGTGACTACCAGAGGGCTGCGGGGCACAAGGGTGCTGGTGGAATATGTAGCTCCCAGCGGGCCGGTTTCGCGGGAATGGGACCTCGCCAAGGGGCCTATCCGCATTGGGAGAAACCCCGTGAGCGAAATTTATGTGCCTGACGCGGTTATTTCCGGCAAGCATGGTGAGATCAAGCTCCACCGTGGACAAGTGGTGTATGAGCACCTGAGCGGTACGAATCCAATTTTTAATCCCCATTATAGTGGCCCGGAACCGGAGGGGCTTGCGCCGGATTCATGGTCATCAAAAGTTGGGAGTGGGGAAGTTGCGGCTTACCCATTGGCACCCCTGAAAGGACAGAAGGCCATAGCGGCTGAAGGCGGCGGCACCGGAGGGGGCTACACCGAGGAAAACAAAAAGCCGGGAAATGGGCGCAAAACTAATGAGGACGTAGGGTATGCCGGCATGTATATCGGCATGGACAAACAACAGGGAATGGATTTTTCCCGGACCCTGATTAAAGACGAAATCGGGCACGCGCTCAAAGACGAGGCCGCAGGCTCTACGCTGAGCATGGCCCTTAAAACCAAGGACGGGCATTTTGTCGTAGCCACCCTCGGGGATTCGCCTGTTCTTTCCATCATGCAGAATGAAAAAACCGGGGATATCTATCTCGGCCAAATCAGTGTTCCCGATACGCTGGCCGGGGGACTGGTGCGAGGGGAGCTGGCGAAATACCCTAACGAAGTTTTTTGGGACAAGCGCATGGAGGTTGCTAAGGCGGGGATGGCCACGGACTTCCGCGATGTCTTGGAGAATGTGGAAAAAAGATTTGCCTCTACAATTACGAAGTCGCTGGGTTCTATGGGGCAGGAGAAGAGGGAACCCTCAGGCTATACACCTGATGTTTTTGCTGTAGACATACAGAAGATATGCCCGCCGGGATTTGTCAGCAAGGGGCTGCTGGTGTGTTCCGACGGTATTTTGAGTGGCATTAAAAAAGGCGAGGTTCAAAAGGCGCTAAAGCCTTTATTCGCCAATGGGGCAAACCCCAGCCCGGGGGAGATATCGAAGGCGGCCGTGGAAGCTGCCATGCCGCATTCGCATGATAACATAACTGCCGTGGCACTAATGCACGATGCGGCGCCGGGTAACCTCGTCGCGGTTGCCGATGGGAATACGGGGACTTCGGCCGTAGCGGAGGCTGCAATTGGGCATATACGGCAAAAAACCCTGAACAAACCTTCGCCGGTTAAAAGCGATAGCTGGGCAGCACAAAGGTAGGGCGCGGGTTAGTTTCCTCATAGGGCGGGGGGGCTTCATCACCGTCTTCGTCATCATCTTCCACCACGGGAACCGCATAGCTTGCGGTGAACCAGCGGTTGAGATCGACATCCTTACAGCGCAGGGAGCAAAAAGGTTTCAAGGTGTCTACGGCCTCCTTGCCGCAAATGGGGCAGGGCATGGGTTAGCCCCGGAGCTGCTTGATGCGGGCGGCGTATTCCCTGCTATCGCCACCGAACACGGCTGATCCGGCCACCAGCACGTCTGCGCCCGCGGCGATAACCTGCCTGGCGGTTTCGGGGTTGATGCCGCCATCTACCTGCAGGTCAATGTGGCGGCCTGTGGCTGTAATCATGGAGCGGAGTTCGGTTATTTTCTTCAGCTGGGAGGGCAGGAAGGCCTGACCACCGAAGCCGGGGTTTACGGACATGACGAGAATGAGGTCCAGCTTGTCCATGACATATTCAATCAAGCTTACGGGGCTGTGGGGCACCAAGGATACGCCAGCTTTTACGCCAAGAGATTTGATATGTGCCAGTGTGCGGTCCAGATGCTTGGTGGCTTCGGCATGTACGGTGACGATATCGGCGCCTGCCTTTACGTAGGATTCGATAAAGGGGTCTACGGGTTCGATCATGAGATGCACGTCGAAAACCTTTTTCGTGTAGGGGCGGATGGATTTGACGACTACCGGGCCGATGGTGAGATTCGGCACGAAATGGCCATCCATCACATCCACATGGATATAATCGGCACCGGCTTCGTCAATGGCTTTGATCTCCTCACCGAGGCGGGCGAAATCTGCGGACAGGATAGAGGGGGCGATCTTAACGGCCATGGTATTCTTTCTTAAGGTTGTTACCGTTATATAGGATGGATTGAGTGAATTTGCAAAAAGATTAGCCTCAGTTATGGCTCAGATAGTTCTGGGACAGGGTGTAGCCTTCGCCTTTTAGCTTTTCCAGCGCCGTATCTATCAGGTCTATATTGGAGGAGGCGCGGCGATAGCGGGCGGGTTCTGACGTTTCGCCCGCGAGCTGGTAGATACGCTCAAATTTCCTGATGAGGCGATATTGCTGACGTTGTTCCTTTGGCGTGAGGTCGCCATCATAGTCACTGTGCAGGGGTTGGTTCAGGCCGATAAGGGTGAGAGAGGTTTCCGGGAGGAGATGGGGATCAAGCAGTGACTTTTCCTCGAAGCCAAGGGCGAAGCGCACCATTTCCATGCGGGTTTGTGCCAGGCGGGGGCCTAGTTTTGGGCTGCGGATTATGCGCTCGTCCGCTGCCGGCCATTCGGTGTGCTGGAGCAAAAGTTCTGGGGTTATAATTTTTTCCCGGCGCTGGTGATCGAGCCGATTTCGCCACTGTTCGTTGCAGCCATCGTCGGCCATCAGTTATTACGCGCCCTTATGTCGCTCAGGCGGTAACCTTCGCTTTTCAGATCCCGTACGGCCTGCTGCATCCGGGTTTCGTTGTTTTCTGCAAGGGTGGCGCAAAAATCATCTGCGGTCAGGCCCAGCTGGCGATAGAGGCGTTCGAAACGCCGGAGGATACTTTGGCGCTGATGTTCTTCTTTTGGGCTAAGCTCATATTCCGGGGTCAGGCCCAATTTTTTCTGGGTGCGAACCGTATGGTCTTCGGCCAGCTGGATGCGCTCTTCGATACTTATGGTGAAATCGGCCAGTTCGTTACGAAGGCGGTGGAGTTTTTTGCGGAAGGCAGGATCTTCTTCCAGCTCTTTGTCGCCTGAAGGCCACTGGGTTTTTTCAACAAGCAGGCTTGCGTCAATGTGCTTGGTGGGCAGGTGGGAACGGCTCACCAGCGACTGCCATGAATTTCCCTCATCATAAAAACGTGTTATGCGGTTTCCCATGGAGCAATATGTTAGCTTCTTTTTATGGGTATTGCAGCATAAAAAAACCATCCAATTCCTAGTGTTTGGAGGGTGAATGCCGAGCTATATCTGGGAGTTGAAATGATTATGATGCGGCTTTTTTGATGAAGCGGGCGGCATAAAACCCGTCCATGCCGTCCAGCTCGGAGAGGTGGAAGGGGAGGGTGCGCACTTCGCCACGCGCTGTGATGCACTGGCTGAGGCCGCCAAGCAGCGCAGGCTGAACCGGGTCCAGCGTGATATCGTTACGGGATTTGAGGATGGCGGTGATCTGGTTCTCGCCCTCTTCGGGCTGGAGGGAGCAGACGGAATAGACCAGCATACCGCCGGGGCTTAGCATGTCGAGGGCGTGGTTCAGCATATTGGCCTGAGTTTCCACCATGCGGGCGATGTCTTCAGGCTGGCGGTGCCATGCCACGTCAGGGTGGCGGCGCAGGGTGCCGGTGGCGGAGCAGGGGGCATCGAGCAGGATGGCGTCGGGCGCAAAGGAGGGAAGCCATTTTGAGGCATCGGTGGTGACGTAGTCTGCTTGCAATTTTAGGCGGTGGACATTGGTTTTGAGCATGGCGATGCGCTCTTTGGAGCGGTCCACGGCGGAGACCTTGGCCCCGCCCGCGGCGAGCTGCGCGGTTTTGCCGCCTGGTGCGGCGCAGAGGTCGATCACGCGTTTTTCACGCACGTCGCCCAGCAGGCGCGCCGGGATGGTTGCTGCCATGTCCTGCACCCACCAATAGCCTTCGGCGAAGCCTTTAAGCTGGGTGATGTTGCGGGCGTCGCGCAGGCGCACGGAGCCCATGGGCATCACCACGCCGCCGAGCTGCTCTGCCCAGAAGGCCGGGTCTGCCTTGACGCTTAAATCCAGGGGTGGTTCACGCAGATGCGCTTCGGCCATTTTGCGGCAGGCTTCGGGGCCATAGGCTTTTTCCCAGCTTTTCCACAGCCATTCGGGCGTATTGAGTTTTGCGGCATCCTGTTTTTCTGTCAGTTGCTTGCCTGCGGTAGAGACTTTTTTCAGCACGGCATTTACCAGCCCGCCGAATTTTTCCATTTTGACCTGTTTGGTCATTTCCACTGCGCAATGCACGGCGGCATGGGGAGGGGTGTCCAGCCAGATTAGCTGGGCGACGCCGAGGCGCAGGATGTGCTTAATGCGTGATGCGCCGGAGGCCAGGGGGCGGTCCATGAACTGGGCGAGGATATCGTCAATCTGGCCGATGCGGCGAAGGGTGGTTTTAGCCAAAAGCTGGGCAAAGGCGCGGTCTGACGGGCTCATGGTAGTGAAGTGGCGATCATTCACCCACGCGGAATCCAGCGGTTTTTGCTTGTCCAGCGTATGGACGAGCGCGCCGAGTGCGCAGAGGCGGGCACTGGGGGATAAAATAGGGTTTTGTTTTGGAATCATTTATTGATACACTTCTACTTCTCTGATGCTGTTATGACATACTGGAGAGAAAGAATGAAGGAACTTCTTAAGGCTGTGAAACAATTGCCGCTTATGGTGGGTTTTGCGGCTGTGTTCCTTGCTTTTCCTGTTGTTGCACAGGCGGATGCGCCGCCGGGCCCGCCGCCTGCGGAAGCTCCTCCGCCCCCTCCGCCGCCGCCGCCCCCTAAAATTATGCGCAGCATCAGCGTGGTGGGAGAGGCGCAGGGCGAGTATGACCCTGACCAAGCGGTGATTTCCTTTGCGGTGGCATCACACGGGAAAGTGCTGGCCGATACTAAGAAAAACAACGACGAGATGATGGGCCGATTGCAGGGGGTGACCGAGAAATTTGCTATTCCCAAAGAGAAGGTGGTGGCGTCGGGTGTGTTTATTGCGCCGGAATACGATTACAGCCGCAAGCATGAGCGCCCGCAGGTGGTGGGGTATTCAGTCACACGGAATATGCGGGTGACGACCAAGGACCTATCCAAGGAGGAAGAGCTGCTTTCGGCGCTTACGGATATCAAGATTGATGAGGTAAACAACGTGCAATTCGAGCTTTCCGACCCACAGAAGGCGGGTTCGGAAGTGCGGGTCAGGGCGTTTGCGGATGCCAAGGCGCAGGCGCTGGCGCTGGCAGAAGCTGCGGGAGCCAAGCTGGGGCAGGTGGTCAGCATCAATACCAGCGGCGCGGTGGACATGCCCCGGCCAATGCCTATGATGAGCATGGCCAAGATGGCTTCAGCGGATGCGCCATCGGTTGCGCCATCCATGCCGGGCGCGATTACGGTGCATGAGACGGTCAACGTAACCTTTTCCCTTGAATAGCCATGACTGACCCTAAAACACATGAGAAGGATGCCAGCGAAGAGGATAGCGGTGCGCAGGCAGATGTGCTGCCCAAGGAAATTGGAGGGCCTAAAGGCCTGGACCCCACACGGTACGGGGATTGGGAGATTGGCGGAAAATGCGTGGATTTTTAAAGAAGAAAAAAATTGACGTGCCGCCGGTGGATAACTCCGAGCGAATGCTGCTGTCCAAGGATGGGGTGTTCCTGTTCAATGCTTTCGGGCTCTCGCTAATTATCCTGGCCATCATCCTTGAATTCGCTCCTTACATGGAGTTTGGGAATAATCCGAATCTTGAGGAAGTTAAGAGGGTTGAGCAATCTGTTGAGCGGGTTTACCCTAAGCAAATCGTGAGTTTGCTTACTACGGGCGAGGAAAAACCGGTGATGCTGGTGTTTTATGCCTCCTGGTGCAGCTATTGCGGACGGCTGATGCCCCGGATTCTGGAAATGATGGCCGACCACCAGCTGGACAATGTGAAGCCGATCTTCGTTTCCATGGATTCGCAACCCCGGCTTTTTAGTAAGTACCTTGTAAAAACACAATATTATAAAAGTTTTTGTGCCGAGAATGCTGCAAGAAATCTTTTATAATAACCTGCCGGAGGTGATGTCTAAGACCGGCAGCACGTTTAATGGCGCAATTCCTTATGTAGGTTTCTTTAATTCCAAAGGAAAAATGGTTGCAGAGATATTCGGTTTGGTAGATAAGCAGGGCTTTCTTAATGTGGCTCAGTCGGTGAAGGCTGAGTAGCCCTGTTAACTTATCTAAGGAAGCGTCATGGATATCACTAAAGTGCCTGTTGGCAAAAATGCCCCGTGGGATGTAAATGTCATTATTGAAGTGCCGATGGGCTCGGAGCCGATCAAGTATGAAATGTGCAAGGATTCCGGCGCTTTGTATGTAGACCGCTTTTTGCATACCGCTATGCAGTATCCGTGCAATTACGGCTTTATCCCGCACACGCTTTCAGGCGATGGCGACCCGGCTGACGTGCTGGTGGTGGGCCGGCGCCCGCTGATGCCGGGCTGCGTGCTGGCGGTGCGCCCCATTGGCGTGTTGCTGATGGAGGATGAGGGCGGGCAGGACGAGAAGATCCTTGCCGTGCCGCAGACGCGCCTGCACCCATTTTTCAGCGAAGTGGAATCCTATAACGACCTGCCGCCGATCCTGATTAAGCAGATTTCACATTTCTTTGAGCATTACAAGGACCTGGAATCCAATAAATGGGTTAAAATCCTTGGCTGGAAGGGCCCGGAAGTGGCGGCGGAAATGATTCAGGACGCTATTAACCGCGATAAAAAGTAAGCTTTTTCTCAGGAACTTATAAGGCGGCGCGGCTTCGGCCTGCGCCGCTTTTTTGCGTTCAGGGGCGTTGTCACAATGAATTCACAGTTTTCTTAATGCTTCTTTTAAGGAGGGTGTGTTAATAATTAGGGCAATAAACCGGTACGGTTCAGGACTATTATCCTGATTCAAAATATATGCATTTCTATAGGGCAGCCTATGAGCGGCGATAAAATTATTTCAGAGTTTTCCATGTGTGAGGAACCCAAGCGGGAGCTGGGTGAGTTCCTTACTAAAAACTTGAAAGCTTTGAACGCAGGTGACCCTGCAGCAAAAAGGGCATTGGTAGAGTTGATAAGAGGTTCCGATGGCAAGCCCGGGGTGTTTCCAAAAGTTGTTCTGGATCATGTGGGGCGGGTTTTAGAAGGCAATTCTGAATACGCCATTCATTTTAGAAATATGCCGGAAAACAGTGCTGTCGATTTTGGCAATGTTACCAGCACAAGTAAGTTGGAAAAGGATATATTCGCTCATCATATCGGCGTAGCCCTTTTTGAAATGTCGGGACTGCAGCATAAAGCCAGCGCATTTACAAACATACGCGTCAACCCTAAGCATGCGGATTTTGCAAAAGTGAAAAAATCTCCCCACATCGGTACTCACCCGCACAGGGATTTCCCCGGCAATGATATGATGTCGCAGGCGAAGCCAGTTTCTTATGCTGCTTTTTCCGCCCCTATTAATGATGAAAGAGCGCCGACGGACCTTTTTATTCTCGAAAAGGTACGCGCATCCTTGCCTGAAGATGTGCGAAAGCGGTCAAAAGCTCTTGTTGAACATTTTCAGTTGCAGAGCTTTGACGAGGATGCCCCGCCGACTATTATGACGCTTCAGCAGATTCTTGATCACCTACAAGACCCATCCAAGACTTCGCAAACAATTTCTGTTTTCGATCCCAGGAATTTTAAAAGTGACCTGGCAGATCCCAACGGAGGGCATTATGCTGTAGCGAATACACCAGCAGATACTGCTATGATTATGGATGCAATTGCCAAACATAGTGATCGTGTCATTCTTGAAAAAGGGGATATTCTTGTTTTTGGTGAAGATCGAATTTTTCACCAAGGGCATAATGGGGATGAAGCGAAAATTGCTGCCATTCCTGAAACTCAGCGGAATACACGTTTTCTGCTGCATAACGCAGCAGGCCCCACAGGCCCAGGGAGCGTTACAAGATCCTATTAATTTTTTGATATTCACCGTGCGCCGGTGCTACTGTTAATTCTCCAGCCAAATCTCACGTTTACTTCTTCGCACTTGCATAGTGGGAAACCATCTGCCATGACTTTTTAGCTTTTGCAAAAAGGCATAACAGCAGAGGGATAAAAAATTATGTCGTCAGAGATGTTATTTATCGTAGCTTGTGGCTTGGCGTCGCTGCTCTACGGGATATTTGCGGGGCGCTCAATCATGACTGCGCCGACGGGGTCGGAAAAAATGGTGGCCATTGCCGCCGCTATTCAGGAAGGCGCGCGCGCTTACCTGAACCGCCAGTACCAGGCGATTGGTATTGTGGGGGTGGTGATCTGCATTCTTATTAGCCTGAAGCTTGGGGCTTATGTGGGCATCGGCTTTGCTATCGGCGCTATCAGCTCGGGCATTGCCGGGTTTGTGGGCATGAATATTTCGGTGCGGGCAAATGTACGCACCGCGCAGGCCGCGACCAAGGGGATGCAACCGGCGCTGGACATCGCGTTCAAATCCGGCGCAGTGACGGGGATGCTGGTGGTCGGGCTCGGGCTGCTCAGTATTTCACTGTATTATTTCACGCTGACCCATATGGGGCTGGATACGCGCAAAATTCTTGAAGCATTGGTTGCCTTATCGTTTGGCGCTTCGCTGATTTCCATTTTTGCCCGTCTTGGCGGCGGTATTTTTACCAAAGGCGCGGATGTGGGCGCGGATCTTGTTGGCAAGGTGGAAGCGAATATTCCCGAAGACGACCCACGCAACCCAGCCGTTATCGCCGATAACGTTGGCGACAACGTAGGCGATTGCGCCGGGATGGCTGCTGATTTGTTCGAGACTTACGTAGTGACGCTGGTTGCCACAATGTTGCTGGCCTCCATTTACTTTACCGGGGATGTGCAGAGCCGGATGATGATGTATCCGCTGGTTGTGGGCGCAGGGTGTATCCTTGCTTCCATTGTTGGCACTTTCTTTGTGAAGCTGGGCAAGACGCAGCACATTATGCGGGCTTTGTATAAGGGCCTGCTTGTGACGGGCGTGCTTTCCGCAGGCATCATCATCGGGGTAACTGACCATATCCTCGGTCTTTCCAACGTGTTTACGCTGGGTGAGCAGACCTTTACCGGGATGAATGTGCTGAACTGCTCGTTCTGCGGGCTGGCCATCACGGGCCTTCTGGTGTGGATCACGGAGTATTACACCTCCACGGCGTTTCGGCCGGTGCGCAGCATCGCGCAGGCTTCGACCACGGGGCATGGTACGAATGTGATCCAGGGGCTTGCGGTTTCCATGGAAGCGACGGCGCTTCCCGCCGTGGTGATCTGCGTGGGCATCCTGTTCGCGTTCCTGCAGTGCGGTTTGTTCGGTATTGCGATCGCGGCGACGACGATGCTGGCTTTGGCCGGATTTATCGTGGCGCTGGACGCATATGGGCCGGTGACCGATAATGCCGGGGGCATTGCGGAAATGTCCGGGCTGCCGAAAGATATCCGGGTGATTACGGATGCGCTGGACGCAGTGGGCAACACCACGAAGGCGGTGACCAAGGGCTATGCCATTGGCTCTGCCGCGCTTGCCTCGCTGGTGCTGTTTGCGGCTTATACGCAGGACCTGCATTACTACTATCCTGAGCTTAACGTGCAGTTCATGCTGTCCGACCCGTATGTGGTTATCGGGCTGCTGATGGGGGGCTTGCTGCCTTACCTGTTTGGCGCGATGGGCATGATGGCAGTGGGCCGGGCCGCAGGTTCGGTGGTGGTGGAAGTGCGCCGCCAGTTCAAGGAAATCCCGGGCATCATGGCCGGGACTGCCAAGCCGGATTACGGCAAGGCGGTGGACATGCTGACCAAGGCTGCCATCCGCGAAATGATCCTGCCTTCGATGCTGCCGGTGGTTTCGCCGGTGCTGCTTTACTTCATCGTATTACCTATCGGCGGGCAGGCTGCGGCTTTCTCGGCGCTGGGAGCGATGTTGCTTGGTATTATCGTGACCGGATTTTTCGTCGCGATTTCCATGACCGCCGGTGGCGGGGCATGGGATAATGCCAAGAAGTATATTGAAGAAGGACATCATGGCGGCAAAGGCTCAGAAGCCCATAAGGCGGCTGTGACCGGAGACACGGTGGGCGACCCGTATAAAGATACGGCGGGGCCTGCTATTAACCCTATGATTAAAATTGCTAATATCGTAGCCATTCTGCTATTGGCGCTGCTGGCGCATACGGTTTAGTGTTTTAACCTGCTGAAACCCCGTAGGGCTGCGGCTCTGCGGGGTTTTTTTTATGGCTTGTGATTGACAGAATTAACCTTTTCCTTACACTGGCCCGAGCACAGGGGGACACATGAGCGATAGCGATATTTTTGAGCCGAAGGACAAGCTGAATTTATCCGTAATGAGCGACCACGCGGCGATTGCTAAGGCTGCGGCGCTGCGCATTGCGCAGCGGCTTAAAGAAAAGCCCGACCTGGTGCTGGGACTGGCCACAGGGGCGACGATGGAGCCAGTATATGCCGAGCTGGTGCGGATGCACGAGAAGGAAGGGCTGGATTTTTCCAAGGCGCGGTTTTTCAACCTCGACCATTACAAGGGATTAGAATCTACCAACCGCAATTCCTATGATTTCCAGCTGCGCGAGTTATTCCTAAAAAAGGTCAAGGCGCGGGAAGAAAATATCAACCTAGTGCAGGGTTTTAATTTCGACCCCGCGGCCTATGAGCGCAAAATCAAAGATGCGGGCGGGATTGATATCCAGCTGCTGGGGATTGGCGGTGAAGGGCATATCGGATTTAACGAGGTGGGCTCTGCGCGGGATTCGCGAACGAGGGAGGTTACGCTTTCGGCACGCACCAAAGAGGATAACGGCACCTATTTCAATCGCCCGGGGGAGAAAGTGCCGGACGCCGCCTATACGATGGGTATCGGCACGATCCTGGAAGCTAAAGAAATCATCGCGCTGGCGAATAACCAGAACAAGGCATGGGCGGTGCGCAACCTGATGGAACCGACAGGAAAGGTTTCGGAAGAGCTTTCCACACTAGAGCTGCGCCAGATGCAACAGCTCACCAAGGCGGCAACGGGAAACCCGATGCCGATTGCGGATGTGGATGCGTTTTTTGAAGCACGGCAGGCCGATGGCAAGCGGGATGCGAAGCCGGTGGAGGATTTGCCGGCCCGTGCGCTGCACGACCACCCGCATGTGACGCTGCTGGTGGATGAAGAGGCGGCGAGCATGACGCGGCCTAGCCATTTGTTGCAGCGGAGTAACCTGAAATTCGGGGCTGTGGAAGCTTTGCTCAGCAAGTTTTCCGCCCAGGAGTTGCGGCTGGATGATGGCAAAAAGCTGTTTATCCCTGCTGGTTTTGATTTTTATGACCCGGAAGTGATGGGGCTGGATGAAAAGTTCGACCTGAAAAACGGACGCCATGTACAGGCGCTGCAGCGGGTGTTGCAGCACGCTACGGATGTATCGGTGGGCGCGCATCAGGATGATGTGGAGATCATGGCGGGGCCGATGATGCTTGACACGGTGAAGGCGCCGAACAAGCAGTGGCTTTCGGTGATCGTGACAGATGGCGCGGCCTCTAAAAGTGTGCTGAACGGCTGCGCAACGGAGCTTAGCCCCAAGCAGCTGACCGATATGCGGCAGTTGGAGCAGCGCAAAGCAGCAAAGCTTGCGAATGCGCCGGTGATACAGCTGAAATACCCCAGCGCGACGGTGAACGGGCATATGGGGGTGGGAAAGAAGAACGAGGCGGCTTATGCGCTGGGCACTTTATTCGCCGCCACGCCTAACGTGGAGCGGGTGTTCGGGCATAACCCGCTGGACAAGCACCCGACGCATATTGCGGTCTTTGCAGCACAAACGGCAGCTTTGCGCGCGGCCAAGCCACCCAAGCTCGAAAAAGCTTATGGCATGGAAGTGTGGGGCGGGCTTACGGGCTTGCCGGAATCCATGCTTTCAGTGTTTGAGGTGGGCAATGACCACCTGGTGAAGCTGCAGCAGATCATCGAGGTATTCCAGTCGCAGATTCTGGGGCAGGGCAGGGATTATGCCACCGGCACTATCGCGCGGATACGCGGGCACGGGGCATATGTTTCCAGCCCGCATTTACCCAATCCGCCGGCAGGGATGGTGATAGGCATTGACGTTACAGATTTTACGCGTGGGCAATCGCATGATATGGGTGGGCTGGCGGAGAGCCTTTTGCAGCGGGCGCGTGACCTGAAAGTGAAAGTGGCGGAGCAGCATAGCGTGGCTGAAACGCCTATGCTTGCCAATGGCTATGCCAGCAGCGTGCTATCGGGGCGGAAGCTGGTGCGCCAGTTATGAAATCTGGCTTAGGTAAAACAGCAACTGGCCTATGACGGTAAGCGGCAGCACGAATTTCAGGCGGGAATTCAGGAAACCTGCGAGCAGCAAAATCACTTTGCACAACGGCAGCCAGCTGAACAGCAGGACGAAGATGAGATATTTGTTGAAGACGTAACAAATTTTTTCGTAATAGTCTTGGCGGATATGCAGGGTGGAAGTGGTATGGAGTTTCAGCAGGAACTGGCCGATCAGCCAGTTTGAAATGAGGCCCACGGTAGCGCCTGCGGTGGCGATGATGGCGGCCATATGCATATTGTAGCCACCGAAAAGATTCAGCGCGGTGAAGGTAGCATCTGAGGCGAAGGGGAACATGCTGTTGGTCCACACCGCTTCATAAAATACTTTCAGGTAGTTTTCCATCTGGCCTTCCCCCCTTACGACTTGTTTTTGTGCAGTATGCTAGTGGGATGAGGCAAACTCAAGCCACTTTCGGTTCTGGGCGCCGCTGCGCGTTTCAGGCGGTCGTTGATGGCGAGGCCGAGGGCGTTGGCATCTCCCTGATCGGGGATGGGCATGACGGCGATGCCGCGCGCGCCCAGTGCGGATGCATTCGTATCCAGATAGCGGATCATGCGGAAGAGATTTGCAGCGGCTTCCTGAAGGTTTTCGGTGGCACTTAAATTTTGGGTAAGCAAGCTGCCTTTCAGCGGTGCGCCGAAAGCGAGGAGAGCTTCATTGCTGTTGACGGTTTTTGCCTGCAGGCGCACGGGAAGTGTGGGCGCATAATGGCTGGCGAGCATCCCGGGGCTGATGGGGGTTTCGCCCTCTGCGCTAGTGGCGAGTTTGCGGCCGAGCAGTTTTTCCAGCATGGGAGGGGTGATACTGCCGGGGCGAAGAATGCGGATATGTTCGCCCGTTGCATCGAGCACGGTGGATTCTATGCCGACATGGCAGGGGCCGCCATCTAAAACCATGGATACGCGGGCGCCAAGTTCTTCGTGCACATGCGCGGCTTCGGTGGGGCTGATGCGGCCCGAGCGGTTTGCGCTGGGCGCGGCGATGGGAATTTTTGCCTCATGCAGCAGGGCCTGGGCGAGCGGGTGGGCGGGCACGCGGATGGCTACGGAATCGAGACCGGCGCTGAGGAGAAGTGACAGTTTGCAATGTTCGCGGCGGGGCAGCACAAGCGTCAGCGGGCCGGGCCATAAGGCGCGGGCGAGGAGGAGGGCGGATTCGGAAAAAATGGCGTAGCGGTTTGCATCTTCGAGGCTGCGCACATGGACGATAAGGGGGTTGAAACTGGGGCGCTCTTTTGCGGCATAGATTGCTGCGATGGCGGTGTCGGAAAGCGCGTTGCCGCCGAGGCCGTACACGGTTTCGGTGGGGAAGGCGACGAGCTGTTCCTGATGCAGATGGGAGGCAGCATTGCGGATGTGTTTGGAAGTGACGGACATAAGTGAATAAATGATGCAGAAAGGGTTGTGCGGCGTTTTGATTTTGTCTATGGTAACGTGTGTTAATTAATATTTAGTGAGGGGATTATGGCAAAAGTTATCACCGTGGCACAGCAAAAAGGCGGCGCGGGCAAAACGACGGTAGCCGCGCATCTGGCCGTGGCCCTCAGCCAGAAGGGGAACCGGGTGGCGATTGTGGATATTGATCCGCAGGGGTCCATGAGCTATTGGCATAATATCCGCGAGCAGGCGCTGGGTGAGGGGTATACGGGGGTTTCGTTTACCTCGGTTTCCGGATGGCGCGTGGCCAGCGAAATTTCACGCCTTAAAAAAGGCGCTGATTATATCGTGATCGACAGCCCTCCGCATACGGAAACGGAAGCGCGCACCGCTATTCGCGGCGCTGACCTTGTGGTGATTCCAGTGCAGCCAAGCCCGACCGATTTATGGGCTACCAAAGCCACGCTGGAATTGGCCAAGGCGGAGCGCGTGCCGGTGAAGGTGGTGATGAACCGCGTACCTGCTAATTCGCGCCTTGCGGTGACGATTGCCGCGGAGCTGCCGGAGCTTTCCGAGGTGACGCTGGGCAACCGCGTATTATTTGCTTCCTCGCTGATGGAAGGGCGCTGCGCCACGGAAATTGATCCGTCCAGCGTGGCTGCAAAGGAAATCAAGAGCCTTGTGGCGGAAATTGTGGCGCTTTTGAACCCTGAAGAGGAAGAAGAAGTGGCGGAAGAACCCAAAGCCAAGAAAAAGAAAAAAGCGCTAGCCGACGCGTAGCGCTATGGCTGTGGTGCACGGGCGGTGATGGCCAGTGCGTGCAGGCCGGTTTCAAACTCTGATTTCAGCAGCTCATATATGGCCTGATGGGCCTTGACCCGGGGCAGGCCACGGAAGGCTTCGGCCTCTATCAACAGGGAATAATGGGTTTCACCAGACGGGCTGGCGCCGACATGCCCATGATGTTTATGGGAATCATCGTTTAACTCCATTAACTTAGGGGAAAAATGCGACTGGAGTGTGGCGAGGATGCGGCTGTGCCTGTTCATGTGGTTTCGGTTTGGCTGATGTTGGTGTATAATTGGGTGCATAATTAGCAGATGCGGGCATGGTGAGCAAAAGTAAAAAAGATTTTATCCCACATATCGAGCTTGAGAAGGCCCCGCCTTGCAATGTGGCGGGCTGCGTAGAGCCGGGCGGGTATAAGGCGCCAAAATCCCGGGATACGCTGGGGGAGTACCAGTGGTTCTGCCTTGAGCATATCCGCCAGTATAATTCCCAATGGGATTATTTCGCAGGAAGGGGCGCCGATGAGATTGAGGAATTTGTGAAGGAGTCCGTTACCGGGCACCGCCCGACATGGTCGCGGGAAAGCCGCATCCGGGACCAGTATCACAAGCTGCAGGATGTGCTGTACGAATTCCTTTCCGGAACGCAGACGCGCGAGAGGGGGGCGCCGCCGAACATGAACGGCAAAATGCGCCGCGCCATGGCGACCATGGATATTGAATATCCTTATACCGAGCAATCCCTGAAGGCGCAGTACCGGACGCTGGTGAAGAAATTCCACCCGGATGTGAACAAGGGAGACAAGAAGGCCGAGGAGCGTTTCAAGCAGATCAGTACGGCCTATACGCTGCTATCGGAGTACCTAAAAAGTTCTTAACTTGTGAGGCTGGTCCATTTGCTATAGATTGATGCTATTAGGTAGGGGAGTATTATGAAACCGCGCATTATGTTGATGGTTATTGTGTTGACGGCGGCTGTAGCGTCTCAGCCCGCGCTTGCACGGGGCAACCGTGGCGGCGGCGGTGGCGGGCAAAGCGGCGGCAAATACACGTTGAAGCTGGACCCGGTGGAAAATAAAACGCTACCGTCCAACGACCAGTTGCCGGTATGGACGAAGGATGACGTAACCGCCTTCTGCGAGGGCCGGTACAAGACAATCCAGCAGGACCAAAGCCAGTGTGAGAAGGCGCATAAGAACGATGTAGGCAAAAAGATGACGCCTGCGGATTTACAGGAAATGCAGGCTTTCAAAGATGCCGGGGCGACGCACGCAAAGCGCGGCAACAAGAAAGCGGGACGCGTGAAAAAAGGGAATGGTAAAGCTGCCGGCCGCAAGGTCAGAGGGGCCAACAGGGACAAGGCCTCATAACGCATGAGAATTTTCTTACGCCGATGCCTGGGACTGGGCATATTAGCTTTTGCGCTCGCCAGCTGCATCGTGGTCGATGATTTTGGCGGCTATTGGGAAAAAGGCTTCATTGATAATTGTGTGAACGATATCGTGATGAGCAGCCATGATTATGCCCGGCCGCGCAGCGCTTCCACCA
Source organism: Alphaproteobacteria bacterium (assembly GCA_025360345.1). Lineage (GTDB taxonomy): Bacteria > Pseudomonadota > Alphaproteobacteria > Rickettsiales > SXRF01 > JANYBV01. The sequence goes on along the minus strand of JANYCJ010000173.1, from coordinate 8,560 downwards.
AGCCACTGCTGATGCGCTCGCTCAGGGTGGGTAAGCACACGCTGCTGATGATACGCGAAGATATGAAAAGCAAGGGCGGCAATTTAATGCGCTACAAGATTGAGAACGGGGAGTATGTTTCATACCGGCTCAATGAATCCAAGCGGGAGGACTTCCTGCGGGACTATCCGGACAGCATGGTGGTGCTAACGACCGAGACGGCGAGTATCCCGGTATTGAATCCTGAAAGCCTTATGCTTATTTCTAACGTAGCCGACGATGAGAGCTACTGGGTAGAAAGCCACCGGGAAAACTATAACCCCAGCCATCGCACTGATTGTATCCAAACCCTTTACTAGAGTTTCCATGACCAAAACAGCCCTGAAAGAACCTATGCAGCCTGATATGCAAGCGCCGGACAAGACCATTGCCACCGATAAAGTTTTTGGATTTAAATGGCTGCATTCCGTGCCCGCTTTTTCCACACCTAACGAGCATGTGCCTGATATTGACCCGGACTACCAGTTTGAGCCGGACACGACCAAGGCGATCCTTGCGGGGTTCGTGCATAACCGCCGGGTGCTGGTGCAGGGGTATCACGGTACTGGGAAATCCACACATATCGAGCAGGTGGCGGCGCGGCTGAACTGGCCTTGCGTGCGGGTGAACCTTGACAGCCATATCAGCCGCACGGACCTGATCGGTCGGGATATTATCCTGCTCAAAGAGGGTAAGCAGGTGACACAGTTCCAAGAGGGTATCCTGCCGTGGTCGCTATCGCGGCCGATGGCACTGGTGTTTGATGAATATGATGCTGGGCGGCCGGATGTGATGTTCGTGATCCAGCGCGTGCTGGAAGCGCAAGGACGGTTGACGCTGCTAGACCAAAACCGGGTGATTTCGGCGCATCCGTATTTCCGCCTGTTTGCGACAGCCAACACGGTGGGACTGGGGGATGCCACGGGGCTTTACCACGGCACACAACCCATCAACCAAGGGCAGATGGACCGATGGAATATTGTGGCGACGCTTAACTATCTTTCCGATGACGAAGAAATGAAGGTGGTGCTGGCCAAGGTGAAGGAGATGAGCAAGCACAAGGATGTCCTTCGCAACATGATTGCCATGGCGAACCTGACGCGGCAGGGATTCATGCAGGGCGATCTTTCCACGGTGATGAGCCCGCGCACGGTGATTAACTGGGCGGAGAACATGGTGATTTTCGCGGATGTGCACCTTGCGTTCAGGCTTACTTTCTTCAACAAGTGCGACGAGAATGAGCGCCATATCATCGGCGAATACTATCAACGCAGTTTCAACCATGACATTACGGGGCAGGGTTGAGATTTTCCGATACTGACCAAACGCTGACGGATTTTAAGCAGGCGCTGGTTTCCACCACGCGCGCGCTGGCGCAGAAGCCTAAGCTCGACGTGCAGTTTGGCGGGCCGCTGGGGAAGGGCGAGGTGATTTTGCCCGCGCTTCCTGAAATGCCGGTGAATGAGACGCTTTCTTCCTTGCGGGGCGAGGCGGACGTGGCGGCGCTTACTTTGCGCTATCATGATGAAAACGCACACCGCCAGCAGCGCCCGGGGGGCGCTTCGGGCGGGATGTTCGACATGCTGGAGCGGGTGCGAGTGGAGGCGCAAGGCAGCCGCGACCTGAAGGGGGTGCGTTACAACCTGTACCGCCGCTATGAGCTGCAATCCATGCAGGCTGGGATGCGCGCAGGCGCATTGACGCTGGCGCAGCAGGTGGAAATGCTGGCGCGGCGCTATGTGCAGGGCTTGCCCATACCAGATTTTTTAGAAGTTGGTATTGCCAAGGCGGAGATACAGCTACACAACGTGCTGCCGCTGCTGAAAGACATGCAGGCGGTGCAGGGCGAGCAGGGGAAATATGGCGAGCTTTCGCTGAAGGTGATCGAGGAAGTGTCACGCGGCGCGAACCCGCTGGAGAAGAATAAAGAGAAAGGCGAGGACGCGGCAGGGCAGGAGTTGAGCGATGCCGAGCAGCCGCAGACGGATTCGGCGGAGAGCAGCATGGCCACCGCTGCGGCCCCGGAAATGACGGAAAGCGCGCCCTCGCCCAAGGTGCAAAGCGAAGGCGGGCAGATGAGCCAGCAGGCCCTGCCCAGCGTGGGCGAGGAGGTGAGCCATAAGCCTTCATCCTATCCTTTTAACCATAATGAGGAATTGCTGAGCAGGAAGCCTTATACGGCTTTTACCACGCAGTTTGACGAGGTGGTGACGGCGAGTACGCTTACCGGCCCTGCGGAGCTGGATAGCCTGCGCCATCAGCTAGACCAGAAGCTCACGCAGTTCCAGAGCGTGACGGCGCGGCTGGCCAGCCGGTTGCAGCGGTTTCTGATGGCCAAGCAAGCACGCAAATGGGTGTTTGACGAGGAAGACGGGATGATTGACAGCCGTAAGCTGTCGCGCCTGATTATCCATCCGGGGTATGAACAGATTTACAAGCGTGAGCAGGATACGGAGTTCCGCGATACGGTGGTGACGCTGCTGATCGACAATTCTGGCTCCATGCGCGGCAGGCCAATTACTATTGCCGCGCTTTCGGCGGATATTATCAGCCGCACGTTGGAGCGCTGCGGAGTGAAGGTGGAGGTGCTGGGCTTTACCACGAAGGAGTGGAAGGGCGGACTTTCTTACAAGCAATGGCTAAAAGATGGAAAGCCTGCGCATCCGGGACGGCTGAATGACCTGCGGCATATCATTTACAAGCCGGCCGATGTGAGCTGGCGCAAATCGCGGCGGAACCTTGGGCTGATGCTTAAGGACGGATTGCTGAAGGAGAATATTGACGGCGAGGCTATTCTATGGGCGTGCGAGCGGCTGATGGCGAGGCCGGAACAGCGGCGCATTCTAATGGTGATTTCTGATGGTGCGCCTGTGGATGACAGCACGCTTTCGGTGAACTCCGGCAGCTATCTCGACCAGCACCTGCGGGAAGTGATTGCGCGGGTGGAGAAAACCACAGAGGGCAAGAAGGAAGGCGGCATTGAGCTGGTGGCCATTGGCATCGGGCATGACGTGACGCGCTATTACAAGCGCGCGGTGACGATTTCTGAAATTGACAAGCTGGGTGAGACGATGACTGAGCAGTTGGTGAAGCTTTTCGCCGAAGCTTAAGCTTTGCGGGCGAGAGCCACGATAGACAGGCCGAAGGGCAGGGGAACGTGGGGAATGATACTGTGCTCGGCGGACACTGTTTTTTTCAAAAGATCATTTAGCCAGGGTTTGGGAATTCGGCTGCCGATGGTGTAGTCGCGATTTGGCTGCAATTTTTCCAGTATCCGCACAATGATGGCGGCCGGGAAGAGCAGGCAGTTCCAGTAATTGATACAGTGTATCCGGAAGCCTGCTTCCAGCAGCAAGGCACGGAGCCGCTTCTTGCTGTAGCGGCGGCGGTGGTGATGCTCGGTATCCAAGCGGGAAAACAGCCACTGGTGGGCGGGCACGGTGAGGCAAAGCACCGCTTCGGGGTTCATGCGCTCATGCAGAGCTTGCAGCGCGGCCAGATCATCATCGAGATGTTCGAGGACGTCGAACAGGGTTACGAGGTCGAAGTTGACCTCGGGGAAGGGAATTTGGTCAGGAAGCTGGCCGTATTCGACATGGCCGATTTTACGCCGTTGGGCGATTTCGAGGACTTGCGGGTGTATTTCCATGGCGAAGACATCGCCGAAGGTGGAGAGCATTTTCAGGTTTCCACCCGAGCCGCAGCCGGCATCCAGAATAAGGGGGGAAGGCGCCATGGTGATGCCACGCAGCAGGGTGTAGGTGATGGCGCGCCGGGCGATAAACCACCAGTGCTTCTTTTCCTGCTTTATCAGCTCATCGTAGATATGGGGTTCCATGGCTGGCTACCCCGGAACCTGCTTAGGCGGCCTTTGCAGCCAGCTTTGCCTGCTTGCGCTTCAGCTGACGCTTCAGCTTTGCAGCTTCAGGGGTCATTTTCAGCGAGGAGTGCGACAGGAGGTAACCGTCGAGGCCACCGTTATGCTCGATGCTGCGCAGCGTTGCGGCGGTGACGCGCAGGGGCACGGTGGTGCCGAGGATTTCGCTTACCAGCGAGACGTGCTGCAGGTTAGGGAGAAACCGGGTGCGGGTTTTGTGGTTCGAGTGAGAAACCAAATTGCCGTATTGCGAACCGGTACCGGTAATTGAACAACGCCGTGCCATATATATATCCTTTTAATTTAGAGGGCAGTTTTTAAGCGTTTTAGCGTGTTCAGTCAAGGGGGTTTTTTAGGATTTCTGGTGGGGTAGACCTATATTGCATAAAGGGCAAGTGGCAGAAAAATAGCAGGTTTATGCTTTTTGGATGATTTGCCGCTTTTATTGTGGCTTTGAAGGTGGGGTTGCGTTTATGGTTCGGGGCTCATTTTTTCCCTGAGGAGAGGCCATGTCCACCGCTTTGATTATGTTTTCAGTTTTCTTTACCGGGGCGGTGGCTGCGCGGAAAGACCCCGGCGGTTCTAATGTGCTGATGCTTTGCGCGATGATATGCTTGTTTGCAGCGTTAAGCCTTTGGGGATACTCGCTTTATCACAGGGCGGGGTAGGCGCTTACACGCCTGAAAGTGTCCGCGTGTCCTTGGAGAGATCTTCCATTGCGATTTTCTGACGGAAAGATTCCGCGGCATTGGAGGGTTTCTGGCGTGGCTTTTCCAGATCGGCGGCGGATTTCCGGGGAGTAATGGTTTCGGTGAACTGGCGGGGCTTTTTGTCCAGTTCAATGGAGGATTCATATTTGTTCGAGTCCGTTTCCAGCGCATTGAGGGCGGGGGTGGCCGGGGTTGGGCCTACGATCATATCGGGCAGGAGGCCTTCGTCCTTAGCGTGTTTGGGGGGCTTGATGAAGTGGCTGTATACATACAGGCCACCTGCGGAAACCATGGAATAGAAGACATCCAGGAAGCCTACGTGAATGTATTTTTCAAGGGTCTGGTTTTTAGAGAGGCTTTTCAGGCCCACTTTGTCGAGGCCTTTGAGGATTACCTTGGCGGAATATTCTTCCGCGGCCTTATTGCGCTTTTTGCCGATATCCATGCCGATAAGCACGGTGTATACGCTGGCAAGGCCGAAGGCGCGGCCGCCGATGAGGGAGCCCCAGGTTTGTTTGGGTGTTTCCTCCAGCTGTTTCAGGCATTCCTGTTGATGGGCCAGCTCTTCGGGCGTGTAGGGATCTCCGCTGGCCTGTTTTTTCTGCACATGGTTTTCATGCCATTTGCGCACAATTTCGGGCTTGTGGTTTTCGAGCCATTTCACGGGCAGCAGGAAGGTGTTCCCGACCATAATCATGGTCGAAACCATGAGCAGGGGGCTTACATCTTCAATGGCCTGCGCGGTGGCCTTGGATGGGTGGATTTTGCTGCCTACCCATTTCGCTACTTTGTCGAAATGTTGTTTGCCGCTGCCGTATTTCAGCCAGTAGGTAAGGGCAATGCCTGTGCCTGCCTGCGCGGCATAGGAAATACCGCCATACACGGCCTGGTCAAATTTTTTCTCAGCGGGAAGTTTTTCACGCGCTGGGACATTAGGATCTGAAGGAGGAGGGCCGCCGCTCATGCCAGGTGGTGCTCCATGTGAGTGGTTTGGGCCATGCGTTCGCTGAAATTCGCATATTTGGGCATAGCGGCAGGGCTTTGCTTTTCACCAACATGGGCTACCCATTTCTTATCTTCAGTAGGCTGCGGCTGTTGTGAGGCGGCAGGTTCCGGCTGTGCTGCAGCTTTGCTGTCCTTATCCTTCTGATTGGCGAATTTATTGTAAAAGATGGAATGCATGATGGCGTATGGCACGCCGAAGCCGAAATCCACGGCGAAATTATCGTGGATGAAATTAAACCGTTTCGCCGCTTCTTCCGGATGAAGTTTAGGGAAGACCTTCTCGGCAGTGATGCCGGCCTTGGTGCAGAGACTGGTGGTGGAGCTGTTGATGTGGCTGAAGTAATGCTTGGTGAGCTTATCACGCGAATAGGGAATGAGCACGGAGGCGAGTAATGGCGCAAGCGCAACATAGCGCGAACCCATGCCGGATATGAAATCTTTCTTAGGAGCATTTTCTATGGCTTCATAGGCTTCCTTGAAGCGGGGGTCGTTTTCCACGGCATTTTTGCCGTAGATCATGGTGTCGAGGGATTCTGATATGGATCTTTTGACGTGGTTTTCTTCTAACGCCATCAAGGGGGGGAGGGTGAACAAGCCACCGGTAATGATGCTTACGAAGGTGTTGCCCACTTCGACGCTTTTTTCAAGGCTCTCAGGATTTTTGATGAGGGGCTTTAAGCCCGTGGTAAACATCGCGGTCAGGGGCTTGGTAAAATATTTCTGGCCGGGCTTGGTGTATTTACCCCAATAGGCGAATGCTACGCCCGCGGCAGCATTGAAGATCCAGTCTACGCTCAGATAGGTGCCCCATTTGTGAATCTTTTCACCGGCGGTGGCGGCTACTTTCTGGTTCGGGTCATCGGGGATGGCGTCGGAGGTGGCGGAGGCGATGGAGGGCGCGTCGATGGCTGGCGCGGTGTGCGAAGCCAATGGCTTTACCGGGCTTTGTGAAGGTTTATCAATGGGAAGATCGGTGTTTTGCGCCAAGTTTTATTCCTAGAATAGTCCATTTTCACTATAGCACAGGGCGCGGCTAAGTATTGTTAAGGTTATGTGAACACAAGGGTTTTCTTAATCTTTTAGGGGTAAAGCCCGGACTTAGCCGAGCTGGGGCGCTTCGCCCGATAAATCTTTGCTTTTTATGGCGCTTTGCAAGAAAGAACCTTCTTTGCGCGGAGCAGCGCGCTCTACGGGCTTGTGGGTGTCGGTGAAACGCTTCTGCGGGGTTTGGGCTTCGTCGGCGTTCGTGCCGAATATGGGAGCCTGCGGGGTGGGCGTGGCGGGGTCAATGGTCATCAGCGTGTCTTCGCTGTCGAGGGTCTTGTTCTGGCGCTTGGCGATGCCCCTGCTGAAGACATAGGTGGCGGCGGCGGTGATGACGGTGAAGGTGGCATCGAAAGCGCCGATATCTGCCCAGCGGCGCACGGTGGCGGGATTTGACTTGGGGCTCAGGGCGACGATGACCTTGGTGGCCTTATCGCCGAACCAATTACTGACTTTACCGGTGGTTTTGGGGCCCATGGCGGCAAAAGCCAGATAGCTGAGGCCCCATGACATCAGGCGGCCTTCCAGCACGCTTTTCCAGGTCTGGGGGATTTCTTTTTCAAGGGTTTCCTTGGAGGGCGGGGTGCAGCCGAGGAAATTATCAATGCGGGCGGCGTTTTTTTCGCGGTTGTCTTCCATCCATTTGATGGGAACCATCATGGCGCAGCCGCCAAGGCCGAGGGTGACGAACATGGTGGTGCCCTTGGCCCAACCTTCGATGGTTTCCTTAGGATGGCCCTTCATGATGCCGTTGGAAAGGGCTTTGGTCAGTCCGCTGGACACATTGTCGTTCAGTGAGCGGAGCCAGTTAAAATTGGGATTTTTGCCGTGCATGGCTTCATGCGCGGAGAGGAGCGATAGGCCAGCCACGCCAGCCCATGCGAAGGTCGTATAAATACCCCAGTCGTAAATCTTGTTACCTACAGTGCGGTGCTTATGGACGGGGGTGGTGGGAGCTATTTCACTTGCGCGCGTAGATTCCTGCTCTGTTTTGGGCAAGGGGGGCGGGAATAGCTGAATGGTATCATTCGCTAAGGCTTGGGGTTTTGTCGGAGTAGTATTCACTTTTTATTTATGTATAATTAATCCAATAACTTTTGCGGGTTGTGTAACTAGCATTATTATCGCAGTTTTCCTAGATTTTTTCTCATTAAAGTTTTGTGACTATCCAACACAAAAGGCTGTGGAATTTCTTCCACAGCCTTTTGATTTGCGTAGGTTTATTAAGCGGTTGGACTAGAAGTCCATGTCGCCCATGCCACCCATGCCGCCCATGCCACCCATGCCACCGCCGCCATTGCTGCCGGACTTTTTGTCTTCGGGCAGGTCTGCGATGACTGCTTCAGTGGTGATTAAGAGGGATGCGATGGAGGCTGCGTTCTGCAAAGCGGCGCGCACAACCTTGGTGGGGTCGATGATGCCGGCTTTGATAAGATCGCAATATTCCAGCTTCTGGGCATCGAAACCGTAGTTGGTGTCTTTGCTTTCGAGCAGTTTGCCAGCAACGACTGCGCCGTCGAGGCCAGCGTTTTCAACGATCTGACGCAGCGGAGCCTGAAGGGCGCGGCGGATGATGTTGATACCCGCTTTTTCTTCATCGTTCTTGGCCTTGATATTGTCAAGAGCGCGCGAAGCGTAAAGCAGGGTGGAACCGCCGCCCGGGACGATGCCTTCTTCAACGGCTGCGCGGGTTGCGTGCAGGGCGTCGTCAACGCGGTCCTTGCGTTCTTTTACTTCTACTTCAGTGCTGCCACCAACTTTCAGGACGGCAACGCCGCCTGCGAGTTTAGCAAGGCGTTCCTGCAGTTTTTCGCGGTCATAGTCAGAGGTGGTGTCGTTGATTTGACCACGGAGCTGACCGCAGCGTGCTTCGATAGCGGCCTTGTCGCCTACGCCGTCAATGATG
>JANYCJ010000165.1 GCA_025360345.1 Alphaproteobacteria bacterium | reverse complement strand
CATTGGAGGCCTGCGCAAACTTGTTCCAGGGGCACACCGCAAGGCAGTCGTCGCAACCGTAAATGCGGTTGCCCATCGCCTTGCGGAACTCCAGCGGGATCTGCCCCCGGTGCTCAATGGTCAGGTACGCAATGCAGCGCCGCGCATCCAGCACCCCCGCTGCAGTAATCGCCTGCGTCGGGCACACATCCATGCATTTGCTGCAACTTCCGCAATGGTCTTGCTCAGGCGCATCCGGGGGCAGGGGCAGCGTGGTAAAAATACTGCCCAGGAACAACCACGAGCCGAATTCCCTGCTAACAAGGCAGGTGTGCTTGCCCTGCCAGCCCATTCCAGCCTGTGCGCCCAGCGGCTTTTCCATCACCGGCGCGGTATCCACGAATACTTTCACCCCGCAGCCGTGCTCTGCCGCAATATCGCGCGCCAGCGCCTTCAGCTTTTTCTTGATGATGTCATGATAGTCCACATTCAGCGCGTAAGAGGAAATCACCCCGGTTTCCTTGCGCATCAGCTTCGCCATCGGGTCGAACTCCGGGCCGTAATTATGCCCCAGCATGATAATGCTCCGCGCCTCCGGCCATAGCGCGGCAGGGCTGGCCCGCCACGCCATTTTCTCCTCCATCCACGCCATATCGCCATGATGCCCGCTCGCCACGAACGCGTGCAGCCCCTCAGCCGTGCCTTCGGGCAATCCCGGCTGGCAAAATCCCACCGCGTCAAACCCCAGTGCCCGCGCCTTCCCGGCAATCTCCGTTTTAATTTTTTGCGTCAATGTGTTAATATCATATTTATAATACCCTCTTGAAATACCCGCCGCGGCTAAACCCCGCGCCCATGGCCGGTCGGCACCAGCGAGCACATCTCCTTGCTCAGCTCGGACTCCATTAGCCGCGCCACTTTTCCCTTGTCCATGGCGTCAAAACTCATCCTTGCCGTGCCATCGCCCGAAGGAATCAAATAATCCTCATGCAGCCCCAGCCGTGCCAGCAGCCGTATCTGCAAATCCGCAGGCCGCCTGATTTTGCGCGCCGTCTCGTAATACGCCCCGTCCTCGTCCAGTTTGAACTCCCAGCGTATGCCGCGCGTCGCCTTCCGCAAAATCCTGCAATGCTCCTCATGCACTGCCTCCGCCTTAGGAACACCCATTTCATGCTGTATCAGCTGCGGCGTGATCGCCTTCAGCCGCCTCACCGTCTCGGGGTCTTCCACCTCGGACGCGCGGAAAATAAAATCCACTGGCTTGAACCCAAACCGCTCCTGCGTATGCCCCGCTAAATCATCCACCCGGTTGTCCATGCTGTTGACAAGGTCAAGATGCCGCTCAAAAAAATGGTCAAGCTTGGAAAACAGGCTCATCATTTCAAACTGGCTTTTCGGGTATGCATCCATCAGCGGCGTGTCCGCCGCCACCGTCACAATATAGCAGGGCTGTTTCCCCTCATCCCCAAGGCTCTGCGGCTTGCGGAAATCAATGCGCACATGCTCCGCGCCGAATAGCCGCTCCAGCTCCCTGAGCCCGCTCATCGTTAGAAATCCGGGTTCTCGTAATACACCGGCGGCCGCACGCCCCGCACCCGCTCAATCAGGATGCAGCGCATGGAGGGGCGCGATTTCATAAGCGCATACCAGTTATGCGCCGCCGCGTTATAATCCCACGGCACATCGCCAAGATAGTCCAGCGCCGACAGATGCGCCGCCGCGCAGATATCCGCCAGCGTCAGGTTGTCCCCCGCCAAAAAATACCGCTCATTGGCGAGGTAGCCGATATAGTCCAGGTGGTACATCATCTGGTTCTTCCCGTCGCGTATCGCCTTGGAGTCCGGCGCGCCCGCCCCGAAGTAATTCTTGAATACTTTTTCGAACAACACCTTCTGCGTCACTTCAAAATCGAACTTATGGTCGAACCAGTCCACGATGCGCCGCACCTCCGCCCGCTCTCCCGGCGTCGTGCCGATCAGCGTGATCTGCGGGTAAGTCTCCTCGAGATATTCGGCAATCGCATATGTGCCTGAAACCACCGTGCCGTTTTCCTCCACCAGCACCGGCACTTCCCCCGCCGGGTTCAGCGCAAACAGCGAGAGGTTGCGGTCCCACGGGTTTTCGCACACCAGCTCGAACTCCAGCCCTTTTTCCTTCATCAGCATTCGTATCTTGCGGCAAAAAGGCGAAAGATGGGTGTGGTACAGCATCCTCATGCGCGCTTCTCCTGTGCCTTTTCGGCGTCGGAAAGCGGGTGTGAAAGCCGGCTCACCATTTCTTTCGGGCATACCTGCCAGAATTTCGGCAGCTCCCACTCCCAGCCGGAAAGTATATTTTCCGCCCGCAATGAGCCCGTTTCCTTCAAATGTTCCGCCAGCAGTTCCTTCAGCGCGTTTTCCCAATGCTTGGAAGCCACCCGCTGATACACCACCGTATCGGCGTTGATGCGCATATCCAGCCGGTTTTCGAAGTCATAAACAAACGCCATGCCCCCCGTCATCCCCGCCGCGAAATTATGCCCCACATTGCCAAGGATCACTGCAACCCCACCGGTCATGTATTCACAGCCGTTGGAGCCGCAGCCCTCGACCACCGTCGCCGCGCCGGAGTTGCGCACCGCAAACCGCTCGCCCGCCTGGCCGGAGGCAAACAGCTTGCCCGCCGTCGCCCCATACAGCACCGTGTTGCCGATGATCGTGTTCTCATGCGGCACCAAAGTAGAAGAGGGGCGGGGCCTCAGGCAAATCGTGCCCCCCGAAAGCCCTTTGCCCACATAGTCGTTCGCATCGCCATACAGCTCAATCTTTAAGCCCCGCACCGCAAACGCGCCCAGAGATTGCCCGGCAGAACCGCGCAAGCGTAGCGTGATATGGTCTGGCTGCAGCGTGGAGGTATCGAACCGCCGCGTCATCATCGAAGAAAGCCGCGTCCCCACCGCCCGCATCGTATTGCGCACCGTGTAGGCCAGCTGGATTTTCTCGCCGCGCTTGAGCGCCCCGTGTGCGTCCTTCAGCATCTGCGCATCCAGCGTGTCGGGCACTTCGTTGCGGCTGTTCAGTGTGAAATACCGCGCATTGCCCCCCGCATCAGACTGCGCCAGCAGGTTGTTCAGGTCAAGGTCCACAAGGTCCTCGCTGCCCCGGTTCACCTGCGCCAGCAAATCCGACCGCCCGATAATATCCTCGAACTTCGTAAAGCCCAGCGACGCAAGAATCTCCCGCGCCTCCTCCGCCACGAAGGAAAACAGGTTCACCACCTTCTCCACCGTGCCATCGAACTTCGCCCGCAGCGCCGGGTCTTGCGTGGTAATCCCCACCGGGCAGGTGTTGCTGTGGCACTGCCGCACCATCAGGCAGCCCATGGCAACCAGCGCCGCCGTGCCCAGCGCGAATTCCTCCGCCCCCAGCATCGCCGCGATCACAATATCGCGCCCCGTTTTCAGGCCGCCATCCGTCTGCAGCTTCACCCGGTGGCGCATCCGGTTCAGCGTCAGAACCTGGTTGGCCTCGGAAAGCCCCATCTCCCACGGAATCCCCGCATGTTTAATCGACGACCACGGAGAAGCCCCCGTACCGCCGGAATGCCCGGAAATAATAATCTTGTCCGCCATCGCCTTGGCCACGCCGCTGGCAATCGTGCCAATGCCGCTCTGCGCCACCAGCTTCACCGAAACCATCGCATCCGGGTTGATCTGCTTCAAATCGTAAATCAGCTGGGCCAAATCTTCGATGGAATAAATATCATGGTGCGGCGGCGGCGAAATCAGCATCACCCCTTCGGTGGCATGGCGCAGCCGCGCAATTTCCGTGGTCACCTTGAAGCCCGGCAGCTGCCCGCCTTCACCCGGCTTCGCCCCTTGCGCCACTTTAATTTGCAGCTCGGAAGCGGAGTTCAGGTACTCCGCCGTCACCCCGAACCGCGCCGAAGCAATCTGCTTGATCGTCGAGTTCGCGTTGTCGCCATTGGCCAGCGGCTTATACCGCTCCGGCCCTTCGCCGCCCTCGCCGGAATTGCTGCCCGCGCCAATCCGGTTCATCGCAATCGCCAGTGTCTGGTGCGCCTCAAGCGACAGCGCCCCCAGTGACATCGCCGGAGCCACAAAGCGTTTGCGTATCTCGGTAATGCTTTCCACCTGCTCAATCGGCACCGCCGCGTGCGGCGAGCGGAAATCCAGCAAATCCCGCAAATGCAGCGGTGGCCGGTTGCGGATCATGTCCGAATATTGCTTAAACAGCAGGTAAGTCCCTTGCCCCACGGCAGTCTGCAGCAAATGAATCTGCTGCGCTTCCCACGCATGGTGCTCCTCCCGCGCCCGGAACCGGTAAAACCCGCCAATCGGCAGCGGCTCCACGCCCGCAGCAAACGCCTTCTCATGCTGCGACAATACCCGCGACTCAATCCCCGCCAGCCCAATGCCCGAAATGCGCGAAGGCAAGCCTGGGAAAAATTCCGCAACCAAAGCGCGGCTAAGCCCGATTGCCTCGAAATTCAACCCCCCGCGATAGGCGCTGATAATGGAAATGCCCATCTTCGACATTACCTTCAGCAGCCCGTTGCCCATGGCATCGCGATAATAACTCAGCACATCCGCCAGCTTCTTTTGCCCGAACAGCCCCCGCTTGTGCCGCTCAATCAGCGTTTCTTCCGCAAGGTAAGGGTTCACCACCGTAGCCCCCACGCCGATCAGCACCGCGCAGGCATGTACCTCGATGCACTCCGCCGTCCGCACTAAAATCGAAGCTTTCTTGCGCAGCTTCCGCTTCACTAAATGCGTCTGCACCGCGCTCACTGCCAGTATCATCGGTATGGCCGCGCGCTTCTCGTCCATCCGCTCATCGGTCAGTACAATATAGCTGCGCCCGGCCCGCATCGCGGCCTCCGCCTGCTTCACAATCGCATCCAGCCCCTTATGCAGCGCATTATCCGGCTCATCCACGTCAAACAGCGTGTCGATCTCCGTCACCTTATCGGCAAAATGCTGCTTGATCGCCGCCATTTCATGGCTGAGCAGCACCGGCGTTTCCACCAGTAGAATTTTGGAGTGCGTATTATCCAGCGCAAGGTAGTTCCCGTCATTGCCAAAGCGCGTCGCAAGGCTCATCACCCGCCGCTCGCGTAAGCTATCAATCGGCGGGTTGGTGACTTGGCTGAAATTCTGCCGGAAGAAATGGTGGAAGCCCCGCTGCCGGTCGGAAAGCACCGCCATCGGCGTGTCATCCCCCATAGAGCCGATGGCCTCTTTGCCATCTTCCGCCATTGGGTGCAAAATAGACTCGATGTCCTCATGCGTAAGCGCCGTCGCATTCTGCAACCGCCGCAGCCGCTCCGGCTCCATCGCTGCCGCCTTGGGCGCAATCTCCGGCAGGATCATGCCCAGCCGGATCACGTTCTTCACCCATTCGTCATACGGAATCTGCGAAGCCAGCAAATCCTTCAGTTCCCGGTCGCGGTATAAAATCCCCGCCTCCATATCAATCCCGAGGATATCACCCGGCCCAAGCCGCCCCCGCTCCACGATCTGCGCATCCGCAATATCCACCATCCCCGACTCGGAACTGGCGATAATCACCCCGTCACGCGTGATGCAGTAGCGCAAAGGCCTGAGACCGTTGCGGTCCATCCCCGCCACCACCCAGTTGCCGTCGGTGGCCACAATCGCCGCCGGGCCGTCCCATTGCTCTGAAATGCTGTTCAGGCTGGAGAACATGTCCTTGTGCTCCTGCGGCATGTCGCTCGTCTGCACCCAGGCCGGCGGGATCAAAATCAGCTTCGCCATCGGCAGCGGCCGCCCCGCGCGCGTCAGGATTTCAAACACCGAGTCCAGCGCCCCCGTGTCCGAAGTATTCTCCGGTATCACCGGCACGATATCGTCTTCAAAGCCCTCAAACGCGTCGCAATGGAACGTATCCTCATGGCTGCGCATGAAGTTGATATTGCCCTTCAGCGTGTTTATTTCCCCGTTATGCGCAATCATGCGGAACGGCTGCGCCAGATGCCACGCCGGGGCCGTATTGGTGGAAAACCGCTGGTGGAACAGCGCGTAAGACGAAATAAACCGCTTATCCAGCAAATCCGGATAAAACGCAGTCAGCTGCTCAGCTTTGAACAGCCCTTTGTAAATAATCGAGCGGCACGACAGCGAACAGATATAAAAATCATTGATCGCCCGCGCCCGCACCGCCTTTTCAATCCGCTTGCGGATAAAATACATCTCCAGCTCAAAGCGCGGCTCGTCCACCCCGTCCTTGCCCGCGATCAAAATCTGCTCGATCTCAGGCCGAGATTCGTTGGCGATTTCCCCGATCACTTCCGAGCGCACCGGCACCTGCCGCCACCCGTGGATACGGTATCCCAGCTTCAGGATTTCGCTTTCCACAATCGCCCGGCACGTCTCCTGCGCCGAGAAATTTTTCTTCGGCAAAAACATCATCCCCACCGCCAGCTTGTCGCCATCCACCAGTTGCCCGGTGCGCTCGATATGCTCACAGAAAAAGTCGAACGGGATCTGGATATGGATGCCCGCGCCGTCGCCGGTCTTGCCGTCCGCATCCACCGCCCCGCGGTGGTAAATCGCCTTCAGCGCCTCGATGCCCATCTCCACGATGCTGCGCCGGGGCTTGCCGTCAATGGCCGCAACCAGCCCCACGCCACACGCGTCATGCTCATTGGCCGGGTCATACATGCCCTCCGCCGCCAGCGCCTGCGCCCGTTTGTTCCAATCCTCATCCCAAGACCACACCATGCCCACTTCCCCTTATCGTCTGTTCAAACAGCTGCCGGAGCTGTCCATCACTAAATCAGGCACGAACACCAGCGCATAGGCCAGGTTCTGGTCGCTCCAGTAATGCTTCAGCAGGTGCAGCCGCCGCGTGTCCGCCGCACCGCAATGCGCCATCGTGGCCGCATACCCCTGTGCCGGGGGCAGCGCGCCCCAGCCGTCGCCTTCGCTGTCTTCGCCCGCATCCCCCGTGCCTGCCGCGTCACTCGCCTGCGCCATGCAGTTGATGCTGGCGTCCAGCGCCTGCTTCACATCCGCCGGCACCGACTGGTACAGCTTGCACGCTTCGCTTTTCTGCTGCTCAAGGCAGGAAGCAATCCCCGCATATTGCGGGCTGCGCCCCATCAGCGGCTTGAAATTCGGGTCGCAATACCCGTCCATGTAATTTTTGCTTGGCAGCTGCCCCGGCGTGCCCACGATGGGGGCCACATTGCCCAGTTTCTGCATTCCGTTATTGGTATTGATGCCCGAAACATCCGGCGTCAGGTTCGAGCCGCCCGTCGGCGCGTGGTTCACATTCATGTTCTGCTGCAGCATCTCCGTAGGCGACATGGAAAGGTCGCGTATCCCCGCGGCCCATGCCCCATGGCTCGCCATCATCATCCCCGCTGCCATCAGCCACACTGTTTTCATGCCGCGCTCTTCCCCATTTTAAGCTGCGCCAGCATGTAGCGGTGCATGGCTTCCGCCGCGTCGCGCCCGTCGCGTATCGCCCACACCACCAGCGAGGCCCCGCGCACAATATCCCCCGCTGCGAATACCCCCGGCAGGCTGGTCATGAAATTGCTCTGGTTGATATTTACCGTGCCATAGCTGGAAAGCCGCAGCTCCGGCGCGCCGAACATCCCCGGCAAATCCTCCGCGTCAAACCCCAGCGCCTTGATAACCATGGTAGCAGGAATTGGATAGGTTTCCCCCTCCACCGCCACCACCGCCTGCCGCCCGCTCGTATCCTGCGTGGTCAGCCGCATCTGCTGCACTAAAATCTGCGACACTTGCTTATTGCCCACAAACGCTTTCGGCGCGGAAAGCCACTGGAACACCACGCCTTCCTCTTCGGCATTTTTCACTTCGCGCGCGCTGCCCGGCATGTTCGCCCGGTCGCGCCGGTAAAGGCAGGTCACTGACTTCGCGCCCTGCCGCACCGCCGTGCGCACGCAGTCCATCGCTGTATCGCCACCGCCGACAACGACGACATCCTTGCCCTTGGCATCCAGCTCGCCGCTTTCAAAGGCCGCCACCGTGTCGCCAAGCCCTGTGCGGTTGCTGGCAGTAAGATAGGGCAGGGCGGGCACGATATGTTCAAGGTCATGGTTCGGCACCTCAATCCCGCGCGCCTTATACACCCCCGTCGCAATCAGCAGCGAGCTATGCTTCTGCCGCAGTTCCTCCAGTGTCACATCCTTGCCGATATCGCAATTCATATGGAACTGGATGCCGCCTTCGGCAAGCAGCTTGTGCCGCCGCTGCACCACGTGCTTTTCCAGCTTGAAGCTGGGAATCCCATACATCAGCAGCCCGCCCACGCGGTCGTAGCGGTCATACACATGCACCTCGTAGCCCATGCGCCGCAGCATGTCCGCCGCAGCCAGGCCACCCGGCCCCGCGCCGATAATCCCCACCGAAAGCCCGTTCTCCCGCACCACGCTGATCGGCTTCACCCAGCCATTGGCAAACGCCGTTTCGGTGATGTATTTTTCAATCGAGCCGATAGTGACCGAATCAAATCCCTTTTCGATCACACAATTGCCTTCGCAAAGCCTATCCTGCGGGCAGATCCTTCCGCAAATTTCCGGGAAAGTATTCGTCGCCGAAGAAAGCCCGTAAGCCTCCTCCAGCCGCCCCTCGGCGGTCAGCTTCAGCCAGTCGGGAATATTATTTTGCAGCGGGCAGTGGATCTGGCAGAACGGCACCCCGCATTGCGAACAGCGCGAGGCCTGCATCGCCGCGTCCGCCGGGTTGAAATTCCCGTAAATCTCGTCGAAATCCTTCTTGCGTGAGGCCGCAGCCTCCACCTCGGGATACTGCTGGTCGATATGCGTGAATTTCAGCATGTCGTTCATGCTGCGGCCTTTTTATTGAACCGCCCCAGATATTCCGGCACCACCATTTCCACCGCCGTGGGAATCACGCCCAGCTGCGAAAGCCCTTTCGCGCCCGCGCCCACCACGTTGTCGCTTTTCAGCAGCCGCACCTGGTCGCGCGTGATCGCTGGTTTGAAAAACCCTTGCGAGGTCCAGTGCACAAACTCGCTCGTAGACCCCATGAAAGAGGCCATGCCCAGCGGGATCGGCATCAGGCAGCGCTTATTGCCCGTCACCGTCATCACATATTCAAGGATATCTTTAAAGCTATAGACGTTCGGCCCGCCCAGCTCATAGGTCTGCCCAAGCGCATCCGGGCGCACCAGCGCCGCGCGGATAGCCGCCGCCACGTCGCCCACATACACCGGCTGGAAGCGCGTCACGCCCCCGCCGATCAGCGGCAGCGCAGGCGACATCGCCGCCATGCTGGCGAACTGGTTGTAAAAATGGTCTTCCGGCCCGAAAATAACCGAAGGCCGCAAAATCGTCGCTTCCGGAAATGCCGTGAGCACCGCCTTTTCCCCCAGCAGTTTCGTGCGCGCATAGTCCGAGGTCTTGGCCTTGTCCACGCCCAGCGCCGACATCTGCACAAACCGCTGCACGCCCGCGGCCTTGGCCATCTGCGCCAGCTTCTCCGCGCCATGCGCGTGCACATGTGCAAACTGCTGCTTGCCCGCCTCGTATAAAATCCCCGCGAGGTTCACCACCGCATAAGAATCTTCAATTTTGCCGATCAGGCTCGCCGGCTCCGCGAGGTTGCCGCCAACCAGCACGATCTGCCCCACGCTTCCGGCTGTTTTCAGGTAGCCCGCCGCCGTCGGGTTGCGTGACACCACCCGCAGCGTATAACCCGCCGCCGCCAGTAGCTTCACCACGTAGCGGCCGACAAAGCCAGTGCCGCCAATGATTGTTACAACCTGTTGTTCCATATGACGATTCCCCCGTTTACCTTTTTAGTTTAACGATTAAAAACCGTTTGGCTTCAAATCGCAACATATTTAACGTAAAGAGGCGAAACAAATGCACTAATCCACCCGCCACAACCAGTTGACATCTGCCCCAAACGATATATAACGCCATTTCGCTTTTCCTGTGCCCAGGTGGCGGAATTGGTAGACGCACTAGCTTCAGGTGCTAGCGCTCGCAAGAGCATGGGAGTTCGAGTCTCTTCCTGGGCACCAATTTGATTTTATTGTATAATATGCCGCTAATATAGGTAGCGTATTATACAATGTTTCCAACTCCCAAACGCCTCCCAGCTAATTTGTTTCCAACTTTTGTAAGCTTTCGCTTTCTTTTGGGAGACGTATTACGTTTTTTTGTTCCGTAATTTTTGAACTTTATCGGCGGCATTTTCAGCCATCTTTCGCGTGCGCGGCAGGTATACTTCCAATATCTCGGTTGCCTCAGTCAGGCTATGGCCTGTAATCGCACATATTTCGGGAATAGTGCTTCCGGCTTCCGCCATCCGGACAACGGCGGTACGGCGTAAATCCCTAAATTGAACATCGCTACCAAGTCCGGCAGCCGCAAATACTTCCCTCACTCGCCTACAAAGCATATCTTTACTATAAGGCTGACCGGTGCGCTCCTCATGCAATATCAAAGTGCTGGCGTGATCAAGTTTATCTAACATCGATTTCAAAACTGGCATCTTATGTATGGGTATATCAACCATAGCGCCTGTTTTGCTTTGCTCGACGCGTAGCCATTTGCCGTCATATGCAGTACGCGGCAATAATCTAATATCGCCTGGGCGCTGTCCGGCGTCGATCCCAAGCTGAATGGCATAGGCGACAGATTTTAGCCCTAACTCGGCAGCATTTTCTTTGGCCGCTTCAATGTTCGCCGCAGAAATAATCATTCTGCGCGGCTTTGCCTTTTTGATACGCATCGACTCGAAAGGATTTTGTTTTATCCACTCCATATCGCATGCAAAATTGAAAATTGGTCTAGCAATTTGCACAATCTGGGAAGCTTTGCGTTTAGTGCTGGAGAATTGATTGTAAATATCGCGCGCTTGCTGGCGACTTACCTTATCGATGGGTACATCCCCTATGACATCTTCGATCAAGGGAAAGTGGTAGCCATAAAGTTTTTGTGTAGAATCAGCCAAGTCTCTAAATCTTTGATCCTTCTTAAACTCGGCGATAAGCCAACCCACGGTATTCTCATTAAATCGCCGTTTAACTTCAGTATTTTCCCGCCATTTTTCCAGCGCTTCATTAAGCTGGATAGCTTTCATTATCCATGTTTCGTCGCTAGGCAAACGCACGGTCTCAAACGGGCATTTCAGTAGCATGCCGCCAACCACATAATGAGATTTCGGCTGCCAATAGCGATATCGGTGACCGCGTGCGTATTTTTCAACGACATATTTTACTTTGAACGCCACCATAATTTGCCAGTCTACTTCGAACTATTGAATCATAATCTGTTGATTCGGACTTCATTTTTGATTTGTTGTCGAGATACTGTCCTATCGCTTTTAAATCCCACCATAGATGATGTAGCGTTCCATATATAGGCTTCGGAAAATCCGGGTCTTCCCGCAAATGCAGGAAAATTTTTACCGGCACACCCAATGTTTCTGATGCGCCTTTTGTAGAAACAATACGTTTTTCCGTCATATGCTTGCATTCCTCCATGCGTAAGCATATTAATAGGTATTGTCCTATTTCTCAATCTCTCATACGTTGGATGCATCCTATTTCTCATACTCGGCGTCCTAACCATAATACTCTCCCTGCAATGCGAAGTTCTTCTGGTTCAATATCCTCCATAGGGGCATAGGCAGGATTGTCACTGATAATCGCAACCTTGCCTTTGGCCGGATTCATCAGCAATCGCTTTACATAAAGATAATTATCGAATTGTAGCACATAAATGCCATCTGTGCGCGGGGCATTTTGCGTGCCGTCTACCAATACCGTATCCCCATTTGAAAGTGTTGGCTCCATAGAATCGCCGTCTACTCTGATTACCGAAAGCTTGTCGAAAGGTGCGCTGCTAATCATACGCAACCATTCTCTCCGAAAGCTCAGGAAATAAAGGATAGACTCACGATCCGAAAGCGCGCCATGCCCTGCTGATGCTTCCACATCGAACACGGGGATATGCACAAATTCTTCCGGCTTGGGAGCGTAATCAATCTCTCTCTGCGGAGAATCCGACGGCAATAATTCATGCGCTTGGATACCGAGATGCTTGGCTAGATTTTTTCTGACTTCCTCATCCAGTTTTTTAGGCACGCCCTTATAAAGATACTGATGCAGGTAAGCCGCATTGCGCCCGATGGCAAGTGACGCCTTCTTTAAATCGGTGACATCCGAACGCTCTTCAAAAATATCTTTCAGGCGTTTTCGTACTGAATCCAACATGGGTTCAATCGCTTTCTAAAAATAGGTTACGTCCTACGGATTAGCATATTGACCGATAGGAATCAACTCAGTAATTTACCTATCATGCTAAATGAACAATTCAAAACACAGATCGAAGAATTCATCCTGCGCGTGGGCATTACGCCTACGACCTTTGGCCGGATGGCGTTGGGTGATCCTAATTTTGTATCGCAGTTGCGCAATGGGCGCGTCTGCTCGCTGAGAACAGCGGAGAAAATCTGCACATTTATGGAATCCTACGATCAAAAATGGGGAGCACATCGCCATGCAGCATATAAATAGCCAGAATCCATGCTCCATTTCACCCATTATCTTGCAACCCGCTTTTGCGGAAGGAGCGGAAAGAGGTGCCACTGTCCAGTCTCATTGCAAGCAAAGAATCTTCGTCGATGCAATGCCACATGATGATCCAGAAACTGAGCACCGCCATGCCTTG
>JANYCJ010000090.1 GCA_025360345.1 Alphaproteobacteria bacterium | reverse complement strand
CAGCGACAGCATCGGAACCGTGTGCCGCACCTTGTCAAACGTCTCCAGCGGCGCCGCGCCCACGTTCTGCGTGGGCGAATCCTTTGTCACCAGCGAGGGATATTTTGCTTCCAGGGCCTCCAGCTTGCGCCTTAGCGCGTCATATTCCGCATCCGGAATTTCCGGCGCGTCGTTCTGGTAATAGAGCTTGTCATGATGCCGGATCTGCGCTGCGAGTTGTTCCCACTCCTCCCGCGCCATGCCCAGCACTACCGGGTCCTGCGCCCGCGCCTTTACCATTTACGCCACGTGCTCCAGCAGCTTCTGCGCGGCTTTGCGCGCCTCCGCCGTGATCGTGGCCCCCGCCAGCATCCGCGCCAACTCTTCTTCGCGCTCCGCCGGGTCGAGGTTTTCCACCTTGGTGAGCACCTTCTTCGTGGTTTCCTGCTTCACCACCCGCAAATGCTGTGAGCCCCGCGCCGCTACCTGCGGCAAGTGGGTCACCACCAGCACCTGCACGCTCTGCCCCAGCAGGCTCAAACGCTCGCCGATGGCAGCCGCCACCGCGCCGCCCGTGCCCGTGTCAATTTCATCGAAAATCAGCGTCGGCGTGCTACGCACGGCAGACAGCGCAACCTTCATCGCCAGCATGAAGCGCGAAAGCTCCCCGCCCGATGCAATCTTGTTCAGTGGCGAAAACACCACCTGCGTATCCGCCTTCGTCACATTGGTCGCGCATTCGAAATGCACCGCATCCGCGCCCCACTCGCTCCAGCCATGGGCGTTCAGCGGTTCAATCCGCACCCGGAACCGTGTGCTGCCCATTTTCAACGGCTCTAGCTCTTTTTCAATCGCCTTCACCAGCTTCGCCGCCGCTTTGGCGCGCCCCTCGGAAAGCGTCGCCGCAACCGCAACAAACGCTGCCTCCGCCGCCGCCACGTCCTTGCCCAGCGTGGCAAGCCGCTGCTCCTGGCTGTCGATCAGCGTAAGCTTGTCCTCCACATCCACATACAGCTTGGCCAGCTCATCCAGCGGCAGGTTATACTTCCGCCCTGCAGCTTTCAGCGCAAACAGCCGCTCCTCGATCTGCTCCAGCTTCTCAGGGTTAAAGGTGCTCGCCTCGCCGATTTTTTCTAAATTATAAAGCGCCTCTTCCGCCTCGATCGCGGCCTTTTCCAGCCCCTCGATAATCCCCGCAAACGCCTCGCCCTCGCACAGCGAAGAGCGGGTCAATGTGCGCTGGGCGTTGCGCAGCGCATTCAGCACCCCGCCGCCCTTTCCGCCATTGAGTTCGCTGATCGCGTCGTTCAGCACCGCGTAAAGCTTCTCGCTCTGCTGCATCCCGCTGCGCTGCGTGGTGAGCGCGTCTTCCTCGCCCATTTCCGGCGCCAGCTGCTTCAGCTCGTTGCGCATATGCTGCAAATATTCCTGCTCCCGCGCTGCCTTTTCAATATCGGCCTTCAGCGCCTCCAGCGCGTCCATCTTCCCGCGCCACTCGCGGTAAGCCGCCGCCACGCTCTTGCGCACGCCCGCAAGCTTGCCATATTCATCCAGCAGCGCCCGGTGGATGCCCGCATCCTGCAAGCCGCGCTGGTCGTGCTGCCCATGCACCTCCACCAGCGTCTCGCCCAGCCGCTTCAAGCCAGATACCGTCACAGGCTGGTCGTTCACCATGCAGCGTGTCTTGCCATCGGCGCTGATGCTGCGGCGGATAATCAGGCTATCAGCCTCTTCCAGTTCCAGATCCGCCATCACCGCTTTTGCGTAAGTATTGCCGGAAATATCGAACTCCGCCGTCACCTGGCCTGCGCTTTCGCCCTTGCGCACCAGCCCGCTATCGGCCCGCGCGCCGAGCACCAGCCCCAGCGAATCCAGCAGGATGGACTTGCCCGCCCCGGTCTCGCCGGAAAGCACGCACAAGCCCCCCTCCAGCGCGATATCGCAGGCTTCAATCAACACGACATTACGAATCGATAAATGAATCAGCATGGCGTAAGGTTAGGGAATAAGGTAATTCCACCAGGCGGGTGAAACGGTTGGCGCATCCAGTGAAGCCGCCGGCTGTTCCGCTACCTGCTTGCCGGTCAGCAATTTATAACTATCGCGGTACCACAGCGAGCTCGGGAAATTATGCCCCAGCACCGCCGCATAGCGCGTCGCCTCGTCGCGCACGCCCAGCTTCAGGTAGCACTCCACCAGCCGGTGCAGCGCCTCGGGCACATGGCTTGTCGTCTGGTAATTCTCCACCACGAAACGGAAACGGTTCACCGCCGCAAGATAGTCCTCGCGCTTGAGGTAATACCGCCCGATTTCCATTTCCTTGCCCGCCAGGTGGTCCTGCGTCAGGTCCAGCTTCACCCGCGCGTCACGCGCATATTCCGTGTCCGGGAAGCGGCGTATCACTTCGCGCAGCGCCGTCATCGCCTCTTCGGTTACCTTCTGGTCGCGGCCCACATCGGAAATCTGCTCATAATAGCAAAGTGCGATCATGTAATAGGCATAAGGTGTGGATTCGTTGCTGGGGTATAACTTGGTAAACCGCTCCAGCGTGGAAATCGCCGTGTCGTAATCCTGCGTCTGGTAGCTGGCGAATGCCGACATGATCTGCGCATTCACTGCCCATTCCGAAGAGGGGTGCTGGCGCTCCACTTCCTCGAAACTGCCCACCGCGTCCTTATACTTGCCGGCCATGAACTGGCCATATGCCTCGTTATAAAGCACATCTGCGGGTTCCGCGGGTTTAGTTTTTTCATCATCCTTGCTGTCGCCGCACGCGGCCAAAAACCCGGATAACAGAAGAACGCAGAGGAGTGACGATGATTTTTTCATTATAACAAGCAGCCCTGTTGCCAATACCTTTTCGGTATATCAGGCAAAAGCCGCGAGGTACAACAGCAAATTAAGCAAAAACCGCTTTAAGCGTAAGCAGCCACGGGCGCGTGTACATAGGCGGCGGGAGCCACCTGCATTTTGCCGGGCTGCGCGATGACATAAGCAGATTCATCAGCGAAAATAGCACGCAAAAGCTTGTTGTTAATGGCATGTCCCGGTTTCAGGAAAGTAAAATGCCCGTCGATGCGGTGCCCGGCGAGGAACAAATCACCCACGCAATCCAGCGCCTTGTGGCGCACGAACTCGTCGTTATAGCGCAAGCCCTCTTCGTTCAGCACGCCTTCCGCGCCTACTACGATGGCGTTTTCCAGCGATCCGCCGAGTGCGAGGCCCATCTGGCGCAGCGCCATCACCTCATGCTCGAACCCGAAGGTACGGGCGCGGCTCAGGCTCTGCTTGAAATTCTGCTCGCGGAAATCGTAAAACGCCTTCTGGCGGTCAATCACTTTGCTGTTGAACTGGATCTCGATGGCGATAGTGCAGCCTTCGTCGCCAAAGGTCATCGGCTCCACGCTGGCCACGCTTTCACCGTCGCGCACCTCAACCCGCTTCAGGATGCGCAGGATCTGGCGCGGCTCGGCAAGGCGGATCACACGTGCGCATTCCAGCATAAACAGGAACGGCTCGGAGCTGCCGTCCATGATCGGCACTTCTGGCCCGGAAAGCTCAACCACCGCGTTGTCCAGCCCCACGCCCCAGAAAGCGGCCATAAGATGTTCAATGGTGGAAACGGCCACGCCGTGACGGTTCTGGATGGTGGTGCCTAAGCGCGTTTCGCTCACCGCGTCATAACGTGCCGATACGAATGCCTTGTCGGTCGCCACGTCGAGGCGCTTGAAAACAATGCCCGCCCCTGCCGGTGCGGGGTAGATCACCATTTGAACCGGCTTGCCGCTATGCAGCCCCACGCCCGAGCAGGAAACTTTGTTGCTTAAGGTGGTCTGCATGGAATTGGCTTCGTTCACGGGTGCATCCTATATTTAGTATGATTGCTTACCCCAAAGCCTACGCGTGCCCCACCCGGTTTTCAAATCACTGTTTGTTACAGTTTATTACACGGATAAGTGTTAATAATTAAATTATGCTTATATTCCAGCATTTAATAATGTGTCCATGCGCTCTTGCGGGCAGGCCACGATGTTTTCATTGCGCGGGGTCATGCCATAACTATAGGCAAACAGGTGATACACCCCGGACACACGGTCGCCTTTGCTGAAATAATAGAAATTATAATCCTCCGGGAATAAGGAGCGGAACGTATCGGCATCCTTCACGCTAAGGCAGGTGGTGGGGGTAAGCTCCACGATGATTAGCGGGCGGCTCTTCTTCAATGTTTGCGCCAGCCCCTGCAGCACCTCCATTTCAAATCCCTCCACATCCACCTTCAGGATGTCCACCCGCTCCAGCCCCAGCTCCCCCAGCACTTCATCGCCCACCCGCAGGCCCATATCGCCAAGGTAGTGACAGTCCGCCGTATGGGTTTTGGCAAAAGAAGAAGCCCCGAGATTGCCTGCCTGCGCCTCATAAAACGGCATGTCGCCATTCGTGTTGCTAAGCCCGAACGGGTACACGGTTACATTGGCCACATGGTTCAGCGCAAGGTTGTCCGCCATTTGCTGGCGCACCCGCGCAAACGGCTCAAAAGCGACGACCCGGTCAGCCACTTTAGACATGTAAAGCGTATGGTTTCCCACGTTCGCGCCCACATCCACAAATGAAAGCGGCCCCTCGCCCAGCTCGCGCAGCGCCTGCATGTAATCACGCATCATGCACAGCATGAATTTTTCATACGCGCCGAAAAAATACACATAACGGTCAATGGCATTCGCCATATTGCCGGAAAACCGCAAGCCGGTGGAACGGTCGAAAAACGGCCTCACAAACGCATAATCAGCCAGCATCCCCGGATCAAACCGCTTCACCAGCGACCGCCGCAGCTTGCAGGGCAGCATCTGCCGCTTACTGAGCCACACCACCATCGAACGGCGCAATGCACCAGCAGGAGCCGCTTTCATCTTTACGGCCTCCTTGCTCATAGCGTTAACCAGTGCTTCTAATTAGCCTGGCGTCGCAAAAACGCGGGAATGTCCAGATACTGGTCGTCTTCTGCATGTTGCTTATGCTGCTTTTCTTCCACTTGCGAAGACTTCTGCACCACCTGCACCCGCTCGCTGGCCTGCGGCCTTGCGCTGCCGCCATCATCCCCACGGGTCGAAAGCGCCCTGCCCACATCGGCCATGCGCTGGAAAAACCCTTTGGATTCGCCAGCCTCACGGTGCGTGTCGCGGTGTCCCGAATCCCGGTGCTCATACCGGGCCGATCCGCCGCCTTGCGCCACGCGCACCTCGCCGCGCTCCATCGCGTCAAAGGCGGTCGAAGCGGGCTCCCGCACAAAGGAGCGTGGTTGCTCAATCGGAAAAGCCTCTACATCGTCATCCGGAAAATCAGAAATGCGCAAACGTGGCTGCGGCTCTGCCATCGGCGGCAATTCCGCCGGGCGCTCAATGCGCACCGCACCGCCCGCGCGCTGCTCAACCGGGGGCCGGGTGGGCGGCGTAAAGGAAGACACGGGGGCAGCAGGCTGCTGCACCGGCGCCAAAGGCAGCATCGGCTCATAGGCAGCGGCCTTAACAGCCGGGGCCATTTTAGGTTCCGGCTTAGGCGCCGCCGCTGACGAAGCCGCCGCGAACGCGAACGGCTTCTTAGGCTCCGGGCTACCGGAGAACTTGGCGTTATTAGGGTTTTGGCTATTCACCTGCGCGTCAATCCCGGTGGCAACCACCGAAACGCGCATCTTGCCTTCCATCGCGTCGCTGAAGGTCGAGCCGAAAATGATATTCGCCTCCGGGTCCACTTCCTCGCGGATACGGTTTGCCGCCTCATCCACTTCAAACAGCGTCATGTCGCTGCCGCCGGTGATATTGATAAGCAGGGCGCGTGCGCCTTTGAGCGACACATCGTCCAGCAGCGGGTTGGAAATGGCAGCTTCCGCAGCCTCGATGGCGCGGCGCTCGCCGCTGGCTTCCCCGGTGCCCATCATCGCCTTGCCCATTTCGCGCATCACGGTGCGGATATCGGCAAAGTCGAGATTGATAAGGCCGGGCTTGACCATCAGGTCGGTCACGCCGCGAACGCCGGAATGCAGTACTTCGTCAGCCATTTTGAATGCATCGGCAAAGGTCGTGCGCTCATTGGCAAGGCGGAACAGGTTCTGGTTCGGGATAATGATAAGCGTGTCCACATATTCCTGCAGCTCCTTCAACCCGGCCTCCGCAAGACGCATACGGTGCGAGCCTTCAAACTGGAACGGCTTGGTAACCACACCCACGGTAAGCACGCCCTGGTCCTTGGCGATACGCGCGATAACAGGCGCAGCGCCCGTGCCCGTGCCGCCACCCATGCCGGCGGTGATGAACACCATGTTGCTGCCCTCGATATAAGCCGAAATCTCTTCGCGCGCTTCTTCTGCCGCTGCGCGGCCCACTTCCGGGTTCGCGCCTGCGCCCAACCCCTTGGTGATGCCCGCGCCCAGCTGGATGGTGCGCTCGGTCAGCGAATGGTCCAGCGCCTGCGCGTCGGTGTTGGCGACCACGAAATTCACACCTTCAAGATCGGCGGCGATCATGTTATTGACCGCGTTTCCGCCTGCGCCACCCACGCCAACCACCGTAATGGTCGGGCGAAGCAGCTCAGTTTTAACCGGAAGATGGAGATTAATGGTCATAGGGTTCCTCCCGAAATATGGTCTCTGAAAATAACTTGCGTATATATTGTAATGATTCGAACGGAAATTCTACTAGATTTTGTAGTCCGGCCGCATTTTCTTTCACTATATGGCGTGGCGCCGGAAAGGCACATTGTCACCAAAATGTCATAACACCACGCTTCCAGTCTATGCTATTTTTGAAGGAATAGAAATACTTCCCTATATACGCGCGCGAAAAATGGATTTTGTCCCCAACATAAACGCACTGCTGCCCACGGCGAAATCCACCTCGGCCAATGCCGTGAAGGACGAGATGAGCACTATCCAGACGCTCGACTCCATCAGCGACAAAGCCATCCCCATCCTTGTGCAGGTCGCCGCCATCGCCACCATCGGCAGCGCAGGCTTCCTTGGCCCCGCCGCGGTCGCCCTTGCCGGCGCGGGCCTCATGGCTTTCGAGCTTGGCCGCTCCTACCTCCATAACCAGGCAGACCTGAACCGCGAACTCGCGCTCTACCACAAGGATATCGCCCGCGTGCTCGGCAAATCGCCGAACGAACACCTGACCATCAAGGACATGCGCAACGCCGCCGACGAAAAAGTGGTGGGCGACAAGGCGCTGAAGCCCCTGAAAGCGGAGCTGGACCACCTCAAGGCGCGCGCCCGCCTCAATTACGCCATGAGCGCCGGCCGCGCCCTCATCACCACCGCCGTCACTGGCGTCATGAGCATGGCCATGACCAATTTCAGCTTCCACAGCTTCGAAGCGGTGGCCAAGCAGGGCATGGGTATCTTCTACCTCATCACCGGCTCGCTCGGCATCACCAGCATGGCCAATATGGGCATGGAAAAGCTGGCCTGGGACAATTTCGATAAAACCAAGCCCCCCACCATTTACAGCGACCTGGTAAAACTCCAGAAAAGCGCCCAGCTGCAGCCGGTGCGCCCCCAGCAGGTATTCGAGATCATCCTGAAAAGCGACAAGGCCCTCGCCACCCAGATCGAGCAGCTTACCGGGCAGGAATACAGCGAAATGACCGCCCGCAACAAGGAGCGCATCCTCGCCCAGTACGAAAAGCAAACCCACGTCGTTGAACTCACCGAGCACCTCAATAACGGCAGCATGGGCGTCACCGCCATTCCCTTAAGCGTCAGCGGCCAGCTCGACTGGTCAAAACTCCCCAGCCTAGCCGAAAAACCCGAAATGCCCACCGCCTCCCCCTCGCAGGCACAAGCCAAAACCGGCAAATTCGTAGCCCAGCTCGAAAAAGCCCGAGGCCAGCTAGCCGAAACCCAGCTTGGTTTAAGCTAAAATCAAACTATCTAAACATCCCTTTGAGGCTGCCAAGCAGCGCGAAGCTCCAGCGCTCGCCCCCTATGGCCGGAGCGCAGCGACTAGGCCTGAGTAAATCGAACCGGAGCGCAGCGACTAGGCCCATTGAGGGCCGCAGCCAAAGCGAAGCGGCGGCGCCTGAGTAAATTTAAAAGTTCTCGCGGAACCAGTTCACCACTTTTTCAAAACCTGCGGTAAGCCCGCCCCGGTGGCGGTGCAGGTCGAACATCTGTTCTTCCATCGGCTTCTTGGTAACATATTCAAGCATCCCCAGCGCCGTGGCGAATGCCGGGCCGCTCACCGATTCAGCCAACCCCGGCAGCGCGCGTGGCCGCGCAAGGCGCACCTGCTTGCCAAGAATGTTGGAGGCCATTTCGCGCACGCCAAGCAGCTGGCTAGCGCCACCCGTCAGCACCACGCGCTTGCCCGCATACGCGCCCACACCCGCCATCTCGATCTTGCTGCGGATCATCTCGAAAATTTCCTCGATGCGCGGGCGTATAACCCCCACCAGCATGGAGCGCGGCAGCGTGTTCACATCGTCGGATTCCTCTTCGCCCAGCTGCGGCACATCCACCATCACCTGGTCGTCGCTGGCGGTCGCCTGCGCGCTGCCATGTAGCGTCTTCAGCCGCTCAGCATGAGATAAGGTGGTTGAAAGACCACGGGCAATATCGTTGGTCACATGCATTCCGCCAAGCGGGATCGCATCGGTATACACGTTCTTGCCGCCACCAAACACGGAGAACGTAGTCACCCCGCCCCCCATATCCACCAGCGTCACGCCCAGCTGCTTCTCGTCGTCTTCAAGGCAGGCCAGCGCCGAAGCGTAGGGCGAAGCAATATATTCTTCCACGTTCAAATGACACCGCGCCACGCAATGCGCGAGGTTGCGCGTAATGCTGGGAAGCCCCGTGATGATGTGCAGGTCCGCGCCCAGCTTCTTGCCGAACATCTTGCGCGGGTCGGTAATCCCCCTTGCGCCGTCAAGGTAATAAGATACGGGGATACAATGAATAATATCATGCTCCGTATGCACGATGCTCGCCCGACCCTGCTCGATGATATCCATGATATCGCGGTCGGTCACTTCCTCGCCCAGCATGGTCATTTCCACCGTCACGTTGCGGCTGGTGAGGTTGCCGCCTGAAAGGCTCACAATCACGTTTTCCACCGTTTCACCCGCCATCTGCTCCGCCGCGTGCACCGCAGAAATGATCGAAGCCTCGGCCTCCGCGAAATCCGTAATGATCCCGGAACGGATGCCCTTGGACAGCTGGTGGCCGATGCCGGTGATCTTCACCTCGCCCGCCGAATCGGCCTGTGCGATGAAACACGCGATCTTGGTGGTGCCGATATCCAGCACGGCAATGCTGCCCGTGCCCCCTTTACGCAATGTCTTGGAATTTTTGGCCATGAGTCCCGATGCTTTATACGACGATGCTAAACTAACGAAAATGCTACGAAATCGGCACTTAATCAGGTTTCCCTGGCCGTGCCCGTTTTGTTCGTGAACACATCCGGTGATAATTTAATAAACACCTTTCCGTCCAAACGCTAGTCAATCACCTTCACTTCGCGGTCCAGAATGCGCTGCTTGGTTTCAATCTCGGCCAGCTTCTTCCACGCCGCCACGGGATTGCTCTCCGGCAGGCGGATTTCGACATCCTCGCCGCCATCGCACACCAGCCGGATATTCCACCGCCGGTCGCTCACCCGCGTGGCCGAGGAAAACCGCTTTGCAAGGTCCGGCTCGGCCGCCATGATGCCCATCAGCTCGCGCACCCGCTTGGGCGCTGCCTCGCCGATAATCAGCGGCAATTGCTTATAGGGCCCCACGTCAAGGTCGCTCATCACCACCCCGTTATCGTCCACCACCGCAAGCTTGCCCTGGTTCTGCCACAGCGCCACCGGCTCGCGCTCCACAATGCGCACATAGACCGTGTTCGGCAGCGCCCGCTCCACGGCCGCGAATTTGATGCTTTCCACCTTCTCCAGCCGCTCGCGCACATCCTCCAGCGACAGGCGCAGGATCGGGTCGCCGATTTTAGCGCCCAGCGCTTTGTTGATTTCCTCCATCGAGGTGCGGTTGCGCCCCTCAAGATACAGCGATTGCAGCGAAAACCCCGCCTTCACCGTCACGTTATAGGCGCTGTCCTGCACCGCCTGCACGCCGCAAAGCGCCGCGCCGGATTTCCAGCACCATACGCCCCCGCCCAGCAGCAGCACCGAAACCACGCCACCCCCGATCAGGCTGCATTTGCGCACCAGCGCCTTGCGCTTTTTCTTGGCCGTCTTGTCGCGCATGATCTGCTGCGACTGGCGCTGCCGTGGTGTCAAACCGTCGTTCTTGCGTGCCATCAGCGCTCCCTACTCCCCAAGGCGTGCATCAGTTACCAGCATTTCTACCAGATTATTGAAAGGAATACCAGCATGAGCAGCAAGCTCCGGCGAAAGTGACAGCGGCGTCATCCCCGGCTGCGTGTTGATTTCGAGGAAGTAAAACACCCCCTTCCCCTTCGTGTCGTCAAACCGGAAATCCGAGCGCGACAGCCCCCGGCAGCCCAGCGCCTTGTGCGCCCGCTCCGCCAGTTCCATCACCTCCGCTGCCTCCGCTTTGCTCAGCGGCGCCGGGCACAGATGCACCGCCCCGCCGTCGGTGTATTTATTCTCATAGTCGTAAAACCCGTCCTTGGGCCGGATTTCCGTCACGCCCAGCGCCTTGCCGTTGAGCACCGCCACGGTGATTTCGCGCCCCGGGATATATTCTTCCACCAGCACGGATTCCCCATGGCTCCAGTTTTCTTCCGTGAAATAAAAATTATCCCCCTCGAACACCAGGCTCACCCCCACGCTGGAGCCTTCATTGGCGGGCTTGGCCACGTAAGGCCGCGCCACCGGGTCGCCTTTCAGCATCGCCTCTTTCGTGTAAATCCCGCCCCTCGGGCTGCGTATGCCCACCGCCTCCACCACGCGCTTGGCCATGGGCTTGTCCATCGCCACCGCCGAAGCCAGCACGCCCGAATGGGTATAGGGAATGCGCAGCAGCTCCAGCAACCCCTGCATACAGCCATCTTCGCCAAAACGCCCATGCAGCGCGTTAAACACCACATCGGGCTTCACGTCCTTCAGCCGCTCGGCAATATCGTCGCCCACGTCAATCTCCGTGACCTTATATCCCAGTGCCCTCAGCGCCGCCGCGCACGCCGCGCCCGAAACCAGCGATACTTCGCGCTCCGCGGAAAGCCCGCCCTTCAGCACCGCTACATGTGTATTCTTCATTCCTTCGCATCCCCAGTCTTAATGTCAGCCTTTTTATCCGCTTTTCCCGGCGTTCTGGCCAGTGCCCATCCTGCCTGCCCCGCACTCCATGTTTCAGGCAGCGCCGAAGGCGTGCCGCTTACCAAAGGCTGCTTCACCCGCTCGATAAAAACATGGGACAAGTCCACATCCGTAAAATCCAGCTTCGCAAAGGGCAGTTCGCCAGCTTCGCCGATCAGGGTGCGCCCCCGTAGCACAGCCTGAACATTCAGGCGCGCAGCATCCGTTGCCATAAAGGCCTGCGCCTCAATTTCACGCCCGAATTCAGCAGCACTCACCTGCCCATGTTGCAGCGGCACAAAATTCTCAGGGTCGCGGCTGCGCTCGCGTGCGGATTTTCTGGGCACTCCGCTATCTCCGCTTCGCCTTGCCGTCATATCCCGCCCTCCCTTCTGCGTTATGGAAAACTCCCCGATGGTTCTTTTCAACATTATCCGCAAAGCGAGTCAAGCTACCTTTCAGCCCATATGCGGCTTACAGCCGCAGCGTCACATAAAAACAGCGCAAAAAAAGTCCGGTGCAGTTTCCCGCACCGGACTTTTCGTTCTAGCCTGTAAAGACTAGTGCCTGCCTTTACCGCCGGCTTTCAGCGCATGGCCTGCGCCGTTGCTGCCGCCTGACCCGCCGCTGCCGTTGCCACCATGGCCGCCGCCAGTGCCGGTGCTGGCTGCATGGCCGCTGCCGCTATTGCTATGCAGGTCCACGCAATGGCCGTCTTTAATGATTTTGGGTGGGTTGCAATCCTGCGTGCCGCTGCCGGTAGCAGAACCTGAGCTGGTGCTGGCAGAGCCGCCGGTGCTGCTGCCGCTATTGCTATGCGGGTCCACGCAATGGCCATCTTTGATGATCTTGGGTGGGTTGCAATCCTGCATACCGTTACCGGTGGCAGCGCCGCTTGCGCCCGTAGCGTGGCCCGTGCTGCTGCCACTATTGCTATGCGGGTCAATGCATTTGCCGTCCTTCACAATTTTGGGAGGGTTGCAATCCTGCATCCCGTCACCCGATGCAGCGCCGCTTGCGCCCGTGGCGTGGCCCGTGCTGCTGCCGCTATTGCTATGCGGGTCAATGCAATGGCCGTCCTTCATGATTTTGGGCGGGTTGCAATCCTGCGTACCATTGCCGGTCGCAGAACCGCTGCTGCTGCTCGTACCTGTGCTGCCCGTACCCGTGCTGCCCGTCCCCGTGCTGCTCGTACCTGTGCTACCCGTACCTGTGCTACCCGTACCTGTGCTGCTCGTACCCGTGCTGCTGGTGGCGCCAGTACCCGTACCAGTACCCGTACTGCTGCTGGTACCCACCCCGCCGCCGGTGCTGCTGGCGCTGACCTGCGCAAAAACCGGGTGAACCGACATAAGCATCGTAGCTGCGGACAGAGCCATTAAAAGGCCAGTTTTTTTCATAAATCCCCCTTAAAAAATGAATTAAAACAACCATAAAAGGATAACTGAGTTTTTTTTATTAAACAACCCGAAACGAAAAAGTTTTAAGCTGTTTAATTGAGAATCAGACTTACTTGCCAATGCGTTTGATTTCCCATTCCAGCGTCACCCCCGTGGCCGCCTGCACCCGCGCGATTACTTCCTCACCCAGCTCCTCCAGGTCTGCTGCCGTGGCATTCCCCGTGTTAATCAGGAAATTGCAATGCAGCTCCGACACCATCGCCCCGCCGATGGAAAGCCCGCGGCACCCTGCCCTGTCCACCAGTTCCCAGGCTTTGTGCCCTTCCGGGTTTTTAAAAGTACTGCCCCCGGTGCGGCTTCGCACCGGCTGCGTGCTTTCGCGCGCCGCCTGTATTTCATGCATCCGCGCAAGAATCGCCTGCTTGTCTCCCGGCCTGCCCTGCATCCATGCCCGCGTCACCACGGCCCCTTCCGGCAAATCGCTGTGGCGGTAAGAAAACCCGACCCTTCCCGCCATCATCATCTCTACGCGGCCATCGCGCTGCACCACCTCGCAGCGCATCAGCAGCGCCGACATATCGCTGCCATAGGCCCCGCCATTCATGCGCACCGCGCCGCCAATAGTGCCGGGAATGCCACTGAGGAACTCAAACCCCGTAAGCCCATGCTCACCCGCCAGCATCGCCACGTTCACATCCAGCGCGCCTGCGCCCGCCACCACCTGAGTGCCGTCCACCGCGATATCGGCAAATCCCCGCCCCAGCCGGATCACCACCCCGTCAATCCCGCCATCGCGCACGATCAGGTTGGAGCCAACCCCCATCACCGTCACCGGCACCGAGTCAGGCAGCACGTTTAGGAACGCGGCTAAATCCTGCGTGTCTTCCGGCTTGAACAGCCACTCCGCCCGCCCGCCCACGCGGAACCAGTTGGTGCGTGACAACTCCGCCCCCTCGCGCAAGCGTGGCCGGAACCGTTCAAAATCCGCCGAATCAAAAAATGCTGCGCCCAGTGCTTCAGGCGCGCCCCTCATGAGGCCGCCTTCTTGGCTTTCAGCGCCTGCAGCTCCTGCGGCAATTGGTAAGCCCACTTGGTGATGGAGCCTGCACCAAGGCATACCACCATGTCGCCCGGCTGGCCCACGCCCGCCACGGTGCGCGCCAGCGCCTCCGGCGATTCCAGCTTCATCACGTTGCGGTGCCCGGCATTCTGCAGGCCCTCTGCCAGCCTGTCCGCCGTAATCCCCTCGATCGGCTCTTCGCCCGCGCTGTAAATATCGGCCACGATCACCATGTCCGCATCGTTGAAGCAGGTGCAAAAATCATCGAACAAATCCCGCACCCGCGTATAGCGGTGCGGCTGCACCACGGCGATCACCTTGCCGCCGCTTTCGCTCTGCGCGCCGCGCGCGGCTTTGAGCGTGGCTGCAATTTCCACCGGGTGGTGGCCGTAATCGTCAATCACCGTAATCCCCAGCCCTTCGCCCGTGTTGGTAAAGCGCCGCTTCACCCCGTTAAAGCTGCTTAGGCCCTTCAAAATCGTCTCATCCGAAAGCCCCAGCTCCAGCGCGATGGAAACCACCGCCAGCGAATTTTTCACATTATGCTCGCCATGCATCGGCAGCACCACGTCCTTAATCATCCGCTTGCCGTCCTGCCCGCGCCCGGCGATTTCCACGTCATAGGTTTGCCCCTTGGCGCCCGCGCGGATATTCACCGCCCGCACATCGGCCTGCGGGTTGGTGCCATAGGTCACGATGCGCCGGTCGCTGATCCGCGCCGCCAGCGCCTGCACTTCCGGGTGGTCAATGCACAGCACCGCGAAACCGTAAAACGGCAGGTTGGTCAAAAACGTCTGGAAAGCCGCTTTCGCGTTATCGAAAGAGCCGTAATAATCCAGATGCTCCGGGTCAATATTCGTAATCACCGCAATCGTGGCCGGCAGCTTGGTGAACGTGCCGTCGCTTTCATCGGCCTCCACCACCATGAAATCGCCCTTGCCGAGATAGGCATTCGTGCCCCGCGCATTGATGATGCCGCCATTAATCACCGTCGGCTGCATGTCGGCCGCTTCCAGCATCGCCGCCGTCATGGCGGTGGTGGTGGTCTTGCCATGCGTGCCCGCCACAGCAATAGAGGTCTTGAAGCGCATCAGCTCCGCCAGCATTTCCGCCCGCTTCACCACCGGCAGGCGCAAGGATCGCGCCGCCACCATTTCCGGGTTGTCCGCCTTGATCGCCGAGGAAATCACCACAACTTGCGCATCGGCCACATTTTTGCCCTCATGCCCGATAAACACCGGGATGCCAAGATTCTTCAGCCGCTGCGTATTATAGCTGTCCGACGCGTCCGAGCCCTGCACCTTGTAGCCAAGATTGTGCAGCACCTCGGCAATCCCGCTCATGCCAATACCGCCGATGCCGATAAAATGCAGCATCCCGATATTCAGCGGCAATTGGTGCGACAAGGGCAAGGCCTTCATCTTGTCAGAAACTGGTTTGGAAGAATTCGTCATGCCGCAACCTCGCGTGAAAGGGCTGGAAAAGAGTCGGGTGCGGGCAACGCAGGCCTCGCCTGCCCCGCTTCAAAAGGTTCGCGCCGCGCCGCCTGCATCACCAAATCCGCAAGCTTCTCCGCCGCATCCGGGGAGCCGAGCAGCTTGGCGTTTTCCGCGGCC
>JANYCJ010000065.1 GCA_025360345.1 Alphaproteobacteria bacterium | reverse complement strand
CCTGCTTGTAAAAATATTAGGCTATTTTCTTAGCTTATCTTGCCGTTTGTGTCCACTGTGGGGTATGGCGGGGGATATGGCGGGGGTTTTGGGGTGGAAATGCTTGATTATCACATCATTATCAAGGGGCTGGACAAGGATAGGCGCGGCACTTATAAGGGGGCATGCCTGTTTTTTGCCGTATTTCCCATGATTCCCAAGTATTTTAAGTCGCTGCATATCCTGCGCGGGCTGGGCATGGTGGTTATTATGCTGTGCCACCTGTCGGCGATGGAGGACAAATATACGGTGTACCGCTTTATGCAGCCGGTATGGAATCTGGGCAATTTTGTATTAGACCTGTTTTTCATGCTTAGCGGGTTTGTGATTTTGTTCACATCGTGGGATTCGCTGCACAAGGGCTTTGCGGGGTGGCGGGTGTATATGCTGCGCAGGTTTATCCGCGTGTATCCGGTGTATTGGATTGTGTGCAGCGTTTCGCTGCTGCTTTACTGGCTGATACCGGGAACGGCGCGGCCACATATGTTTGAGTGGGAACATATTGTGCGCTCATACACGCTGATTTCGCAGGAGGCATGGCCGATTACTTTGGTGGCGTGGACGCTGGTGCTGGAGGTGTTTTTCTATCTTGTATTCAGCGTGGGTTATTTTGTGCCGCGTAAGCTGCTTTGGGTTGGGGCCGTGGTGTGGGCGGCGTTTGTTTTTGCGATGAATACGTGGTGGCCTGATGAGGGGAACGCGTATGCGTCGGTTTTCCATACCATGTTTGCGCTGGAGTTTATGGCGGGGGCGTTTATGGCGTGGCTGGTTTTCACCTATCCGGCGCTGATTGTGCGGTGGCGCAAGGAAATGGCGGGGCTTTGCGTGTTCTGGCTGGTTGCGGTGTATTTCGCGCTGCCGCTACTGGGTGAATATTGGCGGGTGATATGGTTTGGGGGTATCGTTTTCTTCCTGTTTCTGGCGTGTATAGGCTATGAGATGCATAGGCCTGCGCTGTTTGCACGGCGGCGACTGGTGCTGCTGGGGGATGCGTCGTATTCCTTGTATCTGACGCACCTGATGGTGATGAATGGGCTGGTGCTGGTGGTGCAGACCCTGTGGGATTCGCAGTTTGTGGCGGTGCATGTGGTGCTTGGGGCAGGTATCCTTGCGGGTTGCATGGTATATGGAATGGTGCATTATATGTGGCTGGAGCGGCCCCTGCTCAGGGCAGCGCGGCGATATTGCGGCGTATAACAGTTAAAAGGACGATAGTATGGGTGATATGGTTACGACACTGAAGGCCAGCGCGGATGTGTATCCCGCCGTGGGGCTGATCGGGTTTATGACGGTGTCGCTGATGCTGGCGCTGATTCTTATCGGGCTGGGCGTGCGGTTCATACGCACAATTTCGGCGCTAAAAAGCTATGATGCGGCGCTGGAGAAAATTCGCAGCATTGAAGACCAGCTCGCCGATATGACGGCTGCTATGCACGAGGTGGAAATGGATTATGAGCGCAGCCTGGCCGAGGAAAAATCGGCGCATGACCGCGAGGTGTTTTCGTTGCAGCAGACGATTTTTGACCGCAATGCAGAGATTTTGACGCTGAAGACGGAGCTGCTGGATTTACGGCGCAACCCCTACCCTTACGATACGTATTCGCAGTAATTATTCCTTGATGCCGTAGTACCAGACCCAGTAGGCAACGAAGGTGCCGCAAAGGGCGTATATCAGCAACTGGCCTATGATCTGCCAGATATTGGTGATGTGCAGGTACAGGCTGATGATGGTGCTCAGGCAGGCCATGATGCCCGCGCCACCCAGCAGGATGTTTCGGCGGGTGACGCTGTTTTTGCGTTTCAGGTAATTATAATAGGGCCAGCCAAGGCAGAAGACCAAAAGGTTGGTGAATAGCAGCGCGCCAAGGGTGATGAGGGTGACAATTTGCTTGCCCTGCTCGGGGTCGGCGGTGATGTCTTCGCTGTAAAAAACGCTCATCAGCACCAGCAGCAGGGCCGAGAAAATTAGGGGGCCGAGAAGCGCGCCTTTGAGCAGGCGGGGCATTAGCCGTCCTCAAGTTGCAAGAGCAGCGCGGTGCCGATCATGGTCACGACCACCGAAGGCGCCCACGCGGCAAGCAGGACAGGCAGGGTTCCGGCAGAGCCGAAGGCCACCACGATGTCGGTGAGGAAATGCAGCAGGAAGCCGCTCACGATACCGGCAACCACCAGCAGGCCGATTTTGCCACGGCGCGGCAAGCGCAGGGAGAATACGGCGGCCAGCAGCATGGTGCCCACCAGCAGGAAGGGATTGGCCAGCAAGCTCTGCCAGTATACGCGGTGGCGAAGGGCGGAGAAGCCTGCGTCTTCAAGCATATTGATGAAGGACGGCAGGTGCCAGAAGGACATGGATTCAGGGGAGGCAAAGCTGTCCTGGATATGGTTGAGCGTAAGGGTGGTGGGGAGCAGGACTTCGCTCAGGACTTGCTGGGGTTTTCCGGGGATGGAGCGGGTGACGTTTTTCAGGTGCAGCATGCCTTCTTCCAGCACGGCTTGCTTGGCGTCGAGGCGCTCGGTGAATTTCTGGGCTTTGTCGAAGGTGAAGACAATGACGTTTGCGAATTCCATGGTGCCCTGCGATACGCGCATGGTGTAGATGATGTG
>JANYCJ010000046.1 GCA_025360345.1 Alphaproteobacteria bacterium | reverse complement strand
CGTTATGGTCTTCACCGTAGTGATTACCATGGTCTTCGTGTTCATGACCATGTTCGTCGTAGTGCTCTTCATGTTCTTCATGCTCCACATGCACAGGCGCGTGTTTCACTTCGACATGTTCGGAATGGCCTACAGGGCCATGTACCCATTTATGCTCGTCATGGTAAAAGGGCTTTTCACGATAGTAATGGTCCCAGTAGGAGCCGGTTTCAAAGGTAATGATCGGGATGTCGATCTGGGGCCCGATCTGTACGATGTGCGCCGGGCGGCTTTCATACGTGGTTTGCAGGTAGTCTCCGTAGACCCAGCCGCGGTCGTCTTCATAGCCCACGTCGCACCAGCGGTAGCCGTCTACACAGCCGAACACTTCAAGCACGGAGCCGGAGCGCACATGCTCAACAATTGGGTATTGTGAGCCGGGGCCGGCGCGCAGGTTGAGGCTTTTGCGGGCAAATACCTCATCGGCCATCGCGGTTTGGCAAAGGCCGAAGGTGATTGCGGTGGCTAAGAGGATTTTGTTTAGTGACATACTCATATTCTGGTTCCTAACTTAAGGGTAAGACGGCTTCAGATATCGTCTCACTACATATAACGTGGCGTGGGTAAATTGATTACGTCCGCCACATTAATTATCCTCCATAAATGACATAGGCATCGGAAGGCACGCGGTTTTCAATGCCGGTGCAGGACTCAACCGGGGGCTGGTCGGCAAGGACATGGCTGGGGAACCAGACGCGGCACATGCCACGGGCCGGGAACATGTCGCGGGGCACGGTGGCGCCGCCTTCCATGGTATCGTAATAGCCGTTGGCGTTGTAATAGCCGGGGCGGTCGTAGCTGTAGGTGGTGGTGGTCACTACGCGGCGGGAGGAGCCGGGATAGGTGCTGACATAGGTATCGTCGTCACGATCAGCCGTGCCGCCGGGGAGCGGGGCACGAGCATGGTTGTTTGCGTGATAGGGGTTATTCGGGATCCAGTTGCCGTTATGGTCATAATAGCCGTCGTCCGGCGTGCCGCAGGCGGCGAGCAGGCTAATGAGCGAAATGCTGGCGAGGGTAGTAATGAGGCGCATAGGAACTCCTATCTGGCGGTTATGAGAAGAAGTAAACCATAAAGCGGGTAAAGATACGGTGCGGATGCTTGCAGGGTTGATAAAGGGGAGATAAAGGCCAGCGAATCAGCCGCGAAACACTAAGCCCGGGTCTGACATTTGCGAGGCGGCCAGCTGGTTTACATGGCTATAGGGCAGGTGATAATGGTGCAGGCGGTAGCTGCTCATGGGGCCGGGAGGCGCGGGTTGCGAGATGGGAACGGTGATGGGTTCCGGCGGGTGAATGGCAGGTGCGGTGGTGATAGGCTCGGGCTTAAGCGGGCCGTGCTGCTGGATGGTGGTGGAGGGTGTGGGCTGCGCAAGCCCGGTGCGGCTGATGCCTTTTTTGAAGTGCGGGCTTTTAAAGCCCAGCGTGTCCAGCCCATTCTGCACTTCCGGGCAGCTCATGAACAATTTCCAGAGCAGGCCGGAGCGGTGGTTTTCGATCATGGAGATGATGGGCCCCTGGTCTATGGCGAGATAGGTGTTGGAGTACCAGGATTTGTCGGCCTTGAAGGCATCCACGAAGCCATAGCGGCCAAGGATTTTTTTGTGGTCGTGGTCTTCATAGAGGTGGCGAAGCACTTGCATGGAATATTTAGGGGTGTAGGGAAAGGAGGAAAGCGCGGCGGTGGGGGCGATGACTCCCACGTCTTTTCCCTTGCTGGGGGAATGGTCGCTATAGCCTTTGCCGCCTTCGAGATGGTTGAAGCTGGCGGTGAGGCCCCAGCATTTCTCGCTGTAGCCTTCATGCTTGTTGGGGTTGGCGATGCAGTGGGCGCGGTTGATAAGGGTGTGACTAACATTCTGTTTCCAGTAGTCGGCGTATTTGTCTTTCAGGCCTTGGGGATCGAGGCCCATGAAGGAATAATGCGCCATGAAAAGCGGGCCGCCGCCTTCGGGGCCAAGGGGCATGTGGATGCCGTGATGCTCACGCGAATTAATGAAGTCATTCCCGCCTGCCCAGCCTTCATGGTAGACTTCCTTAGCCACGGCATGGGTGGGGGAAGATGCGGCGAGGATGTGGGTCATCAGGGCTTCGTTCCAGCCTTTGATGGGCAGGTTAAGCTCCCATTTGGTATGGGGGCTCCAGTGCCAGAGCAATTCATTGGATTTTTCGCGCTGGTGGAATTTCCAGTCGGCGCGTTTCCAGAGCTTATTGACCTGTTCCACGAAATGTTTTTCCTGCGGGGTGTTGTCCTGGGGATTTTCTTTCTGGAAATACTGGCGGGCGGTGAGCAGGCCCATCATGAGGAACGAAGTTTCCACAAGGTCGGCGCCATCGTCGTGCGATTTCGGGAAGACGAAGGTTTTTCCGGTCTGGCCGTTCAGCCAATGGGGGAAGATGCCGTTGTGATGGTCGGCGGTTTGCAGGAAATCTACAATCCTGACCAGCTGGTTCAGCGCTTCCTGCCGGGGTATGAAGCCACGCGATATGCCCGCGATGATGCCCATGATGCCGAAGCCAGTGCCGCCTACGGCGACCGTGTCCCTGCCATAGGGGGAATTGTCATTACTGCATTCGCGGGCCATGCCGGATTTGCGGTGGGCGAATTCGGTGAAGTAGGTCAGGGTTTGCTTCTGGGCAAAATCCAGGAGCTCGTCGTCGGTGAGGCGCCGGCCTGCTTCAGGCATTTCCTTCGCTGCGGCTGGGCGGGGCAGCCGGCCGGCAAGCGCAAGGGCAGCCCCCGCCTTGAGCGTGTCCGTGGCAAATTGGCGGCGTGTTACGCCGTCCTGATGCTCCTCAGATGACATGTTTTGTGAACGTTCCCCTGCGCGTTTTTATTTGGTCTTTTTTTTATTTTTATTTGCTTAAAGCTACAGGCTCAGTGCGGGGTTGTCTAGCATCTGGCCCCTGCCCTATTTGCATGGCGGGAAGGCTGCCCTGATTGTAATGTATTGTTTTTGATTATTATTCCCATGGGCCGATTTAGAAGCCATGCGCTTCCCGCGCAGCTTCGTTACGGCAGGGGAATGTTTGGGCATTTAGACGGTGGGGCGAAGCTGCCCGGTGGTGCGCTGGCGATAGTCTTCCGGCGGCAGGGTGAGGAACATTTTCACGGGATGGCGGTTGCCGGTGCCGAGGCTGCGGGTGTGAGCAATGTTCTGGCAGGCGATGGTGGCGTCTTTGAGGGTTTGCGCATTTTCCGCAACGTCATGCTGGTGGCGGGCGGCGATCATGTCGCGGTCTATTACGCCGGGGGTGCCGATGAGGGGTTGCCATGCGCCAGCATTGGGGCCGGTGAGGTCGGCGGGGCCGAAGAACAGGCTTACGGTGCCTTTGGGATTGGTGTGCTTTTTCCAGCCTTCCACCAGCTTTTTTTCGAATTGCGGCTGGCTGCCCATGGGGGTGCAGATGAAGACGTGATCGTAGGAAGCGATGGTTTCGGGCGTGAGGTTTTCGGGGGAGAGCATGGTGACGGGCACGATCATTTTCTTTTTTGCGCGGGCTTCCATGATGGTATCTGCGATGCTGGAAAGCCGCGCCGGATCCGGATGGGTGATGGCGATTTCCGAGCTTTGGAAGCCCAGCGCCTTGAAGGTGTCGCGGGTGACCGGCTCGCTGGAGCCGACGATGAGTACGCGGGAGCCGTCCTTCGCTTTTATTCCCGCTATCTGGCGCGCGGCGATGGCGGGATGGGTGCTTACGGTGTGAAGGCGGGAGAGCACCTTTTCCTTTACCACACGGCTATCGCCGATGAGGTTTTCCATCATGCGCTGCATGGCTGGGGGCACATCATGGGTTTTTTTATAGCTTTCCCAGTTCACGACGATTTTGCCCTTGGCGTGCTCTTCGCCCAGCTGCTGGCTGAGCAGGCCGCTGGCGACCATCAGCAGGTAGCGGTAGGCCTGTTCGCCATGTTCATAGCGAATGGCGAGAGGGTTCTCGGCGAAGGATTTTGCGCTGGCGCGAGCGGCACCGGCTTCGATTTTTTCGGGCACGGTGTCGGCGTTATCCTGCGTGATGAAAACGTGGCGAACACAGGCTTCGGCGAGGAACCAGTTGCCCT
Source organism: Alphaproteobacteria bacterium (assembly GCA_025360345.1). Taxonomy (GTDB): domain Bacteria; phylum Pseudomonadota; class Alphaproteobacteria; order Rickettsiales; family SXRF01; genus JANYBV01. The sequence continues at coordinate 4,609 of JANYCJ010000046.1, read as the reverse complement.
GACCTTCGGGAATCTGGCGCTTCAGCTGCCTTTCATTATACGCAACCAGGCGCAGGTTTTTAAGCGGGTTGCTTTCTTCCATGCGCCGGGTTTTGCTATTTCAGCAGGATGGTTTTGCGCATACGGTTTTTGGCCACCTTGATCTTCATCTGCACGGGTTTCATGCCGCTTTCATAGGTGACTTCGAGAATGTAGTCGCCGGGATTGATGTGCAGGTAGAGATAGGGGCCAACGTCTTTAGCGGAGACGAGTTCAAAGTTATGATAGTCGAGGATGCGCACCTGATGGTTGATGAGGTGGTCGCCGTTCTTGGCGGCGAAGAGGAGCTGGAGATTGAACTCGCCATCGAGCGCCTTGAGCTGGCCGATGTCGGACGCGTTCGTGCCGCCGGACATATAGGTGATGCCATGGCTGATGCTGATGGGCAGGGAGCTGCCGCTGCGCTGCGCTTCGGCGGGGGCGGGCTGTTCAGCGGGCTGGGGCTGCGCCATGGGCTGGGGCGCTGGCTGAACCTGCTGCTGCGGGGCGGGCACGACCTGCATAGCGGCCTGCTGCTGGGCTGCGGCTGCCTGCTGGGCCTGAGCCTGAGCCTGAGCTGCGGCCTGAGCCTGTGCTGCGGCCTGAGCTTCCGCGGCCTGCTTGGCCTGGGCGGCGGCCTGCTGGGCCTGTGCGGCCTGGGCGGCGGCGGCCTGCGCGTCTGCGGCGGCCTGCTGGGCTTTGGCAGAGGCCTGCTGGGCGGCGAATTCAGCTGCGGCCTGCTGTTCCTGCGGGCTGGGCATGGTGCCATTGCTGGACGGGGTGGCGGCTGCCATGGCCTGTGCAGGCGTGGAGAGGGCGGCCTGCTGTACTACACTGGGGTCAACACCTTCAGGCAGGTCGCGCGCGGTGCTGGGCACGGCCTGCATACCGGCAGGAACCACCATGGGGTCTTCCTGAACGACATCCTGGCTGGGGGAAGCGATGGCGACCACGGGGGAAAGCAGGAGGGCGGCGCTGGCGCAGGTGATGAGAAGAGAGGCAAGGTTACGCATAGATTGAACTCCGGTTAGTGTCTTATCAATTATAAATGTACCCAATCCGCTTTAGGGGCGGGGGCGGTTTTTGAGGCTTTTGTTTTCGCTGCGGGGGCTGCCTTCAGCTGGGGCTGGGGTGCCTGTGCCTGCTGATCGGGGATGGAAGGCGACATGGCGAACGGGGCTTTGACCACGGCGGGGGTTTGCGGCGCGGGGGCCATGGGTGCGGGCGCAGGCGCGGCGACGGGCACGGGAGGAAGCGCCAGCGGCTCCATTTTATACAAAGGCGTAGCAGAGGCGGAAGGCTGGGGTGCGGGTGCGGCCTGCTGCATATCAGACTCGCGCTTGGTGCACTGGCTGGGGCCGTAAGACATTTCGCAGCAACCGGAAAGGGCGCTGGCGGCAATGAAAAGGGCGATGCAATTTTTCATGGTCATTATAAAGGCTCACTCGCAGTAAATTAACGTTAGGCTCTATAGCATATGTATTTTGGAGAATATATAACAATAATTAACTTTTCGGATTTTTTTCGGACTAATTTATTATTATATTACAACAGGCGGAAGGAAAAGCGGGGTTAGTCTTTGAAATTACAAGATTACCTTGCGAAGGCTGCAAAAATCTCCAGATGCGGGCTCCAGACGAACTGGTCGAGGCCATGGGCGGCGATGAGCGCGAAACCGGCCTGTTTCAAGAGGGCGGCGTCACGCATGAAGGTGGCGGGGTTGCAGGACACCATGGCCACGTGGCTGAGGCGCGACTGGGCGATGGCCTGCGCCTGCGCCTTGGCCCCGGCGCGGGGGGGGTTGATGACGGCGGCGGCAAAGGCGGAGAGTTCGGAAGCGGTGAGCGGCTCTTTGAAAAGGTCGCGCATTTCGGCGGTGAAGCCGGGACGGGAGGTGGCCCTGAGGGCGGTGACCATGGCGGCATCCATTTCCACTGCGTGCACGGGCTGGCGGGCCAGCAGCGGAAAGCTGTAGGTGCCGAGGCCGCTGAACAGGTCTACCACCCTGCCCTGCTGCGGGAGATGCGCCAGCACGCTTTGGGTGAGATCATGCTGGCCTTCGGCGGTGGCCTGCAAGAAAGCATCGGGCGGCAGGGGCATGTCGGTTTCGCCGAAGCGCATGGTGACGGGGATGCGGGTGGCGGCGATGACGGGGGCAGCCTCACCCACCTGCAGGGTGGCGCGGGCGAGGCCGAGGTTTTGCAGCAAAGCAGCCAGTTCCACATCCGGCTTTGGAGTGACGGCGCTGACATGGAGCAGGAGGTCGGTGCCGCTATCGGCAAGGGTGACGCTTACGGCGCGGATGTGCTGCTGGAAATTGAGCTGGCGCAGGGCGTGTTGCAGCGGCTGCATCAGGGTTTCAAGGCGGGGATGAAGGATGAGGCAGGTGGCGATGCTGACGGGATTGCGGCTTCGGGGCTCATAAAAAGCCAGCTGCAATTTGCCTTCGGGGAAATGGGTTTTGAACTCCACGCGGCGGCGGGTGGCGGGGGGAAGGAAACGGACTTCGGCATGGTCTGGGGCATAGCCGGCGCGGGTGAGCGCGGAGCGGAGCATGGCGGTTTTGAATTCACGGTATTCGGCCTCGCGCAGTTGCTGCAGGGTGCAGCCGCCACAGGCATGGAAATAGGGGCATGGGGCGGGCTGGCGGGCGGGGCCGGGCGTGAGCAGCTGCGTGATAATCGCGGTGGCGCCTTCGTGATTCTGGTGGGTGATGCGGGCGCGGAGCGTGTCGCCGATGCAGGCCTTGCTGATGAAGACTGGGGTGGTGCCAATATGGGCGATGCCATCTCCCAGGCCGCCGAGGGAGGTGACGGTGAGGTCATGGCTTGTGCCGATCAGCGGCGATTCGGGGGGGCGGGAGGGCATGGGTGGTTTTTAGCGCGGGCTAAGGGAAATAGCAACGCGCTTAGGGGCCGAAGCTTTCAAAGTCGCGGCCGCTGGTGCGGGGCGGGGGCGGTGCGGAGCGGCCCGGATCGGGCGCGGCGCCGGTGATTTCCCGCGAGGAAAGGAGTGCTTCCATTTTGCCGCGGTTGGCATCCGCGCCGGGGGCGATGGCGATTTTTCCGCCAGAGGTGGCGAAACTGCGCGCCTCTTCGGGCATGGCGACAATGTCCTTGGTAACGGGGGTGGCCATGCCGTCGGTCATGACGACCGCTTTGGTGGCTACGAATTTGCCGCCTTCTTCACTGCCCACCAGCGTCACCGATTTGTTGCCGCTTTTGATGGTCATGAAGCGTTTTTTGGCGGCGTCGCCGGGCTGGTCGGCCAGGGCTTTTTCTACCTGCCCGGCCACAGGGTTTGGCGCGGGTGGGCCGGATGCCGCGGAGCGCGGCGGGAATTTTTCAGCGAGCTTACCCGCTTCCATCAGGTCAAGCTGCTGGTCGGGCAATGGCTGGGGGGCTGCGGCGGCGCGGGTGCGCTCCGCGGCGGCACGCGCAGCATCGGCCTGCGCCTGAGCGGTGGCGACGGAGGATGGGGGCGGCAGCGTGATAAGCCCATCCACGCCGGCGCGCTCATTAAAGGCGCTTACGAGGCGGGCGGAGGAGGCATTGAAGGCATCCTTGAACAGCTGGAGCGTGTCGGGGCCACCACCCGCGAGGGATTTTTCGCCCGTGCCATTGCGCGAGGCATCGGACAGGGTTTCGCCGATTTTTTTACCGCTGCCGGTGAGCGGCGTTTCCAATACCGCGTCGAGCATTTCCTGCGGGGATTTTTTGCGGAATTCCGGGGTGGCCATTTTCTCGGTGATCTTGCGGGCGATCTCCACGCTGTCTTCAGGCCGCACACCCATTTCGCTTATGCGCTGCTGCCATAATTCCTGCATGTTGGCGAGGGCCTGATCCTTATTGGTCTTACCATCGCTACCACGCATTGTTTCGGTTTGGGTGACGAGGTTTTCGTTGCGGCGAACGTTCAGCTCGGCGCGGCCCTGCTTCTTGGTTACTTCGGCGCTTTTGGCGGCGGTTTCCGAAATCACGGCGAGGGCGCGGATGTTTTCGATGGTGCTGATATCGATATTGCCGCCCTTGGTCGCCTTCAGGGAGACGCCGCTAACGGGCTCGGTGCGCATGGTTTCCTTGCGGTTGTGGCGAAGGTAATTATCGGCATCGAACAAGATGACGCCGGTGACGTTCAGCTTACGGTCTTCGCCCGTGCCTTCCAACTGGCCCACAACGGCTTTGCCGCCCATGACGGGGCCGTCGGTGGCCTTGCCTTCGGGGTCGATGAAAATGACCGTTTCGGGGGTGCCGCTGGCGTTCTTAACGGTTTTGGGCTTGGCCATGGTGGGGCTGGCGGGTTCGGGGTCAAGGAAACCGGCAATCATGCCTTTTTTGTCGCCCATGGCCCCTGCGCCGCTGAAGCCGAGCACGCCGCCCAGCAAGGCGCCGCCGACACCGCCGAACATGAAGCCGAGTATGGCCATGACGATGCCGCCGATGATGCCCATTTTATTTTTGTTGAAAAAGCTTTCCTCTTCTTCGGGGCCGGTTTTGGCGAGCTTCTTTTTCTTGAGGTAGAGCTGGCCGATCTGGGGGGTGATTTCTGCCGTTACAGCGGCGTTGTTCATTTCGCCGACGATGGCGGCGGC
>JANYCJ010000004.1 GCA_025360345.1 Alphaproteobacteria bacterium | reverse complement strand
CGTTGGCGATCTTGAACAGCCCCGTGGCCAGCAGCGTGCACACCAGCAGCAGAAGCAGCAGCGGCACCAGCCGCAATATTTCCCTTAGAGTCATGTTCCCCTCCGCAAGAGCCGGGTAACGCCGCCGGCCGCCATAACGATAAATCCCGCCCAGAATAAACACATCAGGGGCCTGAAGTAAATCCTCACCGCCGTGGTCTTTCCGTCGGCGGAACTTTCCCCTATCACGGCATACAGATCATACCACAAAGTGCTTCGGATGTCCGCAACGCTCGTAGCTGTCTGGCGTATATCGTAAATCCGGTATTCCGGCGAAAGCGTTGTCAATTCCCGCCCGCCCCCGTCATCCACCCGGAAAGTCACTGCCCTGCCGTGATAATTGGGCGCATCCAGCGCCTTTTCGCCCGTATAGGAAAGCCGGTAGCCCGCCACCGTCACCGTATCGCCCTGTGCCATGGACAGCTCCGCCTCTTTCATCCACAGGCTCGCACCCGTCACCCCCGCCACGGCCACCGCCGCCCCGAAATGCCCTAGGAAAACCGGCATCGAAACCGCCCGCATCCCGGCGCTGCGCAGCCACTGCACGCTGCACACCATCAGCCATGCGCTAAGCCCGATACCGATGGCCGACATCAGTACCCCCTGCGCCCCCGCCGCCAGCACCAGCGCCGCCGCTGCAAGCGCTGCCATGCCCGCAGGCCGGGCCTTTCGCAGCACCTTGCGCATCTCCGCCCGCTGCCACGGCATGAACGGCGTAAGCCCTGCAAATACCAGCGGCACCGCCATCAGCGGCAGGAAAGTGATGTTATAATAAGGCGGCCCCACCGTAAGCTTCGCCCCCTCCATCCACTCCACTACCACCGGGTAGGTGGTGCCAAGGAACACCGTGGCACACGCCGTGAGCAGGAACAAATTATTAATCAGGATCATTCCCTCGCGGGACAGCGGCAGCATCCCGTCGCGCACCTGCGGCACCAGCCTGTGCGCCCGTAGGCCATACAGCAGCAAAGCCCCGCCCAGCGCCAGTATGATATAGATCATGATAAACGTCCCCCGCTCCGGGTCGCTGGCAAAGCTATGTACCGAAATCAGGAGCCCCGAGCGAACAAGGAACGTGCCCAGCAGGCTTAACCCGAAGGTGAGGATAGAAAGCAGCAGCACCCACGAAGCCAGCATCCGCCGCTTCATCAGCACCACGTTGGAATGCAGCAGAGCCGTGCCAGAAAGCCATGGCAGCAGCGAAGCATTTTCCACCGGGTCCCAGAACCAGAACCCGCCCCAGCCCAGCACCCGGTATGCCCACCAGCTACCAAGGCCGATGCCCAGCGTAAGCGAACTCCAGGAAATCAAGATCCACGGATGCACCATCTTCGCCCAGCCGTCGTCCAGCCGCCCCAGTAGCAGCGCCGCCGCCGAGAATGAAAACACGATGGAAAACCCCACATAGCCCAGATAGAGCAGGGGAGGGTGCATCGCCAGCGCCATGTCCTGCAATAGGGGGTTCAGCGCCTCTCCATCCACCATCGGCGGAAACACCCTCGCAAACGGGTTGGAAGTGAACAGGATAAAAAGCAGCACGCCGACACTGAGCGCTGCCTGCACCGCCACCGCCAGCGGCTGCACCTCGGCGCCCTCTGGCATCCGCAGCGCCACGCACGCGCCAAACACCGCCAGCACCAGCACCCACAGCAGCATCGAGCCCTCATGGTTGCCCCACGTGCCCACGATTTTATAAAGCGTAGGTAAGCTCAGGTTGGAATGCTGCACCACGTTCATCACGCTGAAATCCGAGTCCAGCCGCAGCTGCACCAATATGGCAAAAGCAAGGCACACTGCCAACGCCTGCACCCATGCCGCCGATGGCAGGCAAGGCCTCAGCAGCTGTTTCAGCCCTGTGGCTGGCAGAAGGAAAGCCGCCTGCATCCCCGCCGCCAGTAGCGCCACGATCACAAAAAACACCCCGAATTCCGGTATCATTGCCCAGGTTTCTCCATAGCATCACCCTTCCAGCGCCCGCTTTTCTTCAAAGCGTCCACCACTTCGCGCGGCATATAGGTTTCATCATGTTTGGCCAGGATCGTCGTGGCATGGAAATGCCCGGCATCCACCAGCACCCCTTGCGCCACCACGCCTTGCCCCTCGCGGAACAGGTTCGGCACCATGCCTGTGTAATCCACCGCGATGCTCGCCTTGCCGTCCGTCACCGTGAAAGTGATCGTCTGGTTTTCCCCTTTCACCAGGCTGCCCGCCTCCACCAGCCCCCCCAGCCGCATCACGCGGCCCGGTGTGGGCTGCTTGGCCTCAAGGTCGCTCGGGCTGTAAAAAAACACGATATTGTCCCGGAAGGCCTGCAATGTGAACAACACCGCAACGCTCAGAAAAACCATGCTGACCGCGATAAACGCCAGCCTCTGATGTTTAGGTTTCATCCGCTTCCGTAAACGTCTGCAAGTCGCGCAAACTGGCCTGCGCCTTGCGCAAAGCCCGCAGTGACAGGACGCATATGCCCGTCATCACGGCGCAAGCCAGCGCATAGGCGGGCCAGATAAAGCTTCCATAGCCGCCCATCGCTAAAACTTCCGTTAACTTTTGCATGATACTATGTGCCAAATTTCGCTAGATATAAGCCCGGGAAACCACCAAGGTCAAGCACACAAAAAGCTGGTATAATTCAGTAATTTATTGTAAATTAACTTCCAATCCGAAACCCCAATACCGGCGCGCATGGCCCCCCAACCCCCAAAACCTGTTGAAACCCTTCATAAAATTCACCCCCGGGATGAGGATTATCAGGATATTGCCGACAAGGTGCGCACGGGCGAATATTTCCGCGAAGCCCGCAAAATGTACGACCTCGCCATTCACGACCCCATGGCCGAGCGTTACATGTATGTGTTCCTCACCGCCATTTCGCTGCTGGTGCTGATTATCGCCCTTGCCGCCGCGCAGTCGCTATACCCTCTGCAAAGCGAAGTGCCCCTGATCTTCAACACCAACGACATCATTGAAGACCTCCCCCGCATCCAGAAACTGCAGGTAAGCAAGGCCGACCCGGCAGGTGAAGCCGTGCTGCGCTTCATGGTTAAGCATTATGTGATGATCCGCGAGGAATACGACATCGCCACCTTCGACCGCGACGTTAACGGCGTAAAAAGCCAGACTTCCGAGGAAGTGTTCCGCGAATTCCAGGCCATGATTAACCCGCGCAACCCCGAAGGCCCCATCAGCCTCTACCAGCGCCACTCCAAGCGCAATATCACCATTATCAACACAAAACGCCTCCCTGATAGCATGGAAGTCATCTTCGACGCTTATGTAGAGAGCAAGACAGAAGTAAAAAAATCCCGCTGGAGAGCAAATATTGCTTTTAAATACTCTGGCATTGAGTTAGACGAGAAAGGTGAGAAAGTTAAACCAGTCACCTTCTTGGTAACAAAATACCATGCAAAACGACTTCAGGACGTAAAATGACGCAATCGGTAATGTCCGCGACTGCCAGACTAACCCGGCCCAACCCCCTGAAACGCATGGTTAAGGAAGGCGCGCTCGCGCTACTGCTCTGCACCGCCATGGCCGCCCCCGCCCACGCCGTGCGCGAACCTCGCCCCATCCAGATCGACCACCGCGTCCGCACCATCATCTACCAGCCCGACCAGGTGTATAAATATACCGGCCACTACCATTACGAAACCTCCATCGAATTCGCCCCCGACGAGCAGATCCTCACCATCTCCATGGGCGACTCCACCGCCTGGATGCTGAACCCCTCGGGCTTCCGCCTGTTCTTAAAGCCCATCGAGCAGGACGCAACCACCAACATGACGCTCATCACCAACAAGCGCGTCTACCTGTTCGAACTTCACGCCCGCGAAACTGATGACATCGACGACCCGAACATGATGTTCATCATGCGCTTCCTCTACCCCAACGAATCCGGCAACAGCGCTGGCGGCCGCCGTGGCAGCAGTGATGACGGCACCTCCTTCAGCCGCTACCTCGACTCCGTGCCCGACCCGCTCTCCGACCTCGGCAAGTATAACCTGAACTACACCATCGCCGGCACTGACATCATCGCCCCCATCCGTATTTTCGATGACGGCCTGTTCACCTACTTCCAGTTCCGCAACAAGAACGCCGACCTCCCCGCCTTCTACATGGTGAACGAGGATAATTCCGAAGCCCTCATCAACTTCCGCACCCGCGGCGACTACATCGTGGTCGAGCGTGTGGCCAAGCGCTTCACCCTGCGCCACGGCAACCTCATCGCCTGCGTGTTCAACGAAGCATGGACCCCGCTCGGCGACCTGCCGCCTGAAAACCCTGATTTGAACACCGAGGCCGCCCCCGGCAAATACGCGCTCCCCACCGCTGAAGATGCCAAGGGAACCGTCAATAACACCTCCGTATCGGGTGGTGGAAGTTCTTCCAAAGGCCGTAGATAGCCCGTGAGCGACCGTTC
>JANYCJ010000190.1 GCA_025360345.1 Alphaproteobacteria bacterium | reverse complement strand
TATCCAGCAGGCGGTGCCGCCTTCGGAATTTATGTATTTGCCCAATAGCGCGGGCTGCTACACCGCGGACGAGGCCGTGCGCACGCTGCGGCTGGCGCGGGAGCTGGGGGGGTGGAGGCTGGTGAAGCTGGAGGTGATCGGCTCACGGGATACGCTGTACCCGGATGTGGAAGAAACGCTGAAGGCGGCCAAGGTGCTGGTGGCGGAAGGCTTCGAGGTGATGGCCTATACCACTGACGATGTGATCGTGGCGCGGAAGCTGGAGGATGCGGGCTGCGTGGCGGTGATGCCGCTGGCCGCGCCTATCGGCTCAGGTTTGGGGATTTTGAACCCGGTGAATATCAGGATGATCGTGGCGCAGGCAGGCGTGCCGGTGCTGGTGGATGCGGGTATCGGCACGGCTTCGGATGCGTGCATTGCCATGGAGCTGGGCTGCGCGGGGGTGCTTTTGAACACGGCACTTTCGAGCGCCAAAGACCCGGTGGGGATGGCGCGGGCGATGAAATGCGCGGTGATGGCGGGGCGGGAGGCTTTTCTTGCGGGGCGGATGGCGAAGCGGGAGGTGGCGGTGGCGAGCAGCCCGGTGGACGGGATTTTGGCGGCCAAGAGCGTTAATAAATATTGACGAAGTTATCCGGTGCGGCCATGCTCCGCGGAGGTTTAATCCTTTTTAGGGAGGCAGGTATGGTTGGCGAAGGTTACAAGGAACCTAAGGAGGCGGCGATTGCGGGCGTGCGGCACGACCTTGAGGTGAGCCTGACGCGGCTGAAGCTGGCGGGGGTTTCTGCCAGCGAGGCGCTGGGCGTGGTAGATGGCGCTATGAAAGGCGAATATGGCCAGACAACGGCGGAAGTGGGCAGCGCTGCCAGCGCGCGGGCGGCTGTTGGTTCGGGGCAGTGGACGAGTGGCGCGAGCATGGGCAGCGGCACAGGGCGCAAGGTTTATTAAAGGCTAGCGCTATTCCTGCTTGAACAGGACGTGCTTGAGCTGCTCGGGGTTTTCGAGCACGCGGCCGGAGCCTAAGGCCACGCAGTTCAGGGGCTGGTCGGCGACGAAAACCGGGAGGCTGGTTGCATTCGAGAGCACGAGGTCGAGGTTGTGCAGCTGTGCGCCGCCGCCGGTCAGGACGATGCCTTTATCCACGATATCGGAGGAGAGTTCCGGGGGGGTGCATTCCAGCGCCACTTTTACGGCTTCGATGATCTGGCCTACGGGTTCAACTAGAGATTCTGCGATCTGGTATTCGGAGAGCATGATTTCCTTGGGCACGCCGTTCATGAGGTCGCGGCCTTTGATTTCGATCATGCGGCCTTCGCCATTTTCAGGCGCGCAGGCGGCGCCGATTTCTTTTTTGATTTTTTCGGCGGTGGTTTCACCGATGAGCAGGTTGCCGTAGCGGCGGATGTAGCTGATGATGGCTTCGTCCATTTTGTCGCCGCCGACGCGAACCGAGCGGGCGTATACGATGCCGCCGAGGGAGAGCACGGCCACTTCGGTGGTGCCGCCGCCGATATCCACGATCATGCTGCCGGTGGGTTCGGTGACGGGCAGGCCTGCGCCGATGGCGGCGGCCATGGGTTCTTCAATGAGGAACACTTCGCGGGCGCCGGCGTTTTCAGCGGCTTCCTGAATGGCGCGGCGCTCAACGGGGGTGGAGCCGGAGGGCACGCAGATGATGATCAGCGGGCGCGGTTTGATGAAGGATTTCTTGTTGTGCACACGGTGGATGAAGTGTTTGATCATCTCTTCGGCGGACTGGAAATCGGCGATGACGCCGTCTTTCAAAGGGCGCTTGGCGTCGATCTTGGCGGGGGTGCGGCCGAGCATGAGTTTGGCTTCATTGCCGAAGGCGAAGGGGACCATGACGCCGTTGTTGTCTTTCATGGCGACGACGGAGGGTTCGTTGAGCACGATGCCCCTGCCCTTCACATAGACCAGCGTGTTGGCGGTTCCCAGATCAATGGCCATGTCCGCGGAAGCTAAGCCAAGCAGTCTATGAAGCATAAAAAATTGCCTTTAATTTGAAGCGTTGTGAGCGCTTTTTCAGTTTGTGCGATGGGGGTAATTTACACAGTGCGCCCAGATAGGCAAGTGCGGATACAGGGTTTGTATCACTTTAATAATTTAACTATTCCGGGTTGAGTATCGGGCGTTGCATCGGGGGTGGTTCCGGTTATGATTCGCCGATGCGACGGGCCTTCTCACTGCAACCTCTGCGAAATTGTTTCAAAGTTACGGCCAGCCTGCTGCTGGTGGCGGCAATGGCCAGTTTTTCGCTATTGCTGGCCATGGTGGCGCAGGGGCCGGTATTTACCGATGAAACTTCGTGGCTGCTGCAAACCGACCACATGCTTTTCGACGGGTGGCGCATGGTGAACATGTACCCGACCTGCGAATCCAATTTCAGCTGGGCGATTCCGTGGCCGATGCTGCCGGGGCGGCTGTTCGCGGGGCTGCTGCACCCGGACACGCTGGTGATGATGCGGGAGCAGACGGCGGGGAAATACCTTGGCTGCATCGGGCTGCTGGCGGCGATCATGCGGCAGGTGTTCGAGGGGCGGATGGGGCGGCTTATGGCGCTGGGCGTAAGCGCCTCGGTGCTGAGCGTAGGGTTTTTGCCGGTGCTGTATTTGTTCAACCGGCCTGAAATCAATATCATGCTGGGGTTTTCGGCGCTGGTGCTGATGGCGCTGATGGCCCCCAAACATCGCGGGCGGTGGCAGGCGGCGGTTTTTTGGGCGGGGTATTTTTTCCTGCTGAGCTGGGTTTTTTCGCAGCATCCCAAGGTGCAGGCGCTGTTGCCGGCGGTGGGGGTGATGGCATGGGTGATGGCGCGGCAGGCATTCGCGGCGCGGGGGCGGGTGGTGTTCCTGCTGATGGTGGGGGTGATGATGCTGGCTTGCGTGGCGCTGTGGCGGGTGCACCAGACCTGCCCTGACTCGCCGCAGGTGGTGGCGTTCCTTGAGCACCACACGATCACGCCGCAGCAGCTGTGGCGCGAGCCGCTGCATAGTTTGAAGCTGATGGTGCAGAATGTGAGCGAGGCGAAAAACCGCTACCTGAAAGCCATTGCGCCGGGCACGCCGTTTTTGTTGCTGTACGGGGTGGAAAACCAGCTTGCGCCGGACTCGCTGCTGCTTGGCGCCTCTGCGCTGGGGGTGCGGGCTTTGCTGGTGCTGCTGGGGGCGGTGATGATGGCGGCGGTGCTGCGGGTGATGGAAGGCCGGGCGGGGAGGAAAGACGCCGTGTTACCCTTAAGCCTGCCGCTGCTGATCCTGCTGGCGCCGCTGCAGGTGGTGGCCACGAAGAACAATATCTGGAGCTTCTGGGAAGCGGGCTATGTGTTTTACCTGTTCCTGCTGAGTTTCGTGCTGCTGATTTCTGGGTTGCGGTGGCACGTGCTTTTCCCACGGATAATGGCGGGTATGATGGTGATAACCGTGGGGGTGGCGGTGGTGAGCCAGGTGCAGTTCCGCGCCAGCTGGGCAGGGTTTTACGCGCGGGTTGAATCGCCGCAGCTGCGGAACGGGTATACCGGGGGTTTTACGGAGAAGGATCTGTTCGCCAACCATTTCCAGGGGATTTTTGACGGGGAGCAGCGGCGCAGGCGCATTGAGACCGTGGCGGCGCAGTGCCATATCCCGCTGGACGGCAGCGGGCAGCATATCGTGTTCGACGACTGGACGTATATGGACACGTACCGCAATTTTGAGCCGTTTTACGGGAATTTCCTGATGGTGAACCCGCCGGAGCATGAGAGCATCATGGCGTTTTTGAAGCGCAAGCAGTCTTCCGGCGTGATTATGCTGTGCAGCAGCCTGCCGCCCGAGCTTAAAGAACAGGCGGTGGAGCTGGAGGGCGTGTGCTGCCTTAAGCCTTAGCGGCGGGGAGCAGGGATTCGCGCTGCTGCATGGTTTTGAGCTTGCACAGGGCATTGATATAGGCCAGCGCGGAGGCCACCACGGTGTCTATGCTGGAGCCGGTGCCGTTGATGATCTTGCCATCGGGGGTTTCCAGCCGCACGGTGACTTCGGCCTGGGCGTCGGTGCCTTGCGTGATGGCGCTGACGAGGTAGAGCTTTAGCTTGGCGCTATGGGGAATCAGGGTGGTGATGGCGTTGAAGGTGGCATCGACCGGGCCGTTGCCCTCGACGGTGACGCGGTGGACTTCGCCATTGATGCGCAGGCAGATCATGGCGGTCTGGGGGCCGATGGTGCCGCAGGTGATGTGCAGGGATTCCAGAGCGATGGGGTCTGCGCCCTTGGCCTCGTTATCCAGCAGGGTGATGAGGTCTTCGTCGTAGATGTCTTTCTTTTTATCGGCGAGTTCCTTGAAGCGGTGGAAGGCTTCTTCGAAGGCGTTGTCGCCCACTTCAAACCCCAGCTCGGCGATGCGCTCGCGGAAGGCGTGGCGGCCGGAATGCTTGCCCAGCACGAGGCTGGACTTGGTGAGGCCGATGGATTCGGGCGTCATGATTTCGTAGGTGCTGGCGTTTTTCAACATGCCGTCCTGGTGGATGCCGGATTCGTGGGCGAAGGCGTTCGCGCCGACGATGGCCTTGTTGACCTGCACATGCGCGCCGGTGATGCTCTGCACCATGCGCGACAGGCGCATGATGTGGGTGGTGTCGATATTGCAGTCGAACTTGAAGAGGTCGTGGCGGGTTTTGATGGCCATAACGACTTCTTCCAGCGCGGTGTTGCCCGCGCGCTCGCCGATGCCATTGATGGTGCATTCGATCTGGCGGGCGCCGTTCTGGATGGCGGCGAGGGAGTTGGCGGTGGCGAGGCCGAGGTCGTTCTGGCAGTGGGTGGAGATGACGGCCTTGTCGATGTTGGGCACGTTATCGGCGATGTATTTGATGAGGGCGCCGTAGTCCGAGGGGGTGGCGTAGCCCACGGTGTCGGGGATGTTGACAGTGGTGGCCCCGGCCCTGATGGCGGTTTCGATGGCCTTGCACAGGTAGTCGCGGTCGGAGCGGGTGGCATCCATGGCCGACCACTCGACGTTGTCGGTGTAGTTGCGGGCGAGTTTTACCGTGTCATTGATGATGACGAGGACTTCTTCCTTGGTCATGCGGAACTGGTATTTGAGGTGGATGTCGGAGGTGGAGATGAAGGTGTGGATGCGGCTTTGTTTCGCAGGTTTCAGGGCTTCGGCGGCGCGCTCGATGTCGGCGGTTTTGGCGCGGGCAAGGGAGCAGACGACGGAGTTTTTGATTTTGCCGGCAATTTCGCGCACGGCTTCGAAGTCACCCACCGAGGCCATGGCGAAGCCGGCTTCAATGACATCCACGCCCATGGTGTCGAGTGCTTCGGCGACCATCAGTTTTTCTTCGAGGTTCATGGACATGCCTGGGGATTGCTCGCCGTCGCGCAAGGTGGTGTCGAAGATGATGATGTTGTTCGCCATATGCCGCTTCCGTATTTAGGTTGGGGGACGGCCATTATAGAGCCCTAATCCTGCGGGACTTCAAGGAATTTGTTTATTTTTGCCTTGTTTCGGGAACCTGCAGCAGGAAAATGCCGCAGCCTACGGCGGCAACGCCCGCAAAAGTGAGGTAGGCCGCGGGGAAACCCCGATGCTCGACAAGAAAGCTGCATGATGTCTAGCAGCGTGTTGAAGCCTTGTTTGCCTGCTGTGAGGTCAGGGCAGATGAGGGCAATGACAACGCCGTAGATGCCTGCGGCGAGGCCCCAGCCCGGCAAGGAAGAAATTGGTGGCGTTCAGGCCGGTGCGTCGTGTGCATTAAATTCAGATAAAATATTACAGCCCGGGGCCGCGGGTTTTGCGGGGCGGGAGCAGGCCTTCCCACATGGGGTCTTTGGCCAGTTCGTCGTATACGGCGGGGCGGAGGTGCTCGCGCAGGTACGATACCCGGTCGCCGAAGGCAAAGGGATGGCGGTCGGTGGTGAAATGTGTGCTGAAGGCGGCGATTTCCTCGGGCGGGTAGCCAAGGATACGGCCCATTTCCTGATGATAGGGGGCGGTTTGCACCTCGCCTTTATATTTTTTGCGGTTCAGGTTGATGTAGGCTTTGGCGGTTTCTCTATCGCGGTAGAGGAAAAGTTCCTTGCCTATGCTGATCGTGCCGTCAATCATGAGCTGGGGATCGTTGTAAATGATGAAGTTTGCCCCATTTTTCTTGGCGCATTCCTGCAATTCGGCCTGGGAAAAGGGATAGAGGCCTTCTGCCCAGGGGCAGATCGAGGCCGGTTTGGTGCCGCCGAGCACGGCTAGCATATGGGTGATTTCATTGTCGAACATGGCGCCGGAACGGTCGGCGATTTTCCAGCCCTTATGCCTGCCTTTGCCTAACTCCCTTTCGAGGTAGCTTGAGGGCGGATTTGCGGTGTTTTGCGGTTTTTCACTCATGAGGCGATTGTAGCCTTAAAAGATTACCAAATTGAAACAAGGCGGGGGAGGGCGGCTAAAGTCCGGGGCCGCGGGTTTTGCGGGGTGGGAGCAGGCCTTCCCACATGGGGTCTTTGGCGAACTGGTCGTATACGGCGGGGTGGGCGTGCCGGGTAATGTAGTCGCGCAAGGGGAGGTGGCCGTCGGGGTCCGGGTGGTGTTTGCTGGGGCGGTTGATATAGGCGACAAATTCGGCGATATCCGCTTCGGGATATCCCAGCGCGCGGCCGAGGCGCTCGTGATAGTGCGGCACTTCGCCGATGAAGTCTGCCCGAAGCAGGCTTACTAGCTCGTCGCGGCTTTTATCCTCGCGGTATATCAGTGCGGTTTTTTCGGTGCCCACCCAGTGTTCCATCGTACCGGACTCGTCGCTGCACATGGCATGTGGCTCGGCATAGAAAAGTACCTTGCAGCCTTTTTTCCGGGCGAAGGCCTGAAGGTCCCGCTCGTCGTAACGGTCGCCGGAGAGGTCGGCGGGAACCAGCGCGGCGGGTTTCTGGCCATTGAACACGGCGTGCATGTGGACGAGTTCCGGGTCCCGGGGTTTCCAGGGGCGCTTTTTTAGCGAATTGCACCCGCTTTCAAGGAAAGCGACGCCGGAACTTTCATCCATACGCGTTAATTCTTGGCTTTATCCACCAGCTTGTTCTTGG
>JANYCJ010000184.1 GCA_025360345.1 Alphaproteobacteria bacterium | reverse complement strand
TATCCAGCCGCAGCAGAAGGATGCGTTTCTTGAGATGCTGACACATAACCCGAATGTCTCGGACGTGTCTTCGCAGCCGATGGTGCGGGGGCGGATTGCTAAGATCAACGGGGTGGATGTGGAAAAGACGCGCATCGAGGCGGATGCGAAATGGGCGGTGGAAAGTGACCGGGGATTTACCTATAGCGCCCTGCCACCTGCGAATTCCCCCGTGGCGGAAGGCACGTGGTGGCCCGCCGATTATACGGGCGCGCCGCTGGGCTCGCTGGACCGGAAGCTGGCGCGGGGGATGGGGGTGCATATCGGCGACAGGATCACGGTGAATGTGCTGAGTAAGGAGATCGAGGTGACCATCGCCAGCTTGCGCGATATCAACTACATCAGTTTCCAGATCAATTTCGCGCTGATTTTATCGCCGGGGGCGCTGGACGGGATTCCGGCGACATGGATTGCCACTGCGCGGGTGGCGGGTGACAAAAACGAGGCGGTGCTGATACGCGATATTGCGCGCAGCACGCCGAATGTTTCCACGGTGCGGGTGAAGGATTCCATCGACCAGATTACGGAGATGGTGTCGCATATCGCGTTTGCCTTGCGGCTTTGCGCGCTGGTGACGCTGGTTTCCGGCGTGCTGGTGCTGGCGAGTGCGCTGGCGGCCACGCTGGATGCGCGGGTGTATGACATGGTGGTGCTGAAGGTGCTGGGGGCGCGGAAGGCGGATATCATCAAGATGTTTTTGAGCGAGTGGCTGCTGCTGGCGTCGGTGACCGCGCTGATCGCGTGCGTGCTGGGATGCGGGGGGGCATGGCTGATTTTGAAGCGGCTGGACTGGGTGCAGTTCGAGGTGCTGCCGGGGGCGATATTTACGACGGTTGCGCTGGCGCTGGCGTTTGTGACGATGACGGGGTTTGTGATTCATACGCGGATTTTTAATACGCGGGCGAGCAGTGTGCTTCGGAACGAGTGAGTGTTTATTCGTTACTCACGCGCAGACGGGAGTTTATTCACGGTTTTAATAGCGAATGGATCCCCGCCTGCGCGGGGATGACGGGTTAAGCGACGAGGACGCGCAGGTATAGGGAACCAAAGACGAGGATGCGGGCGGGGGTGGCATCCCGGGTTATTTGCTCGATGGCGTCTTCGACGCTTTCGGCGGGCTGGATGGGGAAGCCCAGCGGCTTCAGCTGGGTGATGATGGCTTCGGCGGTGTAGCTTTTGGGTTCGGAGATGACGGGGATGGCCAGCATCCTGCCTACTTTGCCGGTGAGGGGGGCGAGGAGGCTGGGCACGTCTTTGCCTTGGGTGGTGCCGAAGATGATGTGGGTGGGTTTGTCCGCCCACGCCTCTTCAATATGGGCGGCGAGGGTGTGGCCGGCGGCCATGTTGTGGCCGCCATCGACCCAGAGTTCCCAGCCGGGGGGGAGGAGGCTAGCGCGGGGGCCGGCGGTGATGTGTTCGAGCCTTGCGGGCCAGTGGGCGTTTTGCAGGCCCGCGATGACGTGTTCTTCGGCGATATTGAAATCCAGCAGGGTGGCGGCAGTGATGGCGTTTCCCGCATTTACATATTGGTGGGGGCCGGCAAGGTTGGGGGCGGGGAGGTCGAACTCGCCGTCGGCGTTGCTGTAGCGCAGGCCGGATTCGGTTCTGGCGACGCGCCAATGGGTGCCGTAGATGCAGGGGATTGCGCCTATGGCATTCATCTCGGCGGCTAGCACCTGCTGGGTTTCTTCGGCCTGAAAGCTGATGATGCTGGGGACGCCTGTGCGCAGGATGCCTGCTTTGTGCCAGGCGATTTCTGAGAGGGAATGGCCGAGGATGTCCATGTGGTCGGGGGAGATGGTGGTGATGATGGTGAGCGCAGGCTGGGCGATGACATTGGTGGGGTCGAAGCGGCCCCCTGCCCCGGTTTCGAGCAACAGCACGTCGGCAGGCGTTTGGGCGAAGGCCCAGAAGGCGGCGGCGGTGGTGCCTTCGAAGAAGCTGTAGGACTCGCCATTGGCTGCGAGGCGGGCGGCTTCGATGGCGGTGAAGAGGGTGGTGTCGTCGATCTCGCGGCTGGCGAGGGTGATGCGCTCGTTGTAGCGGTGGAGGTGGGGGGAGGTGTAGACATGGCATTTGTAGCCTGCGGCTTCGAGCATGGCGCGCAGGAATGCGATGGTGGAGCCTTTGCCGTTGGTGCCCGCGACATGGATGGTGGGGGGGAGGCGTTTTTCGGGGTTTCCGAGCCGGGAAAGGAGTTCTTTGGTGCGGTCCAGCGGGGTGCCGGGCCTGCCATCGAAGAGCATGGTGGGCCAGTGCGGCATGGTAAGGTATGGGGAATCCGAGGTTTTTGGCATTGCGTATTATCGCTTGTAAAGGGCGTTTTCTCAAGCCTTAATGCGGCGCATGGGCGAACGCGTATTGATTTCACTGGACGGGGTTGAACTGAGCTATGGCGGCAAGCCATTGTTCGAGGATTTGCGCATCCATATCGGCGAGGGCGACAAGATCTGCCTGATCGGCAAAAACGGCGCGGGCAAGACCACGCTGATGAAGCTGATCACGGGCGAGCTGGAGCTGGACAAGGGCGAGCGGTTTGCGCTGCCGGGATTGAGCGTGGGCTATCTGGCGCAGGCGGTGGCGTTTGACAAGGGGGACACGGTGAAGGCGTTTGTGCTTTCGGGCCTCAGGGCGGATGACCATACGGAGGCGCGCCACCATTTGGCCGATATCATGATGGAGCCGCTGGATTTGAAGGGGGATGCGCTGATGGGCACGCTCTCGGGCGGGCAGCTGCGCAGGGCGGCGCTGGCGCAGGCGCTGGTGAGCCAGCCGGACGTGCTGCTGCTGGACGAGCCGACGAACCACCTGGATTTATCGGCGATTGAGTGGCTGGAGCAGTATCTGGCGCAGTATCGCGGGGCGCTGGTATGCGTGAGCCATGACCGGGCGTTTTTGAAGGCGGTCTCGCGCAAGGTGTTCTGGATTGACCGGGGGCGGGTGCGGGTGTGCCCGGGGGGATATGCGGGCTTCGAGGAGTGGCAGGAAGCGATTGTGGAGCAGGAGGCGCGGGAGCTGCAGAACATGCAGAAAAAACTCGCCGCGGAGGTGGACTGGACGCAAGGGGGAGTGACGGGACGGCGCAAGCGCAATATCCGCCGGCTTAATGAGTTGTTCCGGTTGCGGGACAAGCTTAAGGGGGAGAAGGCGGCGCACGCGCAGCGGCTGCGGCATATTGAGCTGGAGCAGATGAGCCCGCAGCAGGCGAGCAAGGTGATTGTGGAATTCAAGCAGGTGTTCAAGGCGTTTGGGGAGGGGAGGAAGAAGGTTGCCATCCTCGACGATTTTAATTTGCGGATTACGCGGGGCGACCGCATCGGGATTATCGGCAAGAACGGCTCGGGCAAGTCTACGTTTATCAGGCTGCTTACCGGGGAGATGCAGCCGGATGCGGGGTTTGTGAAGCGGGGCAAGACGATTGAGATTGCGTATTTCGACCAGAACCGGGTGGAGCTGAACCCGAACAAAACGCTGTGGGACACGCTGTGCCCCAACGGGGGGGACTACGTGTTTTTAGGCGGTGGGGACAAGCCGACGCCGATCCATGTGTGCGGGTATCTCAAGAATTTCCTGTTCGACCCGCGCATTGCGCGCGACCGGGTGAGCACGCTTTCGGGCGGGCAGCAAAACCGGCTGATGCTGGCGAAGCTGCTTTCCAACCCCGGCAATGTGCTGATACTCGATGAGCCGACCAACGACCTTGATATGGACACGCTCGATATGCTGCAGGAAATGCTGGCCGATTATGAGGGCACGCTGATCATTGTGAGCCATGACCGCGATTTCCTCGACCGGACGGTGACGGAGGTGCTGGCGTTTGAGGGGGATGCGAAGGTGCAGGCGCATATCGGGGGGTATTCGGATTACCTGGCGGACAAGCTTTCGCGCAACAAGGTGGTGAAGCCGCTGAAAAACTCTGAACGGGCGGCAGCGCCGCCGGGCGTGGTTTTGGAGATTGAGAGGGCTGTGGTTAAGCCGAAGATGACGTTTAAGCTGGTGCATGAGCTGGAGAAGCTGCCCGCGAGGATTGCGCAGCTGGAGAAGGATATTGCGGCGAGCCGGGCGCTGCTGGAGGATGCGGATTTATATATACGCGACCCAAAGCAATTCGACAGCGTAAGCCAAAAGCTGGCGCTGTCGCAGCACGACCTTGAGCTGGCCGAGCACCGGTGGCTGGAGCTGGAAGAGATGCGGCTAGCCAGCGGCTAGCGGCGGGTTTTTCGAGGGGGTCTGGTTGGGTTGCATGGTTTTATCCAGAAATAAGATGGGCGCGCCCAGTGTATGCTTTCCGCTATTAGCAAGTGCGTGAGGTTTGTATCGCCGTACTTGCTTGCCGCACCGGGAAAGGTGGGGACTTTTTATCAGGCCTGATGAGGGGAGTGTGGCATGAGGGGGGATGGCCGGGAAGGGGATTTTGATTACACCGAAGAAGGCCGAATTAATTGAAAAGATTCTGTGAATTTTGGACTCCGGCTTTTTGCGAGCGGTGGTCTTAAGGGAGAGGGACATGTTTAGGTGGCCGAAGCATTTTATTTGATCGCCTACCTCGCCTTTAAATAAGGAGAAACCTTTAAAGGCTATCTAATGGAACCAAATGATCAGTAGACTTGGGCATTTTCCACATATATTTAGCTATTTTTTCTGCTTTTTTGAGTATTGATGCTACATGTAGTAGGTGTAACCCGTTTAAATTTAAACGATTTTTTTGATTTTATCCACAGGCGAGGCGAGTTTTTGGGATACAAATCAGCTGATTGCTGAGTTATCCCCACAATTCACAGCAAGCCATAATAGGCAAAACTACCGCATATAGAATAACTTAGGAAGAAAAATCGCAATATATAGTTGTCATTACAGAAATGTAATGTTAGCCTTTTTATTAGGCGATGTGACTATCACTAGCCGATGGAAAAAAAAGAGCCCTGATGCTTACGACATCAAAGGCTCTTTCTCATCCATCAAGGTCATTGACGGAGTGCATGTGTTTTTACACACAGCTAACACTTAAAGTGTATAGATGCAGCGCATTCTGTCAACGGCCTTATAATTTTTGTTTAATCATTATTATAAGGAAAATAGACATGAATAACATCCACATTTCATACGACTTATTTGTTCCCGGACAAAATTATGAAGGGCTAATTGCCAAGATTAAAACCTTGGGTAACTATGCGAAAATCCAAAAATCTTTTTGGTATGTAAATACTACTCTGACTGCGGATCAAGTAGCTACTGCCCTGTGGTCAATTATGGATAAAAATGATTCATTGTACGTTGTCGATGCAAGCAATAAAAATGCTTCTATGCGTAATGTAGCTACTAGCAATTACATCATTGAGCAGTGGAATAAATCTTCTGTAGCAGCTTAAACTGCAAAAGGGCCCATTGTCTCAATGGGCCCTTTTTCTATTTAAATCACTCCCAACTTCTTCCCCACCATTTCAAACTTTTCCAGCGCGAACTGAACCTGTTCGTCCGTCAGTGTGGCGCTGATTTGGATGCGGAGGCGGGCGTGGCCTTCGGGGACTACGGGGTAGCCGAAGCCGGTGATGAAGATGCCTTCCTGCATCATTTCCTGAGACATTTTGATGGCGAAGGCGGTTTCGCCGACGATGAGGGGGACGATGGCGGATTCGCCGTCGAGCGGCTTGAAGCCGCGGGCTTTGAGGCCTTCGCGCGTCATTTTGGTTAGGTGGTGGAGGCGGGCGATGCGCTGGGGTTCGCGCTCAAGGATTTCGATGGCTTTCATGGCGGAGCCTGCGATGGTGGCGGGGAGGGCGTTTGAGAAGAGCTGGGGGCGGGAGGTTTGCTGGAGGTAGTCGATGAGGGGTTGGGGGCCTGCGACGTAGCCGCCGGCGGCGCCGCCCAGGGCTTTGCCCAATGTTCCTGTGGTGATGTCTACTTCGTGTTCGAGGTTATAGTGCTCGGCGCAGCCGCGGCCGTGTTTGCCCATGACGCCTACGCCGTGGGAGTCGTCGAGGATGATGGTGGCGTTGTACTGGCGGGCGAGGGTGACGACGCCGGGGAGGTTTACGATGTCGCCTTCCATGCTGAACACGCCGTCGGTGACGATGAAGCGGCGACGCGCCGCGGCGGTTTCTTTTAGTTTGGATTCCAGATCATTCATGTCGGAGTGTTTGTAGACATAGCGCTTGGCTTTGGCCATGCGGCAGCCATCGATGAGGGAAGCGTGGTTGAGGGCGTCGGAGATGAGGGCGTCGTGCTCGGTGGCGATGGTGGGGATGAGGCCGGTGTTTGCCGTCCAGCACGAGACATAGGTGAGGGCGGCCTCGGTGTGGTGGAGTTTGGCGAGGGCGGCTTCAATCTGTTCGTGGATGGTGAAGGTGCCGCAGATGAAGCGGACGCTGGCGGTGCCTGCGCCATATTTTTTGAGGGCTGCCACGCCCGCTTCGATGACTTCGGGGTGGTTGGCGAGGCCGAGGTAGTTGTTGGAGCTGAGCACGAGGGCTTTGCCGGTTTCTTCCATGGTGACTTGCGTGTCCATGGGGGTTTGGATGTGGCGGAATTTTTTTAGGGTTCCGGCTTTTTCCATCACGGCGAGGTCGGCGTTCAGGCTGTCGGTGAATGTGCTCATGGGGGTTCCTTTACGGGTAGAGGGTCAGCTGGTTGTCTTCGACTTTGAAACTTTTGAACTGGTTCAGGAAGGTCATGCCGAGAAGGGATTCTTCGAGCTGGCCCTGATTGACCGAGGCGGGGATGTTGCCGATATGGGCGGTGCCGATATCGAGGGTTTTAAGCACTACGGGCGCGCCGCGCACGGTGCCGTTGGCGGTTTGGTAGGTGCGGCTGTAGTTGAGGGTTTCGGGGTCTAGCCCTGCGGCGGCGGCGGCGGGCTGGGTGAGGACGATGTCGCTTGCGCCGGTGTCGACGAGGAAGGATTCGGGTGCGCCGTTTACGGTGCCTTCGAGGTGGAAATGGCCGTCTTCGGCGCGGGTGACGCGCAAGTTGCCTTCGGCGGTGATTTGCACGCTGCCGGGGGCGAGGGCGCCGTAGAGCCTGCTGCCTTTGATGTCGGCGCGGAAGGAATAGCCCAGCGCGATGAGGAGGATGATGGCGAGCCAGAGGAGAGCATCACGCGCCATGCGGTTCATGGGCAGGCGGGAGAGGCCGCCGGAGCTGCCGATGAGGGCGACCATGAGGACGAGATAGAGGATGCGAATATTGCGGTCGGTGTTGCCCGCCATGTAGGGGTATTGCCACATGAGGAACATGACCAACAGGGCGAGCGCGGCGAGGAGCCACCAGAAACGCATGGGCGCAACCTTTGTTGTGTTGGGCAGGGAGTCTGCTAGGGTGGTACTATTCCATAAAGGGCGGCGGTTTAGAAAGGTTTTTTGCATGACGAACCACAAGACATGGCAGATGGTGGCGGGGCTGTCGGGGTTTATGGGGGTGGCGATGGGGGCGGTGGCGGCCCATGCTATGAAGAATTTCTCGCTGATCGAGCTAATGGAGCGGGGCTCTTTTTTCCAGATACTGCACGCGCCGGTGCTGCTGTGGCTGGTGGATAAGGAAGGGCGGGGCTTTACGCTGGCGCGGTGGTGTTTCGCGGTGGGGACGATCTTGTTTTCCTGCTCGCTTTATGCGCGGGCGCTCACCGCATATCCGGAGATGAGCATGATGGCGCCGTATGGCGGGAGCCTGCTGCTGGCGGGTTGGGTTTCAGTGGCTTTTGCAGGGAGGAAATATACATGATGCGGGGATTTTTATGGTTCGGGATGCTGGCTTCGGTTGCTACGCCTGCCATGGCGGGGGCGGTGGCGGGGGTGGAGCATGTGATTGTCATCCCGCTGGAAAACCATAGTTTTGATAATCTGTTCGGGAGTTTTCCGGGGGCGGAAGGGCGCGATGCGGCGGGGGAGGCCGCGGTGCAGAAAGACCGGGAGGGCAATGCCTTCGCGTTTTTGCCGCGGGTGATGGACACGCGGCAGGAGCCGCCGGTGGTGGATGAGCGGTTCCCCGACCACATGCCCAACGCCCCCTTCCCTATCGAGTCATATGTGCAGCCGGAGGAGCAGACGGGGGATTTAGTGCATAAATTCCAGCAGCAGCAGGACCAGATTGATGGCGGGAAAATGGACCGGTTCGCGGCGGTGTCCAACGCGGGCGGGCTCACCATGGGGTATTTTGAAGGCGAGCAGTTGGGGCTGTGGCAATATGCCAAGGATTATACGCTGGCGGACCATTTTTTCCACGCGGCGTTCGGCGGCTCGATGCTGAACCATTTCTGGCTGGTGTGCGCGTGCACGCCGCGGTTTGAACATGCGCCGGATGCGCTGGTGATGCAGTTCGACGCGGGCGGGGCCATGACCAAGGGCGGCAGCGTGACCGGGGACGGGTTTGCGGTTAACACAGTGTTTCCCAAGGCGAAGCCGCACCCGAAGCCGCTGGACGGCTCGGCGCAGCTGATGCCCGCACAGGCGATGCCCACGATTGCCGACCGGATGGAGGCGAAGGGGATTTCATGGGCATGGTATTCGGGCGGGTGGGACGAGGCGGCGGCGCGAAAGGCGGATAAAAAATTCCAGTACCACCACCAGCCGTTCGTATATTTCAAGGGGTTCGAGGAAGGCTCGGTGCGGCGGAAGGCACATCTGAAGGATGAGGCAGACCTGCTGGCGGCGCTGAAGGACGGAACCTTACCAGCAGTGGCGTTTTACAAGCCGATGGGGGAATTTACCATGCACCCGGAATATGCCGATTTGCAGGCGGGGGACGCGCATGTGGTCTCCATCCTGAAGGCGATAGAGGCGAGCCCGCAATGGAAGTCCACGGTGGTGATCGTGACGTTTGACGAGAATGGCGGGTTCTGGGACCATGTGGCGCCGCCGAAGGGCGACCGCTGGGGGCCGGGGGTGCGGGTGCCGACGCTGCTGATTTCGCCGCTGGTGAAAAAGCATTTCGTGGACCATACGGTGTATGACACGACCTCGATCCTGCGGTTTATCGAGGAGCAGTACGGGCTTGCCCCGCTGGGCGCGCGCGACGCGGCGGCGGCGGATTTACATGGCGCTTTCGGCCAGTAGTTTTTTAAGCTGGCGGGCGTTTTTGACGGCGAAGGCCTCGCGATCGTTATTGAAATAAACCCAGATGCGGCGGGCGGGGCTTTGTTTGATGGCGGCGGCCCAGCGGGTTAGCTCTTCGGGGGTGTAGTCGTGGCGGTACCACGCTTTTTTGCCGTGGAAGCGGATATAGGCATCTTCGGCGGTCGTCACCAGCTCTTCGGGCAGGCGGGGGGCGCTTACCGAGCAGAAGGCGATGTTGTGCTTGCGGAAGGCAGCGTAGACCGTGTCGTTCCACCAGGTTTTGTGGCGGAATTCTACGACGTTGCGGCGGGCGGGGTCGAGCTGGGCGGTGATGGCGGCGAGGCGGGCGGGGGTGTAGTCGTAGCTGGGGGGAAGCTGGAACAGGAAGCAGCCCATGTGGCGGCCGAGGAGGTCTGCGATGTAGCCGAAATCCTCGACGAGGGTTTGGGTGTTTTCAAAGCGGCGGGTGTGGGTGATGAGCTCGTTTACCTTCACGGTGTAGAGGAAGCGCTTGCGGCCTGCCTGCTTGAGCCATGCGTTCACGGTGGCGAGGGTGGGCCAGCTGTAAAAGGGGGCGTTCAGCTCCACGGTGCGGAATTTTGCCATGTAGTGGGGCAGCCAGTCTTTGGTGGGCATGGCATCGGGGTAGAACAGGCCGCGCCAATGCCAGTAAAACCAGCCGGAGCAGCCGATATAGATGCCGTCCGGCGGCGGAGGCGCGGGGCGTTTTCCGGGGTCGGCGAGGCGGGCATCATGCATTTTTCCGGCGCGGGTGACATTGGCGGCGCGCTGTTTTTCACGGCGGGCTTCGCGCTTTTCCTTGCGGGCGGCGGCCTCGGGGGTCAGGGATTTGGGCATGGCGCAAGTGTATGCGCGGCCGCGTAAGTTTTATATTCGATTCAGGTGGTTTGGCTGGCCACCCAGCGCAGGAAAGCGGGGTTGCCTTCTTCGATGGGTAAGGAGACAACGCAGGGAAGCTCATAGGAATGGCTGGCGCGGATCATGTCCATGGCGGCGTGGAGGCGCGAGGCGGGTGTTTTGGCAATCAGGGCTACTTCGTTTTCTTCCCGGAGGGCCCCTTCCCAGTGGTAAAGAGAGGTGATTTCCGGCCCGATATTCGCACACGCAATAAGACGCTGCGCCAATAACTTGCGCGCCATAGAAAGTGCTTCTTCTCTGTGGGGGAATGTGCTATAAATCCACCAGATTTTTTCATCCTTCTGCATCATGGTTCCAAATCCTATGAATCAACGCCAAAAAATTATCGCGGTTGCCATTGCCGTTCCCGTTATCGGCATCATCGCCTTTGCCGCCACGCGCGACAGCACGACTCCGCCACCCGCACCCGCCATCGCCAAGCCGGAAATAACCGCACCGGTGGTTTCCACCCCGGCGCAGCCTTCGGCACCGGTGGCCACGGCGACCACCACGGCGCCCGCTGCCACCGACCCGGGCGCGAATGCAAAGGCTACTGGAAAAGCGGCTAACCGCAAGGGTAAAAAGACGCTCGACCAGGCGAAGGAAGAAGCCCGCAAGCGGCTTGCCGTGGTTGAAGCACTTTCCGAAGACGATTACGCCAAGATGCGCGCCACCCGCGCCAACCTGCCCGCCACGCTTGCGCAGTACAAGCAGTCTGTGCGTGACAAGGAAAACAAAATCCTTAGCGAGACCCAGGCAGAATACGACTCCCGCAAAGGCGCGCGCGACGGCAGTGCCCGTGGTGGCAAAGCAAGGAACACCAAGCGCGAGCGCGGCGCTGGCGCAGGTAAGGCACGCGGCAACCATGGCGGCGGCGCTGGCCGCAACCGCCGCGGCGGCGCAGCCACGGATGCAGACACGGATGCAGCAGCCGATGATGCAACCCCTGACGCGGCGGCAGCCCCCACCGCTGAAACCGAACAGTAGGCAGCTTTCTTTCAGCTAACGATCAGCGCCAGAAGCGCGAGAGGACGCGTGCGCGGCAGCCCATGACGTTGAGCGACAGCGCGCCGATGAAATAACCCAGCGCGCCGGCGATGACCAGCCCGGCAAGGGCGATGAAGCGCTTGCCCTCCCCCAGTGCAAAATAGTGGTCGCCATAGGGTTTGCAGAGGATGAGCGCGAAGGCCATGAGGCCGCAGGAGGCGCAGATGGCGGCGATTTCGCGGTAGAGGCCTTCGGAGGCGACGAACCATTTGCGCTGGGTGAGCACGTATAACATCATAATAACATTGACCCAGCCTGCCGTGCTGGTGGCCAGCGCCATGCCGACATGGCGGAAGGGGCCCATGAGGGCGAGGTTCAAAGCGAGGTTCACGGCCACGCAGACCATGGCGATCTTAAACGGGGTTTTGGTGTCCTGGTTGGCGTAGAAGCCGGGGGAGAGGATTTTGATGAGGATGAAGGCGGGAAGGCCGATGGCGAAGGCGCGCAGCGCCGCGAAGGTGGCGAGGGTTTCTTTCGCGCCGAACTCGCCGCGCTCGAACATGACGCGGATGATGGGCTCGGCGATGATCATGAGGGCCACGGCAGCGGGGAGGCTTAAGAACAGGCCCAGCTCGATGGCGCGGTTCTGGCAGTTATGGGATTCGGCGGTTTTGCCCTCGCGGATGAAACGGGAGAGCATGGGCAACAGCGCGGTGCCCAGCGCGATGCCGATGACGGCCAAGGGGAGTTCGTTGATGCGGTCGGCATAATAGAGATAAGAGACGCCGCTGTCGAAATGGGTGGCGATGATGGTGTCGATGAAGAGGTTCACCTGCGCCACGCCCGCGCCGAGGGCGACGGGGGCAATGATCTTGAGGAGTTTTTTAACGTCCGGGGTGAGGCGGGGGCGCATGAGGCGGGGGAGCATACCCTCTTTGTGGCAGAACCAGACCAGCCAGAGCCACTGGGCCACGCCGGAGCAGCTGACGGCGATGGCCAGCGAATGCGCGCCGGTGGGGGTGAAAGGATCAATCAGGTAGGGGATGATGATGAGGCAGAGATTCATGATGATGGGGGTGGCGGCGGCGGCGGCGAACTGGTGCATGGAGTTCAGCACCCCACCCAAGAGGGAGACCAGCGAAATGAACAGGATATAGGGCATGGTGATGCGGGTGAGCGCCACGGTGAGCTGGTATTTAATAGGGTCGTCGGTAAAGCCGGGGGCGAGGACGGCCATGAGCCAGTCCATGCCCGCGATGAAGACGGCGACGACGATTAACAACAGCACGACGAGGAAGGACATGGCTTCGCTGGCGAATTTTCGGGCGCTGTCCTTGCCCTCCACGGCAAGCATTCCGGAATACATAGGCACGAAGGCGGCGTTGAACGCGCCTTCGGCGAAGAGGCGGCGGAGGTAGTTGGGCAGGCGGAAGGCCACGAAGAAGGCATCCGACAAATAACTCGCGCCGAGGCCGGAGGCGATGGTGACGTCGCGGGCGAAGCCGAGAACGCGGGAAATGAGCGTGTAGAGGCCGATGGTGGCGGTGGATTTAACGAGCGACATGCGGGGGGTCTTTTACGGTTTGGGCTTTAACAATGTGTCGCGGGCCTGGTTGATTTTGGCGGCGAGGTAGTCGGTGCCGCCACGGTCGGGGTGGTTTTTCTGGATCAGGCGGCGGTGGGATTCGCGCACCTGCTCTTCGGTGGCGTTTACGGGCACGCCCAGAATCAGCGCGGCTTCTTCGGCGGTGAGCTGGCCGGTGCTGGGGGCCGCGCCTGCGGTTTCGGCCTGGGCGCGCTCATAGCTTTGCAGGATTTTTAGCAATTGGGGGGCTGCCGATAGCAGCGTGGCCAGCGGGGTGCGCGTGAGCCGGGCGGTGACGATGGCGAGGCCGAGAATGCCGCCCGCCGTAATCCAGTCTTTGGGTTTTTGCATAGATGTTTTACTTTATTCCTGATGTGGTTATACTGGCTCCAGCGCAATTATTCCATTTAATTAGTGTGCGATGATGCAGCAAGCCACGGAAAAGCCGCTTCAGGAACCCGCCCCGCCCCATAGCTGTTGCCATGGGAAAGAGGCCGCGGAGCCGCAAGCGGGTGATGTGCTGGCATTTTACACCTGCCCGATGCATCCGGAGGTGCACCAGCAGGGGCCGGGAAGCTGCCCGAAATGCGGCATGGCGCTGGAGCCGGAAGCGCCGGTGGCAGGCGCGCAGGATAACAGCGAATTTATCGAGATGAGGCGCAGGCTTATCGTGAGCGCCGCCTTTACCGTGCCGCTGATGGCGCTAGCCATGGGCATGACGGCAGGGATGGCGCACGGCGACACGGGCGCGGTGCAGGCGGTGCTGGCCGCGCCGGTGATACTATGGGGCGGCTGGCCGTTTTGGGCGCGGGCGGCGGCCAGTGTGCGCAGCGGGCATCTGAACATGTTCACGCTGATCGGCATGGGGGTGGGGGTTTCCACAGTTTACAGCCTGGTGATGCTGGGCAAGGGCATGGAGCATCTCTATTTCGAAAGCGCGGCCACAATCACCACGCTGGTGCTGCTGGGGCAGGTGCTGGAGCTGAAGGCGCGGGCCAAGACCGGGGAGGCGCTGAGCGCCCTGCTGAATTTAGCGCCCAAGACAGGGCGGGTGATCGACGATGAGGACGGGGCGGAATTCGACCTGCCGCTGGCGGGCATCAAGAAAGGGAATTTCCTGCGGGTGAGGCCGGGCGAGCGGATTGCGGTGGATGGGGTGATCGTGGAGGGGGAAAGCGCGGTGGACCAGGCCGTGGTGACGGGCGAATCCATGCCGGTGATGCGCAAGGCGGGGGACAAGGTGATCGGGGGCACGATGAACCTGCAGGGCAGTTTTATCATGCGCGCCGAACAGGTGGGAAAAGATACGATGCTGGCGCGGATCGCGGCGATGGTGGCGGGCGCGCAGCGGAGCAAAGCGCCGATCCAGACACTGGCGGACAAGGTGTCGGGCATGTTCGTGCCGGCGGTGCTGGCGGTGGCGGTGGTGACGGCGCTGGCGTGGGGCTTTACGGGGCATGGATGGGATGCGGCGGTGGCGCACGCGGTGGCGGTGCTGATTATCGCCTGCCCGTGCGCGCTGGGACTGGCGACGCCGATGGCGGTGATGTGCGGCACGGGGCGCGGGGCGCAGGCCGGGGTGCTGGTGCGGCAGGCCGAGGCGCTGGAGAGGCTTGAGACCATTAACACGCTGGTGCTGGACAAGACCGGCACGCTCACCGAAGGCGCGCCGAAGCTGCTGACGGTCATGCCCACCGAGGGGCATAGCGAGCCGAACCTGCTGCGCATGGCGGCGAGCCTTGAGCAGCACAGCGAGCACCCGCTGAGCATGGCAATTGTGAACGCCGCCAAGGAGCGCGGGCTGGGGCTGCTGAAGGTACATGCGTTTAAATCCACACCGGGCAGCGGCATTACCGGCATTGCCGACGGGCGCTCGGTGGCGATGGGCAGCGAAGCGTATTTAGAATCGCTGCATATCCCGGTGACGCTGAAAACGAAGGCGAAGCCGTATATGTCCCAAGGGCAGACGGTGGTGTTCGTGGCGATGGACCAGCACTGCATCGGGCTTTTGATGCTGGCAGACCCGGTGAAGCAGGACGCGGCCGAGGTAGTGAAAACACTCAAAGCCGACGGGCTGCAGCTGGTGATGATGACGGGCGACAGCCTGCCCACCGCGCAGGCCGTGGGCCGCAAGCTGGGGATTGACGAGGTGGAGGCCAATGTCTCGCCGGAGCGCAAGGCGCAGCTGGTGGCGGGGCTGCAGGAGCGCGGCCGGAAGGTGGCGATGGCGGGTGACGGGGTGAATGACGCACCGGCGCTGGCGCAGGCCGAGGTGGGGATGGCCATGGGCACGGGCACGGATGTGGCGATCGGCAGCGCGGGCATCACGCTGGTTTCAGGGGAGCTGGCGGGGATTGTGCGGGCGCGCAAGCTGAGCAAGGGCGTGATGAAGGTGGTGCGGCAAAACCTGGTGATGGCGTTTGGCTATAACGTGCTGGCGGTGCCGGTGGCGGCGGGGGTTTTTGTGCGCTGGGGGGTGGACCTGAACCCGATGGTGGCAAGCGCGGCGATGGCGGCGAGCTCACTTTGCGTGATCGGCAACAGCCTGCGGCTCAGGCAATTGCCGCTGTAATCATTCGTCTTCGCCGGAATCACCGCCGGGCTGCCAGATGCGGTGCGGCGCGCCGGGCTCATGGGTGCGGGTGATTTCGATTTTTTCCGGGGTGAGGTAGAGGGCGTGGGGGCCGAAGGCGGCCAGCTCGTTTTTGCCGATGAGGATGCGCGGGCCGGGGCAGCGGGAGGCCTTTAAATAGCGGGCGGCAATAAGGATGTCGGGATGTGCGCGGCAGGCGGCATCCAAGGCGGCATCGGTTTCGGGGTGGGTGACCATGATGAGGGTATGGCCGCCTTTGGTGTAGGTGCAGCTGGTGGCGTCGCAGGGGATATCCGTTTCCTTCAGGGGGGTGAGATCCCCCTGCCCTTCGCTTTGCAGCCAGCTTTGCACGGCGTAGGCGCGGCTGGTTCCCTTGAGCGTGGTGTAATTGCCGCCGGGGAGGCGCACCATGACCTGGCTTGCGCCAGCGCTTACGAACACATCCACGGGGCGATGCTGGCTGATGGTGGCCAGCGAAACGAGCAGCATGGGGACGCCCCAGAGGCGCAAGCGGCCGCGCCACAGGCAAAACCACAGGAGGCCCACGGCGGCGAGGATGACGCCGGGCTCGCTCAGCGCATAGAGCCGGATGGAGGCGAGCGGGAGGGCAGCGGCGTATGCGGCGATTTTCAGCATAAGGTTGGTGCCCCATTGCAGGGGGATGTAGGCGAGCCACTGAAGGCCAAAGGGCATGATGAGCATGGCCACGATGATGGCGGGCATGATGACGACGCTGGCCAGCGGCAGCACCAGCATGTTGGACAGCACGCCCATGACGGAGAGGCGGCTGAAATCATAGATGATAAACGGGGCGGTGGCGATGGAGGTGGCCAGCGAGGTGAGCAGGATGCCCCAAAGATGCATAAGTGCGCGGCCATGCAGGGTTTGGGCGCGGGGCATGGGCCAGTTTTCGGCGAGGCTCACGATGGCGAGCGTGGCGGCGAAGGAGAGCTGGAAGCTGGCGCTGTAGAGCGATTCGGGGAAGATGATGAGGAGGAAAATAGCCGCAAACGCCATGGAGCGTAAGGAGATGCCGCGGCGGTCGAACAGCATGGCGAGGAAGACGAAGCCGACCATGATGAATGAACGCTGGGCGGGAATGGGGTAGCCCGCGAGCGCCAGATAGGCGAAGGCGGCGAGGAGGGCGAGAACGCCGGCGATTTTCTTGGTGTTGACACGCAAGGCCAGCGCGGGGATGAGGGAAAGCAGCAGGCGCAGGGCCGCGAAGACCATGCCGGTGACCACGGCGAGGTGGAAGCCGGAAATGGAGAGGATGTGGAAGAGCCCGGAGTCGCGCAGGTCGTCGTTCACGTATTTGGGAATGGGGGTGGTTTCGCTGATGGTCATGGCGGCTGCCACCGCGCCTGCGGGTTCTTCCATGCCGTCGCGCATGTCCTGGCCGATGGTGTGGCGGAGGTTGTTGATGGCCATGGCCCAGCCGGGAGGGGTGGTGGGGGTAAGGATTTCGACCGGGGAGAGGGAATAGCCGGTGCCGCCGATGCTGCTGAAATAATAATAGCGGCCGAAATCAAAGCCGCCGGGCATGGTGGGGGAGGGCAGCG
>JANYCJ010000163.1 GCA_025360345.1 Alphaproteobacteria bacterium | reverse complement strand
CTGGCCCTCAACGCCACCATTGAAGCCGCGCGCGCCGGTGATGCGGGGAAAGGCTTCGCGGTCGTCGCGTCGGAAGTAAAAAATCTGGCCACGCAAACCTCGAAAGCCACCGACGATATCGCCACGGAAATCGGTGCTGTCCAGAATATCTCGTCTGAAGTGACCGCCAGCATCAATGAAATTGTCGGTGCCACAAACCTGTTGAGTGGCTACGTCACGGGAGTCGCCGGTGCCGTTGAAGAGCAAAATGCGGTTACGAAAGATATTTCGGCTAATACGCAGCAAGCCTCGCTTGCCGTCATCGAGATCAGCAAACGTATCCGCAAGCTCACCACGGGCTGACCCGCTTCCGAATTATTATATGGCCATCAGGGTGGTTTTGTAGCATGAATAAGCGCAACGCAACCATGCTGGCGGGCACGATGTTTTTAAAAAAATTGCTCCTGATTACCATTGTCTTTCTCGGCGCTGTTCACGCAGCCCATGCCGACGAATCCGACGTCTACGTGCAATCGCTGGCCACCGACTACGGCCTCACCATGCGCCAGCTCGATGAAAAAGGCGCCGTGCTGGATAAGGACGCAGGCCCCATCGGCAAGCGCATCATCAGCTACAAGGGCAAGGACATCCTCGAAAAACACGAGATGTACGTGGATTTCGTAGGCCCCCTGTACAAGCTGGGCGATGAATCGCTGGTGCTGGTGGCGCTCTCCTCCGGCGGCAATGCCTGCGGCGCAACCTACGTCCTCATTTCCTTAAAAGATGGCGCAGCCAAAACCACCCCGGAATTTGGCAATTGCGCCGAGCCTGAAATCACCGCCACCCCCACGGCCGTGGAGTTCCGTTTCTACGACGGCTACGGCAAACGCATCGTCGAAACCTACAGCAATGGCGCTGTCACCGAAGCCAAAACCACCCTGCCGCTCAATGCAGACCCTAACAACAACGGCAAGGACTTCAACTACCTCGCACCATATACCGACCGCGATAACGTAGAAAAAATCCTCACCGATTCCACCGTCTCCCCCATGCTCGCCCAGCTCATGGGCCCTGATGCCGACAAGCTCAAAGAGCGCCTCGAAGTCATGGACAGCCCCGAGCTGCGCGACGATTATCTGGTGATGCAGGGCGGCATGGCCCATGGCTTCACCGAGGAAGAAGCCGTCCTCGCCCTTTCCCTCACCAGCCATAATATCTATGCTGCCATCCTCACCAACGACAACGGCCAGCAAACCATCCGCGCCTACACCAACGCCCCCCGCGGCGCCGAAGGCGTGCAAGCCCCGCCCGCCATGAAAGCCTGGCTGGAACGCTACCCGGATGCCAGGCTGAACTGGGTGTTCGCAAGCTAAGTCCGCCCGCCTAGCAGCGCCCGGCACTGTAGAAATTAGGCTGCGACAGGCATATTTCCAGTAAATGCGCCTTGCCCAGCTCTGTAAACCCGTCGCTGGAAATAGATTGGTGTTGGGCTTGTGTCTCGCTAAACAGCTTGCTTAGCAGCAGCTTGCCCACGCCATGCCCGCTGGCATTTTTCGCCGTCTCAAGATATTGCAGCGCCATGCAATCATCGCCGGGGTGATGGTAAATCTGGGCCATGGCCACCACCTCGCCCTTGCGCACGGCGCAAAATAATTTGTGGTTCGCGGAAAAGCCTTTTTCAGGCTTCCAGGAGGAAAACTGGGAAGCGTCAATGGTATATTTGCCCAAATCAACCGCGGGATCTACCCATGTAAAAGCAAGTTTTCCGGTGGTTGAAGGGGCAGCTTTCATGGAATGTGTCAATAATCCGGTAATAGTGAACTAACCGTAATAAAGGCAGGAAAGCCGCGCAAATCAGCTTGTGCACTTCAGCTAATTTCAGTATGACATGAGCCATGCAATCAATCAACACCATCGGCGTCTACACCCTGTGCAGCCGCGAAATCCTCCGCTTCATGAAGGTCTGGAACCAGACCGTCGTGGCCCCCATGATCACCACGCTGCTCTTCCTCGCCATCATGACACTGGCCATGGGCGGCGGCAGCCGTCATGTTGACGGCATGGACTTCACCCGCTTCATCGCCCCCGGCCTCATCATGATGGCCGTGGTGCAAAACGCCTTCGCCAACACCTCCTCCTCCCTCATGCTCGCCAAAATTCAGGGCGTCATCATCGACATCCTCATGCCCCCGCTCACCGGCGCGGAAATCACCTTCTGCCTCGTCGTCGGCGGCGTGGTGCGCGGGCTCATGGTGGGGGTTGTCGTCTCGGTCGCGGTCTATTGCTTCGTGCCTTTCAGCCTCGAACACCCGCTCGTGGGCCTGGCTTATGTCGTCCTCGCCAGTGTCATGCTCGCGCTGCTGGGCGTGCTCACCGCCGTGTGGGCGCAGTCCTTCGACCAGCTTTCCGCCGTCACCAACTACATCATCACCCCGCTGTCCTTCCTCTCCGGCACGTTTTACTCCATCAAACAGCTGCCGGAATTCTG
The DNA here is from genome assembly GCA_025360345.1 of Alphaproteobacteria bacterium. GTDB lineage: Bacteria > Pseudomonadota > Alphaproteobacteria > Rickettsiales > SXRF01 > JANYBV01. The sequence continues at coordinate 1,233 of JANYCJ010000163.1, read as the reverse complement.
GTATCATGTCTGCCACTTCAACCCATTCTTCTACATGATTGATGGTTTCCGCTACGCCATGATCGGCTATAGCGATGGCAATGTGAACAGGGGCATGGCCGTGCTCGCCGCCACCAACGTGGCGCTCTGGGTTGCCACCCTTCGCCTCTTCAAAAGCGGCTATCGCCTGAAGAGCTAACCGCCCCAAGGTTGATAATAACTAGAGAATTTCCCTTTTTGCTTGAGAAAAACGCCATTTTCCGCTAAGATTTTCCTAAGGTCATAACGCTTTTTTGTGGGGGATTAGCGTATGGGGAAGGTCTTGCATTGCATCATGCGCAGCTTGCGGCGTTATATCGAGTCTGGCCATCGTCACAGTTATAACGATGATGGCGAATGCGAATGCGGAAAAACCAATGGCGACTGGTAGCGGATGCGGTGCAAAAGCGGCTATCGCCTGAAGGGCTAGCGCCCCCGGTCTTTCAGCGGCACTTCCGATAGCGCCGCCATGAATTCCCCTACAATCGCCTCCGCCCGGTGCATATATTCCGCCGCAGGTTCTGCCTTGCCCGCCTTGCCCTTCGCCGCGTGCCCTTCCAGATAGGCCTCGAACGCATCCAGCTGTGCGGGGGTGGGCTCGTCCACGTCAAACTGCGAAAGGTCGAATGCTTCCTCTGCCGCGGGCTTGGCCTTCGGCGCCAGCCGCCGCGCCAGCTTTTGCACTGTTTTTCCGCGCAGCTCCGCTGCCTTGTCATTATATTCGGAGACTTTGTCGTCTTCGCCATGCGCCCGCGCATTCATCAGCGCCACCGCCAGCGGCCCGAATAAGGAGGCGGGGGGAATCTCGCCCATCGCATCCACGCTCTTGCGCTTGCGGCTATTTTCACGGTCGGCCTCCGCCACTAAGCTGCGCGCCGCCAGCGGCAGGCTTGCAACCGATTTAAAATCCCGTACTTTGCGCGGCATGGTGTATCCCCCAATAATTAACAAAAAGGTTAATATACCATCCGCGCCCAATTACGCAAATTTTAGGTAACATATTAAAAAAACAGCCATATGCGCCCCTTGACACACCCCGTCATAAGGCAGATAATCAGCGTTTTTCTAAATCCGTAAACGGGTCTGCGATGTCTTCGGTCTTGCCGGTCTACCGGCGTTCCAACATCACTATCACCAAAGGCGAGGGCGCATATCTCTACGCCCCCGACGGCACGCGCTACCTCGACTTCGCCGCCGGCATCGCCGTAAACTCCC
>JANYCJ010000128.1 GCA_025360345.1 Alphaproteobacteria bacterium | reverse complement strand
GCCGCCGCGTTTATTGTGAAATCTCCAAGCTGCCGAAATATTATAATGGTCTCGGCATCGCCATCCTCTCCACCTCCAAAGGTGTGATGTCGGATTTCGATGCTCGCCAGGCCAATGTCGGCGGCGAAGTATTGTGCAGCGTATTTTAGTTAAGAAGGTAGGACATCATGTCTCGTGTTGGTAAACAGCCGGTAGCGATTCCCTCGGGTGTGACCGTATCGGTCTCCGGGTCGGATCTCTCGGTAAAAGGTGGCAAGGGTGAAATGAAAACCCGTCTCGCCCCCGAAGTAAAAGTTGAAGTGAAGGACGGCAAGGCATGGGTACACCCCATTGACAAGTCGGCCCGCGCGCGCACCATGTGGGGCACGTATCGCAACCAGCTCAATAATATGGTTGAAGGCGTATCCAAGGGCTTCACCGTCAATCTCGAAATCCTTGGCGTCGGTTTCCGTGCTGCGGCCGATAAGAACTTCCTGACCATGTCGCTGGGTTTCAGCCATGAAATCAAGTTCTCCATTCCCGCCGGCATCACTATCGTCTGCGAAAAACCCACCGCTATCGCCATCTCCGGCTACGACAAGAAACTCGTAGGCCAGGTGGCTGCGGAACTCCGCTCGCTTCGCAAGCCCGAACCCTACAAGGGTAAAGGCGTTCGCAAGGTCGGCGAATATGTACGTAAGAAAGAAGGGAAGAAGAAATAATGTCACAGGCCGTAAAATCCAAAGCATTACACGCACGCCGCAAGGAACGTGTCCGCTTTTCGCTCCGCAAGAAAGCGGCAGACCGTGTGCGTCTTTCCGTATTCCGCTCCGGCAAGCATATCTACGCCCAGCTCATCGACGACACCAAGGGCGTAACCCTTGCTGCCGCTTCGTCGCTGGACAAGGACGTCAAGTCCTCGCTCAAATCTACGTCCACCGTGGAAGCAGCGAAGTCCGTAGGTACGCTGATCGCAAAACGCGCCAAAGACGCCAATGTGAAAGAAGTAGTATTTGATCGTGGTGGCTATCTGTTCCACGGTCGCGTCAAGGCGCTCGCCGACGCGGCACGTGAAGCTGGCCTCTCATTCTAATCGTAAAGGTATCAAAAATGGCACGCGAAAATCGCAACGAAAATTCCAATAGCCGCGAAGAAGGCAGCGATCTGATTGATAAGCTGGTTTCCATCAACCGCGTCGCAAAAGTAGTGAAAGGTGGCCGTCGTTTCGGTTTCGCCGCACTGGTTGTAGTCGGCGATGGTAAAGGCAAAGTAGGCTACGGCTCCGGCAAGGCGAAAGAAGTGTCCGACGCCATGCGCAAAGCCCTCGACTCGGCAAAAAAGTCGATGGTGCGTATTCCGCTCCGCGAAGGCCGCACCCTGCATCACGATCTTTACGGCCGCTTCGGCGCCGGCAAGGTCATCATCCGCACCGCTCCAGTCGGTACCGGCATCATTGCCGGTGGCCCGATGCGCGCTGTATTTGAAGCCCTTGGCGTGCAGGACGTAGTTGCCAAATCCGTAGGCACCTCCAATCCGCACAACATGTTAAAAGCCACCTTCGATGCGCTCGACAGCATGAAATCCCCCCGCGCCGTCGCTGCAAAGCGTGGTAAGAAAGTGGGCGAAATCGTCGAACGCCGTGAAGAAAAGAAATCTGGCAAAAACACTGACACCAAGACCGATAAGGAATAATTCCCATGGCAACCACCACTGAAGGCGGCAAGATCGCCAAGCCGAAAGCTGTGAAGAATACCTCAGCTCCAAAAGCGCCCAAGGCTCCCAAGGCGCCAAAGGCCGAAAAAGGCCCCAAGGTCGCAATGGCCCCAAAGGCAAGCCTGAAGCCAGCGCCTCTGAAAAAGGGCGGCGGCACCACCCAGCCCGTTGACGGCAAGGTAAAAGTGACCCAGCTCATCGGCTCCATCGGCCGCCGCCACGACCAGGAAGCAACCCTGATCGGCCTCGGGCTGAACAAGCGCCATAAAAGCCGCGTTCTGGAAAACAACCCCGCCGTGCGTGGCATGATCTACAAGGTCCGCCACCTCGTTAAAGTCGAAAAAGTAAGCTAAGGACAAGAACAATGGAACTCAATGAACTCAAAGGCAACCCTGGCTCCAAGCATCGCAAGATGCGCGTAGGCCGTGGTATCGGCTCCGGCAAGGGTAAGACCTCCGGCCGCGGCGGTAAAGGCCAGACGGCCCGCACCGGCGTGCGCATCAACGGTTTTGAAGGTGGCCAGACCCCCATTCACCGCCGCCTGCCCAAGCGTGGCTTCAACAACCATTTCCGCAAGGAATATGAAGTGGTGAACCTGTCTTCCCTGCAGAAGGCGATTGACGCCGGCACGCTCGATGCCAAAGGTACCGTAGACCTGGAAACCCTGAAAAAGGCTGGCCTCGTCCGCAAGGCTGCCAAGGTCGTAAAGCTCCTCGCTAAAGGCGCCCTCACCACCAAGATCACCCTCTCGGTGAACTTTGCTTCCGAAGCTGCCAAGGCTGCGGTTGAAAAGTCCGGCGGCAAGGTTATATTACCCGAAGCAGCAGCCGCGTAAATCCGGCTCGCGTCAAAAATACGGTGCGCCCCTAATGCTGGCAATAGGGCAGGGGGCGCACCAGTTTTTGAAACCATAGCTCTTCTTATAAAGTAGTTTTCATGACGTCAGCCGCCGAACGCCTCGCCTCGAACATGAATCTCAGCGTGCTCTCCCGGGCCACTGAGCTAAAAAAACGCTTTTATTTCCTTATTGGGTGCCTGATCGTTTATCGCATCGGCACTTACATTCCCGTTCCGGGCATCGACCCGCGCATCTTGTCGGAAATTTTCGCTAAGCATCAGGGCGGTGTATTGGGCGTATTCAATATGTTTTCTGGCGGCGCACTCCAGCGTATGACCATTTTCGCCCTCGCCGTGATGCCTTATATCTCGGCCTCCATCATTATCCAGATCCTGACCGTAGCCGTGCCACAGCTCGCCACCCTTAAGAAAGAGGGCGACGCAGGCCGCCGCAAGATCAACCAGTTCACCCGCTATGGCACCGTGTTCCTCGCCGCTTTCCAGGGCTATGGCTTGTCCGTTGGCCTTGAAGGCATGACCGGCGCCAATGGCTCCGCTGTGATCGACCCCGGCATGTTCTTCCGTTTCACCTCAACCATCACCCTGACCGGCGGTACGCTGTTCCTGATGTGGCTGGGCGAGCAGATCACCGCCCGCGGGATCGGCAACGGCATTTCCATGATAATCTTCACCGGCATTGTATCGAACCTGCCAAACGCCATCGGCAAGACGCTGGAACTCGGCCGCACCGGTGTCATTTCCACCCCTTTCATCTTCGTTATCATCTTCACCGTGGTTGCCATCATTACGCTGATTGTGTTCATGGAGCGCGCCCAGCGCCGCATCATCATCCAGTATCCTAAGCGCCAGATGGGCAATAAAATGTATGGCGGCGAATCCAGCCACATGCCCTTAAAGCTTAATACTGCCGGCGTTATCCCCCCTATTTTCGCCAGCTCCCTGCTGCTTTTTCCCCTGACCATCGCCTCTTTCCACGCGCAGGATGGCACCGGCATCATGCAGGTTATCTCCACCTACCTCGCCCATGGCCAGCCGCTTTATATCGTGCTCTACGTGGCGCTCATTATTTTCTTCAGCTTTTTCTACACCTCCATCGTCTTCAACCCGGCTGAAACCGCCGACAACCTCAAGAAAAATGGCGGCTTCATCGCGGGCATTCGTCCTGGCCAGCAGACCGCCGAATATCTGGATTACGTGCTTACCCGTCTCACAGTGTTGGGCTCTGCCTACATCGCGTTCGTCTGCGTCATGCCGGAACTCTTTGTGGCGAAATATGCCGTGCCTTTCCAACTCGGTGGCACCGGCCTGCTCATCGTGGTAAGCGTCGCCATCGACTTTTCGACTCAGGTGCAGTCCCACCTCTTCGCCCACCAATACGAAGGCCTCATCAAGAAGGCCCGTCTTAAAGGGAGAATTAAATAATGAACCTCATCCTCTTCGGCCCTCCGGGCGCAGGCAAAGGCACCCAGGCCGATTATCTCGCTAAGGACTATGGCTTCGCTAAGCTCTCCACCGGGGACATGCTGCGCGCCGCAGTAACCTCCGGCTCCGCCCTTGGTAAGCAGGCTCAGTCGATCATGGCCGCCGGCCAGCTCGTGCCGGACGAGATCATGATTAACCTGATCCGCGACCGCATCCAGCAGCCCGACTGCCAGAAGGGTTTCATTCTCGACGGCTTCCCCCGCACAGAAGCGCAGGCCAAGGCCCTCGACGACATGCTGAAATCCGAAAAGAAAGCCCTGAACCACGTCATCGAACTCAAAGTGGATGACCAGCAGCTGGTCGAGCGCATCGTAGGTCGTTATTCTTGCGCCAAATGCGGCGCGGGCTACCATGACACTTTCAAAAAGCCCCACGCCGCTGGCGTGTGCGACGAATGTGGCTCTGCAACCTTCTCCCGCCGCGAAGACGACAAGGCGGAAACCGTAACCAAGCGCCTGGAGGCCTATCACCGCCAGACCGCGCCGCTGCTTCCATACTATATGAAAGTAGGGGTTCTAACGACCATTGACGGCCTGGCGGATATCGACGAAGTAACCCGCCAGATCGAAAAAGTATTGGGGACAAAGGAAAAAATCGCCGCCCAACACTGATTGATGAAGAAATTGTGAAAATTGGGGTTGACGGAATGATAAATATCCCTATCATCCATCCTCCTCTTAACGTAAAAATATTGTAAACTGTTAATTTTTAGAGGTTTTTTGTGGCTCGTATTGCTGGTGTAAACATTCCTTCCGCCAAAAGGCTGGACATTGCCCTGACTTATATTCATGGCATTGGCCGCGTAAAGGCCGCTGAAATATGCGAAAAAGCGGATTTGCCGCGTGAAAAACGCGTGCATCAGCTCAACGACTCGGAAGTGATCCGTGTCCGCGAAATCATTGACCGCGACTACACTGTGGAAGGTGATCTCCGCCGCGAAGTTTCCATGAACATAAAGCGCCTGGTTGACCTGGGCTGCTACCGTGGCCTGCGCCATCGTAAGAAGCTGCCCGTCCGCGGCCAGCGCACCCACACCAACGCACGCACCCGTAAAGGCAAGGCGAAAGCCATTGCCGGTAAAAAGATGGTGACCAAGTAATTAGTAAAGTAGATTGGATTTTGTATGGCTAAAGAAGCTACCGCTCGCATCAAAAAGCGCGAACGCAAAAATATCTCCACCGGTGTTGCGCATGTAAACGCATCCTTCAACAACACCATCGTTACCATCACCGATACGCAGGGCAACACCGTGTCCTGGTCTTCGGCCGGTCACCATGGATTCAAAGGCTCGCGCAAATCCACCCCGTATGCCGCACAGGTTACGGCGGAAGATGCTGGCCGCAAGGCACAGGAACATGGTATGAAAGTGCTGGCGGTCGAAGTGAAGGGTCCCGGCGCTGGCCGTGAATCCGCTCTCCGCGCGCTGCAGACCGTAGGCTTTGTGGTTACCTCCATCAAGGACGTAACGCCCGTGCCGCATAACGGTTGCCGCCCTCCGAAGCGCCGCCGCGTATAATTACGGCTCAACGAACATACGACGACTTTTTTCAGTAAGCATAGTTATTCAGGGGTCCAAAAGTGTTAGCAAAGAATTGGCAAGATCTCATTAAACCGACCAAGCTCGATATCGCCGCTTCCAAGAACAACCCGCGCCAGGCAACCATTGTCGCAGAACCGCTGGAACGCGGCTTTGGCCACACTCTGGGCGTTGCCCTTCGCCGCATTCTGCTGTCTTCCCTGCAGGGCGCTGCAGTATCCTCCATCAAGATCGAAGGCGTTCTCCACGAGTTCTCTTCCGTCCCGGGCGTGCGTGAAGACGTCACCGACATCATCCTGAACATCAAAGAGCTGCGCCTGCGCTCCGACTCTTCGGAAAAGAAGCGCATCATGCTCACCGCCACTGGCCCCGGCGAAGTAAAAGCTGGCATGATCGACACCGGCTCCGGCGTCGAAGTCATCAACAAAGACCATGTTATCTGCACGCTGGATAAGGGTGCCAAGCTGAACATCGAAATGACGGTGGAAACCGGCAAGGGCTATGTCCGCGCCACCCGCGCTCAGGATGCGCCGATTGGCCTCATCCCCGTCGATGCCCTGTTCTCCCCCGTGGTCAAAGTGTCCTACAAGGTTGAAAATGCCCGCGTAGGCCAGATCACGGATTACGACAAGCTGTCCATGACCATCGAAACCGATGGTTCTGTCAAAGCAGAAGATGCCGTGGCTCTCGCCGCCCGCATCCTGCAGGACCAGCTCCAGCTCTTCATCAACTTCGAAGAGTCCAAGGTCGAAAAGAAAGAAGAATCCAAGCCCGAACTGCCGTTCAGCCCTTACCTGCTCAAGAAGGTATACGATCTGGACGAACTCTCTGTTCGCGCCACCAACTGCCTCAAGAACGACAACATCGTCTATGTTGGCGACCTGGTGCAGAAGACCGAAGCAGAAATGCTCAAAACCCCCAATTTCGGCCGCAAATCTTTGAACGAAATCAAAGAAAAACTGGCAAAAATCGGCCTGCGCTTTGGTATGGAAGTACCGGGCTGGCCGCCTGAAAACATCGAGGAACTCGCACGCAAGTACGAGGATCCGTACTAAGTATAAACTGCTAATTGAGAGAAGGATAATCCCATGCGCCACCAGATGTCTGGCCGCAAGTTAGGTCGTAAAAGTGCACATCGCAAGTCGATGTTCTCGAACATGGCGCAAGCCCTGATCAAGCACGAACAGATTTCGACCACCTTGCCCAAGGCCAAAGACCTGCGCCCTATCGTTGAAAAGCTCGTGACGCTGGGCAAACGCGGCGACCTCCACGCCCGTCGCCAGGTATTGTCCATGCTGAAAGACGCAGACCTGACCGCAAAGCTGTTCACCACTCTGGCTGACCGTTACAAAGGCCGCGCCGGTGGCTACACCCGCGTGCTTAAAGCTGGCTTCCGCTATGGTGACAATGCTCCAATGGCCATCATCGAGTTCGTAGAACGCGATGAATCCGCTAAAGGCAAAGATTCCGGCCCGGTAATGGGTGAAGAAGCCGTCGCCGCTTAAGAATTTACTTTTTAGGCCAGATAATGTAGAAAAGCAGCCCTTGACCTGGCTGCTTTTTTTATGATTCGGAGAACCAATGACGGATAAGCATACCATAGGGAAGGGCAGGGCGCTTGCCGCCGCTCTTGCTATTAGCCTCCTGCCACTGGCGGCCTTTGCCGATGACATGGCTGTAACGGTGCCATCTTCGCAGATGCAGATGAAAATGTCCTTCGCGCCGCTGGTCAGGCGCGCGGCCCCCGCGGTCGTCAACATTTACACCAAGAGCCGCGTTGCCGTGGAAGACCAGTCCCCTTTCATGAACGACCCTTTTTTCCAGCAGTTCTTTGGCCGTGGCGGGCCCCGTAATTTTGCCGGTCGCCAGCGCGAGCAGGTGGTAAGCTCCCTCGGCTCCGGTGTCATCATAAAGCCCGAGGGCATCATCGTCACCTCGCTGCACGTGGTAAAAGACGCGCAGGAAATATCCGTGGTGCTTGCCGATAACCGTGAGTTCGCAGCGCAGGTCATGCTAAAGGACTCCCGCGCCGATCTTGCTTTCCTGAAAATCAAGGCTCCGGAAAAACTGCCCTATCTCGAACTGCGCGATTCCGACACACTCGAAGTGGGCGAACTGGTGCTTGCTATAGGCAATCCTTTCGGCGTAGGCCAGACAGTCACCAACGGCATCGTCTCCGCCCTTGCCCGCCACGCGGAGGGCGTATCGGATTATAACTTCTTCATCCAGACCGACGCGGCCATCAATCCCGGAAACTCTGGCGGCGCGCTGGTCGGCATGGACGGCAAGCTCATCGGCATTAACACCGCCATTTATTCACGCTCCGGCGGCTCACAGGGCATCGGCTTTGCCATTCCCGCCAACATGGTCGCCACCTTGCTTGAAAGCCAGGTAAAAGGCGGCCAGGTGGTGCGCCCGTGGCTCGGCCTTTCCGTTCAGCCCGTCACCCCGGAAATCGCCGAATCCATCGGCATGAAGGCACCCAAAGGTGTGCTGGCCAAGGATATCTACCCCGGCTCCCCCGCCGAAAAAGCCGGGCTTAAAGCGGGCGACGTGGTGCTTGCCCTGAATGGCGCACCCATTAACAGCGAGCAGGACCTCCAATACCGCCTCGCCCTTTCAAAAATCAACACCCCCGGCGAGCTGGACATTATGCGCGCCTCAAAACCCCTCAAAATTCAGGCAAGCTTCGCCTCCCCGCCAGAAAATCCTGCCCGTGACGCTCGCCTCCTTAAAGGCCGCGAGCCGCTGAGTGGCCTGACGGTAGCCAATCTCTCGCCGGCGCTAGCTATTGAAATGGACCTGCCGGATGCTTCCAGCGGCGTAGTGGTCATGGATGCCGCCGACGGCGGTATCGGCATCAGCCTTGGCCTCACCCGCGGCGATATCATCATAGATGTTAACGGCACGAAAATTACATCGACGCAAACACTTGAACAGACTATGAATACGCGTAGCAAACAATGGCGCATCACCTATTTGCGTGCCGGCAATGCCCTGACCATAACCGTAAGGCTACCCTAAATGAATATGCTTTCCCTGATGTATGTGGCATTTGGCGGCGCTTTCGGCTCCATCTGCCGCTATGTCGCCATGTCGCTCATCGGCAAGCTCCATAACACCCCGTTCCCCTACGGCACCTTCGTCGTCAATATCAGTGGCTCTTTTCTCATGGGGCTCTGGATTGCCGTCATCGCGCTTCTCCTGCCAGACCGTCAGAAAGACCTCCATTTGCTTTTCGCAGTGGGCGTTCTCGGCGGCTTCACCACCTTTTCAACCTTTAGTCTGGACACGTTCATGCTCATCGAAAAAGGCCTCATCGGCCAGGCTGCAGCCTACGTCTTCGGCTCCATCATTCTCTCTGTTCTCGCCCTCTTTGCCGCCATGCTTCTGGTGCAGAAACTGGTAAGCTAAGTGAACCAGAAAGATACCCCCGTCACCGACGAAGATAACGACATCCGCCTTGACCGCTGGTTCAAGCGCAACTATGAGGGCTTTCCCCATTCGCTGCTGGAAAAGCACCTCCGCAAAGGCCTGATCCGCGTGGATGGCAAAAAAGCCAAGACCTCCGACCGCGTGCAAACCGGGCAGGTCATCACCTGCCCCGAAGTCATGCTCGAAACAAAGGTAAAGCCAAAGCGCCCTGTCAGCGAATCCGACGCCGCCGACATCCAGAAAATGGTGCTTTATAAAGACGCAAACATCATCGTCATCAACAAGCCGCAGGGCTTGGCGGTACAAGGCGGAACCAAGGTCGGTAAAAATATCGACGACATGCTCGATGCTCTGAAATTCGACGCCAAGGACCGCCCCAAACTCATTCACCGCATTGACCGCGACACCAGCGGTGCGCTGGTACTGGCCCGAACCGCGAAAGTCGCGGCCCTATTGGGCAAGGGCTTTGCCGGGAAACAGATAGACAAAACCTACTGGGCGCTGGTCAACGGCTCGCCTCTGCCCACCGAGGGGCTGATCGACCTGCCGCTGAACAAGCTCGCCAAATCGGAAGGTGGCCGCGAGCAGGTCACTGTGGATGAAGACGAGGGTAAATTCGCCAAGACCGAATATCGCGTGCTAGATACCCTTGCCCGCAAATTCGCCCATGTCGAATTGAAGCCTTTAACAGGCCGTATGCACCAGCTGCGCGTGCACATGGCCGCTATCGATTGCCCCATCGTCGGCGACCACAAATACGGCGGCTCGAATGTGGATGCCGAGGCCTTGGGAGTCGAAAACATTCTCCACCTTCACGCCCGCCGCATCGTCATCCCTGCTATGCTCGGCGCGAAAGCTGTCGATATCACCGCCCCTCTGCCACCCCACATGGTGCAGAGTTTCAAAGCCTTAGGCCTGCACGTGCCTAAGAAATAATCCCCGCGGCCCAAGCGGGCAGGGGATACTGCCAATCCTTCGCTTGCGAAGCCCGTATTTTGCCATTAATGAAGAGCCTATGACCGCAGATTACACCATCATCGGAACCGAAAACGCTTACGCCATTCAGGCAGGCGGTAAAGCGCTGCTTACGCCGCAAAAGCTGCCCATGCTCGTGCCCACCAAGGCGCTAGCCGAGGCTATGGCGCAAGAGTGGCGCACCCACGGCAAATTCGCTGCCGGTAAAATGCCCCTCACCACACTGGCCCAGACCGCCATTGACCGTATCGAGCAGCAGCGCGAACTGATTGTGGAATCCTTGCTCACCTATGTTGATACCGATGCGCTGGTCTACCGTTCCAGCTCCTCCACCGCCCTGCTTAAAAAGCAGGAAGCCCAGTGGAACCCTGTGCTGGACTGGACAGCGCAGAAGCTCGGCGCCAAATGGGAAACCACTACCGGCGTAATGCCCGTAGACCAAAGCCCGGCCCTGCACGAAGCCATCCGCAAATACTTAAGCCATCTCGACACTATGCGCCTTTCCGGCGCCTGTATGCTTTCGGCAAGTTTTTCCTCCGTGGCATTGGCAATTGCCGTAACCGAAAAACATATCACAGCCGAAACGGCCTTCCAGCTTTCCCGGCTGGAAGAGGAACAGCAGGCCGAAACCTGGGGGCGCGACTTCGAAGCCGACAAGCGCGCAGCCAGAATGCAAGAGGAAATTATAGCCGCGGGCCATTTTTTGGACTTGCTTGGACCCCGCTGAGATGTTTACTAAACAGTGAAAAAACCGCCCTGCGGCCGTTAAGCAATTCGGCCCAATGAATAATGGATGAATGGATGACCCTCGCTAGTAAAAAGACGGTGGAAACAAAAACCCCGGAAACCCTGACGGAAGTGAAACCCATGCGTAGCACCACGGTAATTTCTGAACTTGAAACCAAGCGCGATCAGGCTCGCGAAGGCGGCGGCATAAAACGTATCGAAGCCCAGCACGCCAAGGGCAAGCTCACCGCCCGCGAACGCCTCGAAGTCCTGCTCGATCCCGATTCCTTCGAAGAATATGATATGTTCGTCGAGCACCGCAGCGTCAACTTCGGCATGGAAAACAACAAAGTCCCCGGCGACGGCTGCGTCACCGGCCACGGCACGATCAATGGCCGCGTCGTATTCGTTTATAGCCAGGATTTCACCGTGCTCGGTGGTTCGCTTTCGGAAACCAATGCCCAGAAGATCTGCAAGATCCTCGACATGGCCATGAAAGTCGGTGCACCTGTGATCGGCTTGCTGGATTCCGGCGGTGCGCGCATTCAGGAAGGCGTGGACTCCCTCGGTGGCTTCGCTGAAATCTTCCAGCGCAATGTGCTGGCCTCCGGCGTCATTCCCCAAATTTCTGTTATCATGGGCCCCTGCGCCGGTGGTGCGGTATATTCTCCCGCGCTCACCGATTTCATCATCATGGTGCGCGGCAGCTCCTACATGTTCGTAACTGGCCCCGAAGTGGTGAAAACCGTGACCCACGAAATCGTGACTCAGGAAGACCTCGGCGGTGCGGACACCCACACCCACAAAACCGGCGTGGCCGACCTCGCCTATAACAACGACATCGAAACCCTTCTGCAAACCCGCCGCATGTTCAACTTCCTGCCGCTGAGCAACCGCTCCGGCGTACCCGTGCGCCCCACGTCAGACCCTGCCGACCGGGTGGAAATGTCGCTCAACACCCTCGTGCCCGAGAATGCAAACCGCCCCTACAACATGAAGGAGCTGCTGGAACGCGTTGTGGACGAAGGCGACTTTTTCGAAATTCAGCCCGATTACGCTAAAAATATCATCATCGGCTTTGGCCGCATGGAAGTGGCCTTCCATG